>PMTB01000047.1 GCA_003167475.1 candidate division FCPU426 bacterium | reverse complement strand
GCAGGCCAGGCCGAATATCCTGCCGGACTTAATCACATCTTTATAGGCGATCGCGCTGAACGCCGGACTGTTCGGCAGCTTAATACTCAAAACCGGGTCCTTATCCTTAATGGATGAAATAACCATCTTTATCCTGTTTAAACCCCTGATAAGTTCGACCCCGGAGTTGTCGCGTTTTATCCCGTCCACATATACTTCCAGCGCGCCGGCCGGGTCTGCGTTAAAAGCGTATTTACCGCTGACTCTTACGAAGATGAGACCCTCCAGTTCCACCCTGTCGCATCCGGCCTCGGGCATTCTTATGTACCCGTCGGTTATGCCTTTTCCTGACAGCGCGCCTTTCTTATAGTAAGTCGCATTAAGCCCATAAAGGTTTTTTATATCCTCATAAGGGATGTAGCATACAATAAAATCTATGTACGGTTTGGCGCCGGAATCAATGTCGTAAGGCACAAGGTGCCTTTCCAGCACATTGTACTCATTTGCCTCTTTGGAAGGGTATTTCCAGTCAAAAGTGTCCGTGTAAGCTTTTGTCGGATTTGTAAAAAACCAGTACTCAAGATTGTAATATGTCTTGAACTGCGCGTGCGGAAAATATTCCCGGTAGATAAGGATGCTCTTCTCATTGAGCGCTTCCGCGGTTATGGCGGCATTATTTCCGTCGTTATTGTATATGGAGTCAAACCCCAGCTGGGATATGTCCAGCTTATTGCTGTATACGCCGACGCTGTTCTGTATATACTCGTAATACTGGCATTTCTGCTGCCAGTAATAAAGCGAGTCAAAATAATTGGTTTTTTTGAATTTCGAGACTGTTTCCCCCATATTTACAAAATTGGTGCACCAGCGGATCTTCACGTCCGGGTTGTTCAGATAGACGTTAAAAAAATCATATAAATTGGTATAAGCAACAAAAAGCAGCACAACGGCCGCAATTAACGGCGTCGCGAGTTTTGCGCTCCTTCCAAGGGCTTTTTCGATGCCGCCCAGCATAAGCTCCAGTCCAAGCCCGGTGATTATGACAACGGCCGGAATGACAAGCAGCGCGCGTATGACGCCTCCGTTGTAATACGAAGAAAACAGGGCCGGAAGCACGCCTATCGCGATCCATGACAGGAGAAGCAAATTAGACCTGCGCTTCCAAAGGAAAATCACGCCTGCAAGCCCAATAAAGAACCAAAATGTAATTACCCCGTTAAAAATCGACCTGCCCGGTATGCAAAACAGCCCGGTATAGTCAAAATTATCATAAAATAATACCTGGATCGTAAATTCGATCTGATAGACCATGGTTTGCACGAATTGCAGCGGTGTCGCGCCGTTCTTGAACATGGACGTGTATGCTATCCTTTCGAGATAGTTGGCCGGGTGGCCGACCGCGTATTCCAGCACCGGATAAAAAAACAAGAAGGCTGTAATGCCGGTAACCAGAAGCCCCGGGAAAAGCCTGGAAAACTCCTTTTTTCTTTCTTTCGCCGGAAGGACACTGAGCAGCACAAAAAATACCATTATTATCGGCGCAAATTTCACGGCATTATAGAAATACAGCCCGAAACCGAGGGCAATACCCGACGCTATCCAGTTTACCGCGCCTCCCTTGCGTATGCCGCGCATAAAAAAATAAAAAGCGGCGGTTGTGGCCATGGTAACTTCGATAACGCCAACCGTCTGGTGGCTGTATAAAATATGTATAAAAAGAACGCTGAGCATGATGCCGGTGATAACCGCCACCCTTTTTTTGAACAATTCAACGGTAAGCAGGTACATGAACACAACTTCAAGAGAACCGACGAAGGCGCAAAGCAGCCTGGCCGTGATAAGGGTCAATTTCCCGCCGGTAAATACCATAAAATGCTTGATCATCCAGAATAGCAGCGTGGGGATCAATACGGTCGAATCCGCGTCAAAGACCGGAATAGCCTTCATGTTCGCGCAATCCCTGCCCACAGCCTGAAGCATGCAGACATCATCCCCGCCGGAACCCGGATATTGCAGCAATTTGGTCCTTATATAAAATGAAACCCCGAACAGGCATGCCATAAATAAAAAATCAAACAGGTTCAGGTCCCTGCCGTCGGGCGCGCTGCTTTCCCAAAAAACGTCCTTTCCGAACGAGAATATCACTCCGGAAAACATGACCGCAAGTATAAGGCGGAATATCAGCCCTTCAAAACTCAGGTTGTGGGTAAACATGACAAAAGCCCTGTACATGATGATCATCACCATTACAAGCGAAAACAGGGTGTTAATGTCAAACGCCGGTGGGGGCTGTTCCGCCGTTTTTATTTCCTGTTCAACGATTAACGGCTGCGCCAGAGTCTTTTCGTACGGCAATAAAAATAAAAGCTGAAAAAAACAGACCGCGTAAACCAGAGCCGACAGGAAAGTCAGGTTGTATTTCAGGAGATACCACGCGCCCACGCCCAGAAGCAGGGCCGAAACAGCCTTATAAATAAACAACGATGTTTTTTGTTCCCTTAATACCCTGACGGATTCCCCGCTTAAGTCCGTGCCTTTGTTGATTATCAAGAATAATGCCAGCATGGCCAAAGACGCAAAAACAGCCACAAATACAGGTAAAGCGGAGTTGTCTTTCGCGTATAAACCGAAAGTCACCCCTATGACAAGTATATAAAAAATCGCGGCCGTTAAAGGTATCACGGCAGGTACAAATTTTTCCCTTATCCTTTCCCAATTTACGGCGACAAGGGCGGCGAATGCCGCCGGATAAAACCACGGCCCTTTCAGATAATATGCCAGCAACGCCAGAACGGTGAAAACAACGGATTTAATTATTTCCCTTTTCATTTTTCCTCCTGATAAAATTAAGTGCCGGACAAATATGCCGGCGCTTAAAAACCTTTACGTGTATAAACCGCTGTGGCTAAAAAGCATCCCGATGATCTATTCTTTGTCTTTGC
Organism: candidate division FCPU426 bacterium; assembly: GCA_003167475.1. GTDB lineage: Bacteria > Oederibacteriota > PGYV01 > PGYV01 > Palsa-1178 > PALSA-1178. Next base: position 10,626 of record PMTB01000047.1, on the reverse strand, counting down.
GCTTATAAAAGAAATCAAGAAAACTTAAACCCATCCGCATCAGATATTTCAGTTCACCCGGATTTTTAAGGTGGGTCAGCCGCTTTAATATATAGCCCGGGGAGAGATAATACGACGTAAGTATCTTTTTCTGCATCTTAACCAGGTCTTCCGGGCTGAAATAAGTTGTGCGCCATTGTGGCTTATCCGAAAGCATCAGGTAGTCTTCCCAGTTCTCGCTGAATATATACCCTTTTTCCGCCATCTGTTTATGGGCTTCGGTGCCGGGAAAAGGCACAAGTACGGATGCCGAAATATAATCCGGCTTTATTTCTTTTATAAGTTTTATGGTGAGGTCGACGTCTTCCGGCGTCTCGTCAATGGCGCCGCCGACCATGAACGTCCCTTCCGCAATATCCAGCCCGAGTTCCCTCGACATGGCAAAGGCCCTGCGTACCTGGTCCACAGTTATGCCTTTTTTCATCTGCTTAAGGACCTTGTCGCTGCCGGATTCCACGCCGAAAGATATTTTCCTGCATCCCGCGTCCACAAGCGCCTTGAGCATTTCTTTATCCACGGTATTGACCCTCGCGCAGCAGTTCCATGACTTAAGGCCGATCTTTTTCAGACCCTCGCACATCTGTATGACGCGCTGTTTGTTTATGGTCAATGTATCGTCCATAAAACTTATATGATTGAACCCGTATTTTTCCTTGCATTCACGCACTTCCATCAGGACGTTTTCCACGCTGCGCATACGGTACTTGATCCCTTCGGTGCTGTGCGCGAAATTCACCGCGCAGAAAGTGCAGATATTGGGGCAGCCCCTGGAAGAATACACATCGGTGATCATGAATGAATCCTCGGATAACCCCCTGCTGAAATGAAGTTTTCTTTTTTTGTGAAGATTGAAATATGAACGGTCCGGAAAAGGAAGGCTGTCCAGGTCCTTTATAAGCGGCCTGTGGGCGTTCCTGATTATATTCCCGTCTTCGCCGCGGTATACCACTCCCTTTACATCCTTAAATACCATTTTTTGGCAGATCTCAAGAAGTGTTTCCTCTCCCTCGCCGACAACCACCGCGTCAAAGGACGGAAACTCATTGAGCGTGCGCTCGGGCAGGGCCGTGGAATGATGTCCGCCGACAAGCACCATAATGGAAGGGTTGACGGATTTAATGGTGTCCGCGATCATCCCCCCACGTATTATGGTCGGTGTCATGCAGCTTACCCCTATGATATCAGGTTTTGATTCCCTGATCCTATCCGGCAGGTTGGCCAATTCCCCGGGGTTATCGTCATAATCCCATATTTCAACCTCAATGTTGAATTGTTTCAGATATGACGCCAATCCGGCCAGCCCTGTAGGAAATGAAAAAGCGAAAAAACTGTGTTTTGCGGTGTTCACAGTCGGCCTGACAAGTGCTATTTTCATCAATTAACTCCTCGTTTTGTCATATAATAATTATATCAAATTTAAGTTGTCTGTCAATCCCGTACCCTTACCGGACCTTTCTTGCTATAATATAGACAAGATCGAACATATTAAAATATATGTTAAGCGCGGCCAGCCCGACGCCCTTAAGGAAATTATACAGGGCCTCATTCCTGCTCCTTATCACGAACATTATTTTGAAAATATTCCCGAGGTTCGCATATTGACCCGGGTGCCCGGCGTAAACAACCTCATAACCGTTCCTGTTCAGGAGGTATGTCAGCGATTTCACGGAGAAATAATGCAGGTGCGTCGGCGGGTGTATCTGCCTCCACCTGGCGCCCCTGAATTTGGCGTTAAAACTCGCTATATCCCCCGTGGTTATGGCCAGCAGGCCGCCGGTTTTGGTGTGAGCCGCTATTTTTTTGATATATTCAGCCGGCTTTGAGAGGTGTTCAATGGTATCCCACATGCAGAAAACATCTGTTTTTCCGAGCTTATTAAATTTAAGGAACTCGCCCTTAAACTCGTTGTTGCCGCGCTTTACGGCGAATTCAACGCCTTCCCTGGTAATATCGATCCCCGCTGTTTTTCCGAAGTGCTTTGCGGCGGTTTCAAGAAAAAAACCGTACGCTGAACCTATTTCGAACAGGCTTTTTGCGCCCGGATCCGGAACAAACCTTAAGAGCGTCCTCATCCTGTCCTGAAAATTCTTCTTGATCAGAGCCTCATCCGAAACGTAGTCTGCATACTCTTCGCCGTTAAAATACCTGCCGCAGTAAAGTTGCTCGGCCTGCTTTTTAGTCAGTGTCACGCCGGCGGTTACAAAAGAACATGCGGGGCATTTATAAAAACCCTCAAAGTTATACCCGTCCATCGGCGTGCCGCAGATCTGGCAAGCCGGTTTTGGGGGATTTGAATTTGGCGTCATTTTTTGCGGGATCTCGTAAAATATTTATCCACCAGATACAACGGGCGGTTCTTGACATCGTCAAATATGCCCGCTTTATACTCCCCTATCACCCCCAGAACGGTCAACTGTATGCCTCCGAAGAACACAATAAGCGTAATCGTGGACGTCCAGCCTATATGTGTCCTGTTTATAAAAAGATAATAATAAACGCTGAATATACCGTACAGCAGCCCGGCGAGCGTGGTTATAAATCCCAGCGTTATGGATATCCTAAGCGGGACTTTCGAGAACGAAACCACACCGTAGACCGCGAAATTGAGCATCTCTTTGAGCGCGTACTTGCTGCGGCCGTGGACCCTTATGCCTGATATATAGGGGATGGTGGTATGCGAAAATCCTATCCAGCTGAACAGGCCCCTGAGATACTGATTATGCTCCCGTATGCTTTTCTTATAAACCCCTACAACTCTTTTGGATATCAGGCGGAAATCAGCCGAATTTTCCTCGAGCGGCTCGGAGGACAGGTAATTAAGTATCTTATAGTAAAGCCCGGAGGTGAACTTTTTCAGGAAGGACACTTTTCCGCTGTATTCCCTCCTGGTATTTACAATATCGAAACCGTTTTCAAACTGTTCCAGCAGTTTCGGGATGATTTCGGGAGGGTGTTCCAGGTCGGAATCCATCATAATAAGGGCGTCGCCTGAACTGTGGTCTATACCGGCCACAAGGGATATCTGATGCCCGAACCTGCGCGAGAGGCTGACAATGGACACGTTTTTTTCGGCGTCATATATCTTTTTCAGCACTTCAAGCGTATTATCCAGGCATTTGTCGACGACATAGATTATCTTAAAGGCGTATTTTTTACCAAGGGTCTTCAGGACCTTGTTCAGTTCCCTGTGAAAAATTCCGATTCCGCCTTCCTCATTATAGACCGGCAGGACAATGTCGATTTTTTTCATGCGCTGATACTCTCCAGAAAAGTTTTTTTAAGGCCTTCTTCGAGCCCGGTCGCGGGAGCCCATCCCAGGTCCCCGTTTATCTTCCTGTATGAAGCCGTTATCTCATGAACTTCGTCCGGCCTTATTTTATCAACGGAAATGACTTTTTTTCTTATCCCCGTAACCTTGAATACGGCCTCAATGAGCTCGCCAACACCCGTGGCCACCCCTGTGCCGATATTATACACGCCTGCGGTTTTCCTTCCTATTGTGGACACTATGGCTCCGACTACATCATCCACATATACATAATCCCGCTTTGGCCGCAGGTTTTCCACCCGGACCTCGTCTGTTGACGGGTCCATGACCTGGGCGAATATGGATGGCACGAGAAACCCGCCGGACTGCCCCGGGCCGTAAATATTAAAAGGCCTCAAAATCACACATGGAATGGAATAATTTGAAGAATAAAACCCGCAAAGCTGCTCGGCCAGGTATTTTGTCTGCGAGTAAGGCGAATTGGGCATTGCCTGGTGTGCCTCATCGACAGGCAGGTACTTTGGATGCCCATAAACATACGTGCTCATAAATGTCATCCCGCAATTGTTTTTTCTGCATACTTCCAGGACCCGCTGGGTCCCCATGAAATTTATATTGTAAAAATCGCCCGGCCTGTCCCAGCTGTCCCTGATCGAAGTCAAAGCAGCCAGATGCAGCACCCAATCAATGCCCTTATATTCCGGGATGCCAGTTCCTATGTCTGAAACAGCCAGGGTATGGGCTTCCACCTCAAACCCTTTTTCACGCAGTTTTGAGCATACTTTTGCGCCTATAAATCCGTCGGATCCGGTGACTAAAATTCGCATCAATTATCCTTATTTATCCTTTAAATTTTTATAGGCGTCCTGCACCTTGGAGTAGTCGTCGATACTTCCGATGTCCAGCCAATAATCGTGTATTTCGTATTTGTAGATCTTTTCCCCGCCGGAAAGCATATTCATGATAAGCTTATCCATGCCGAAATATTCGCCCGGCGGTATCAGCGCCATTATACCCGGCTTCATGATGTATATCCCGGCCAGCGCGTAGGTTATAATATCCGGTTTTTCCTCTATCTTAACCACCCTGTCGCCTTCGGATATTATGTTGCCGAAGGCATACGGGGTTATTATTTTTTTAACGGCCACCGTCAGCATGGCGTCGTTGCCCGCGGCAAAATCATACATTTCCTGAAAATTAACCAGGCTCAATATATCCCCGTTCATCACGACAAAAGGCCCTTCCTTGAGTTTTTCCTCAAGCAGTTTGATCGGCCCGGCCGTGCCCAGCGGTTTTTCTTCCTTGCTAATGGTAAGCCTTACGCCGTACCTGTTCCCGTCCCCGAAAAAATTCTCAATGTATTCGGACTTGTAATTGGTCGCCAGGTATATATCGTCAAACCCGTATTTTTTAAGGCGCTCGATCTGTATCTCAAGCACGGCTTTTTCCCCCACGGGCAGAAGCGGCTTGGGTATGACTTCAGTAAAGGGGCGCAGCCTTATCCCGAGCCCTCCGGAAAGAATTACGGCTTTTTTAGACATTATACATATCCGCCTTATATTTATTCAGGTTCTCTTTTTTCAGGAACCAGTCTATGGTGGCTTTTAACCCGTTGTCCAGCGTAACCTTGGGCGCGTGCCCCGTAAGGGCAGCCATCTTAGTGTTGTCGCAAAGCAGCCTTTGGACCTCGCTGCTCACCGGCCTGAGCCTTTGCGCGTCATTGATTATCTCGACATCGCTTCCCATAAGGCCTTTGATCTTTAAAGCCAGGTCCTTAATGCTTATTTCGGAGCCTGACCCTATGTTTACAGCCTCGCCTTTTGTTTTATCGCATTCAGCCACGCTGACCAGTCCCGCGCATGTGTCTGTAACATAATTAAAATCGCGCGTGGGCGAGAGGTCGCCGAGCCTGATCTGCTTTTTCCCGGACGCTATCTGTGAGATGATTGACGGTATAACGGCCCGCGCTGATTGCCTGGGCCCGTAGGTATTGAACGGCCGCGCTATGGAAACACAAAGCCCAAAAGCGTTATGAAAACTCAAAGCTATCGCGTCGGCGCCTATCTTGGAAGCGCTGTAAGGCGATTGCGGCTGCATCGGGTGCTTCTCGTCTATGGGAACATACAGGGCCGTGCCATACACTTCGCTCGTCGAGATCTGTATCACTTTTGCCGTATTGTTGTCCAGCGCGGCCTGGCAAACGTTAAGCGAGCCGTTTATATTGGTCTCTATGTATGATGACGGGGCAATATATGAGTAAGGTATCGCGATGAGCGCCGCGAGGTTAAAAACAACATCAATGTCCTTAAGTAATTTTTTTACAAAAAAATTGTCCCTGATATCGCCGCCGCGGATCTCCATACTTTGGGCCAGCGGCGTTTCATCAAGCCAGCCCCAATTGTTAAAAGAGTTATATTGGACCAGCGCCCTGACAGCCGCCCCTTTGTTCACCAGCATTTCAGCCAGATGGGAGCCTATAAAACCATCCGCGCCGGTTACTAAAACCTTTTTACCGGATAGATCCATGGTTAAGTCTCCTTATTTTGCCGGCATAATCACTGTTATTTAACTTTTCAATCTTCAAAAACAGTTGTATATCAGCGCTTTATGCCCTTTATTGTAAATAATTATACCTTAAAACGAAATACATGGCAACAACTCAAATGATACTGCCGGAAAACCCTTTAAATCCGTGTAATTCATTATCGTGTCCGGCGCTGACAAAATTTTTATGTGGCCTGTACGCCACTAAAACCCTTTATAATACAGCGCACAATCCACAGAAAAATTTTGTCAGCGCCGGACACGATCTATCATAAAAACTTATCCGACAATCTCGGAAAATCCGCAAATAAAAATACCGCGGGATGGAAACCCGCGGTATTTTATAATAAAACAGCCGTAGCTGTTTGAACAAAGCCTTTATTTAACTTGATTTTGCAAGCCTAAAGCCGATTTCGGGATGAGACGCGTCAAACGGGCTTAATTTTGACCTGAAGCCCACCTCAATGTATTCCGTAGGGCCGCCGTAACATCCGCCGCGTACTATACGGCCTGTACCGCTTGCCGGGCCCCTGTAATCAACTGCTTCTTTCGGATATGGCGCGTACCAGTCAAAGCACCATTCCCAGACATTTCCCGACATATCATAAATACCGAGCGCGTTGGGTTTTTTGCCTCCCGCCGGGTGTATTCGCCGGTTTGAATTTTCGCTGTACCAGGCGACTTCATTAATCGCGTCCTTATGGGAGCAGTCAGCCGCCGCGCCGCTTGCATAATTTAAAGGCGTCCAGGTTTTGCCATCCTTGTAACTTGCCGCATATTGCCATTCCCCGTCTGTAGGAAGCCTGTATCCGTCGGCTCCCCAATTCACAAAAGGATTGTCAAAACTTCCCCTGGCAGTGTCAATGATGTTTCCAAATTTCCCAAAACGGGAATCCCTGATGGGCTTTTTAAAGGCCGGATCAGCGCAATAAACCGGCTTCAAGCCGGACTTTTCGCTGTAAGCATTGCACCACACTATGATATCGCGCCAACTGAATACTGTGGCTGGTTCATATTTTGCCGTGGTCGTAATCGCCCCCGGTATGCCCGAATTTCCTTCCCTGCCCAAATAGGTGAAATTATACCCGTTAGCCAGGGCCCATTTGGATACCGAGTACCAAAGATCATAGGTAACCTCGTATTTACCGATCTTAAATGCGGAAATTGTGTGGTTAAAATTCGAATTGCCTTCAACCTGCTTAAATATGCCGGCCGGGACCGCGACCATATCCCCGGAAGAGACCGGAACTATCTTCGGGACATTGGAACATCCCGCAACAACCAAAACAAGCATTAAAAACAATGCCATTAAAGCATACTTTTTATTCATCTGTTATACCCCGTCTTTTTTTTAAATTTTATAATATCATACCCGTCCATTAGGATTTGTCAAGATTAAATTGCAAAAAGGCCTTTATATACAACCCTATTTTGCCTTTGGCGCGTGCTTGTACCTGAAGCTTATCTTTTTGTGGGCAAAATAACTCGCAAGGGTCGTAAGCGACAGCACCCCGATGCCCGAATAATAGGCGCTAAACTTCATGATATCCACGCACACATGAAGGATGAGGATATTGACTCCGTAAATGACCGCGTAAACCGAAATAAACCGCAGTACCTCGGCAAAGGAAGCCTGCCTGACCTGAAAAGTAAAATATTTATTCCATAAATAACTGTTGGCTATGCCGAAAATATATGTAACAAGCAGGGCTATCTGATATATCATGCCGCCAAAAATGCAGATTGTGTATACGATATAACCAACAGCGGTATTAAGGATGCCGACAAAAACAAACCGTACTTTGACATCCCTGAAAAAAGTCAGTTTATCCAGCAATTTTTTACCTTCCTTTTGAGCTGCCTGCGGCGCCGGGTGACGCGCGGAACCTGTGCTATTTTGACTATGTTAACCCATAAGCGGCCGCGCGTCCACCATTTTGTGCGGGTTATAAGCCTGCCCGATAAAAATTTGACTTATCATCGGGTTTTTGATAACATATAATGCATTAAAAAAACAGGAGAAACCGCGCTGATGAAAAAATTATCCGTAATAATGCCAGTATTTAACGAGAAAAAAACCATCAGCGAAGCTGTCGGGCAGGTAAAAAAATCACGCCTTACTGGATTCAAAAAAGAGATTATAATCATCGATGACGGTTCCACCGACGGCACCCGGGAGATATTGAGGTCCCTTTCAAAAAATGACAGGTCATTAATAGTGGTGTTTAAGGATAAAAACAACGGCAAAGGGTCGGCGATACGCGAGGGGATAAAGCATATCACGGGCGACTTCGCCATAATACAGGACGCCGACCTGGAGTATGACCCTGTCGACTATGTGCACCTTCTTGACCCCATTATTCAGGGGCACGCCGACGTGGTTTACGGGTCCAGGTTTCTGGGCGGGGCCCACAGGTCGTTTTTATTCTGGAATTACATCGCGAACACCATATTGAACTTCCTGACCAATATCCTTTATAATACGCTGATCACGGATATGGAAACCTGCTACAAGATGTTCCGGAGCGATGTTATAAAGGGCCTGAAGCTTAATTCAAACGGGTTTGAGATAGAGCCTGAAATAACCGCCAAAATACTCAAGAAAAAATACAGGATATATGAAGTGCCCATCAGTTTTTACGGGAGAAGCTACTCGGAGGGCAAAAAGATAAAGGCAATCGACGGGTTTAAGGCGCTCTGGACGCTTGTCAGGTACTGGTTTTAGACATTTTATTGCTGCAACGTCATTGCGAGGAGCCGGTTTTGATTTAAGGCGACGAAGCCTACGGTCCATGGTACATAGAAATCTCAGTTCCACTGATAAGACTTTTTGTAATTGATTGTTCTACAAAAGTACAGAGATTGCTTCGTCGCTGAGGAACTCGCTCCTCGCAATGACAAACAACAACTTATAACAACCAAGGAGAACCGCGTTGAACGTACTTCTGATAAACCCCAGCTGGATGAGCCGGGAAGGCAATATCTGGAAAAAGATCTCCGGCGCCATGCCTCCGCTGGGGCTGGCTTATATTGCCTCATACCTTGAAAAGAACGGCATCAGCGTCAGGATCATCGACGCCATAGCCGAACAACTTGACTTTGTGTCATTGCTCGGCACCGTGGCGGATGCCCCTGATTTTATCGGTATCACGGCCACGACCATGACCGTCAAAAGCGCCCTGGAGAACGCGGCGGAGTGCAGGAAAAAGTTCCCCAAATCAACCATAGTGCTGGGCGGTGTGCACCCCACCCTTATGCCGGAAGACGTGCTTGTTAATGACAACGTGGATTTTGTAATACGCGGCGAGGGAGAGTATTCGTTCCTTGACCTGATAAACGGCATGGAACATGAAAAGGTCCCGGGATTGTCCTATAAAAAGGACGGCCGGTTCTTTCACAACCCCTACGGCGAACTCATCAAGGACCTCGACTCGCTCCCCTTCCCGGCGTACCATTTACTTCCTGTAACAAAGTACAAAGCCGCGCTCGGTTCCTACAAGAGGCTGCCCGTCATAAGCATGATATCCACCCGCGGCTGCCCCGGCAAGTGCACCTTCTGCCTTGGGTCATACCTAGGCGGCCACGTACGCATGCATTCGGTGAAGTACCTCATAGACGAGATAAAAATGCTGCAGCGCGACTACGGCATAAAGGAAATATCATTCTACGACGACACCTTCACCACCTACAAACACAAGGTGCAGGAGTTCTGCAAACTTATTATCGAAGAAAAGATGGACCTCACGTGGGTATGTTTTGCCCGGGTCGATTTCATAGACGAAACCACGCTTAAACTTATGAAGCAGGCGGGCTGCCATCAGATAATGTACGGAATAGAGTCGGGCAATGAACAGGTACTGAAGAACATCAAAAAGATGACTTCCCTGGAAAAAGCCGTGGAAATGGTGGCCCTGACCAAAAGAATAGGCATTGAGTGCAGGGCCGCGTTCATGCTGGGCAATCCGGGCGAAACAGAAGAAACCATGCAGCAGACCCTGGAATTCGCCAAGAAACTCGACCCGGACATAGCGCTTTTCAACATCACAACCCCCTACCCGGGCACGGAAATGTACGCCTGGGCGGAAAAGAACAATTACTTAAAGACAAAGGACTGGTCCCTATACGACCTGTCCAACGCGGTCATGGAACTGCCCACGGTATCGTCGGTTAAAGTTGAGGAATTCTACAGGAAAGCGCATAAGGAATTTTATGGAAGGCCCATATATTTGCTGAAGAAACTGCTGAAGATAAGGACGTTTGGGGAACTAAAAACTGCCCTTAAAGGCGCGCTGGCGGTATTTAATAAGTAAATAATACCCACCCGGAATAAAACACCCGCAACAAACTGACGGGGACTTGAACCAGCCTTACTTATTCCCCAGTATCGCCATCTTCAGCGTTTTTCTGTCGAGCCTTCCGCTTGTGTTCTGGGATTCGTACACCACCACATAATAACCGTTGCCGACCAGGCTGTTGTCATTTGTCTTTAGATCCCATGTCAGGGACCCGGACTGTAATGCCGCGTTAAAGGAACGGACCTTCTCGCCTGCTATGGTGTAAACCGTGACATTCATCCAGCCGTCCTCGGTTCCCGGGTTCCAGACAAATTTCACCTGCTTTGTTACGGACGCTTTTGCCACGTACGGGTTCGGCCATATGCCGACATCGCCCATATATTTTGAATTTTCGCTGAGGACTATGATTGTCTTGGACGCGACTGTCTGCTTGCCCTCATTTGTAACCAGGTTCACCTGTACCTCGTAATTTCCGCTGCT
>PMTB01000045.1 GCA_003167475.1 candidate division FCPU426 bacterium | reverse complement strand
ATGCCTGGGACGGCGAATGGTACATGAGGGCCTTTGACGATAACGGCACGCCTGTAGGCTCGTCAAAAAGCGAGGAAGGCAAGATATGGCTCGAGTCCAACACCTGGGCTGTTTTATCGGGTGTTGCCGAAGGCGACAGGATGATACAGACACTGGACTCGATCAAAAAACATCTTTCCACAAAATACGGGATAGTGCTTTTTTCCCCGGCCTATTCGCAGTACCACCCGGAACTCGGTTATGTTTCGGTATTCCCGAGGGGCTTAAAGGAAAACGCCGCGATATTCTGCCACACCAACCCGTGGGCAATGTGCGCTGAAGCCATAGCCGGGCGCGGCGAGCAGGCGTTCGCGTACTACAAGACCATACTGCCGTCAGCAACCAATGACATAGCGGACATTCACTGGACAGAGCCGTATGTTTATTCACAGATGATAGCGGGCAAAGAGCATAAGGACTTCGGACAGGCCAAGAACAGTTGGTTGACCGGAACGGCCGCGTGGAACTTTGTGGCCGCTTCACAGTACATACTGGGTGTTAAGGCTGATTTTGACGGCCTGATCATAGACCCATGCATACCCAAGACATGGAAGGGCTTCAAGGTTAAAAGGGTATGGAGAGGCAATACTTATCTTATCAATGTAACGAACCCGAAGAAAGTAAACAAGGGAGTATACAAACTTGTTGTCGACGGAAAAGAGATCAAAGGCAACAAGGCTCCCATATTCAAGGACGGCAAGGAACACACAATAGACGCGGTAATGGGTTAAGGCGGGTAACCGAAAATAATGGAGAGAAGGTTATCCAAGCCCAGTAAACAGAGGAAGTTAAAAATATTGATTGCCGCGTCAGAGGTCGTGCCTTTCGCCAAAACAGGCGGATTGGCCGACGTCACCGGCGCTCTGCCAAAGTCGCTGCGCAGCCTCGGGCACGACGTTCGCGTGGTCATGCCGCTTTACCGCAAGATAGACCGCGTGAAATACGGCATAAAGGAAACAGGCGTATCGTTCAATATCAATATAGCCCTGACCGATCACCCGGCGGACATATACGAGGGGCTGCTTCCGGGCTCCGATGTCAAAGTATATTTCATCGACTGCAAGACTTTTTTTGACAGGGAAGAAATATACCGCACCCCGCAGGGCGAGTACTGGGACAATAACGAGCGGTTCATGTATTTTTCCAAGGCCATAATCGAGATGATAAGGGCCATCGATTGGGTGCCCGAGGTCATAAACTGCAATGACTGGCACACAGGGCTCGTGCCTGTGTTCCTTAAAACCATTTACGCGCAGGATCCCGTGGTTAAAGATATAGCCACTGTATATTCCATCCACAATATAGCCTACCAGGGCTTCGCTTCCAAGGACATGATATCGCACGCGGGGTTGCCGTGGGAAATATATAACATGCACCAGCTGGAGTTTTACGGCGGGATAAACTACATGAAGGGCGGCATTGTGTTCTCGGACGTCATCAATACCGTCTCTGAAAAGTACAAGGAAGAAATAAAGACGCACGAGTACAGTTACCACCTCGAGGGCGTCCTGTGGAGCCGCGATAAGGATCTTTTCGGCATACTCAACGGCATAGACTATACCGCCTGGGACCCGGCAACCGACAAACTGCTCCCGGTAAATTACACGCCCGAAACCTTGGAGCTCAAAACGCAAGTGAAGAAAAAACTGCTCGAGGAATTCGGGCTTAAGTATTATGAAAATGTACCCGTAGTGGGATTGGTTTCCCGGCTTGACGACCAGAAGGGCCTGGATTTTATAGAGACGATCATACACGAGATGATGAAGCTGAACCTTCAGTTTGTGGTCCTTGGCACGGGCGAGGAGCATTACCACAAGTTGTTCCATGAATTATCATTGAGGTTCCCGGAAAAACTGGGGGTGTCCCTGAAATTTGACAATGGCATAGCCCACAGGATCTACGCAGGTTCGGATATGTTCCTGATGCCGTCAAGGTTCGAGCCGTGCGGCCTGGGTCAGCTGATAGCATTGAAATACGGCACGGTCCCGGTAGTAAGGGAAACAGGAGGCCTTGCCGACACCATAAAACAGTATAATTTTAAGGAAAAAAAGGGAAACGGCTTCGTCTTCCAGGGCTACAACCCATGGGATCTATTCAGGTCGATCCACGTAGCCACAGACACGTATAAAAACCGCTCCACCTGGGAAAGGCTGCAGCAGCACGGCATGAAAGAGAACTTCTCCTGGGACCTTGCCGCGGTCAACTATGTGGAACTATACGACCTTGCCCTGCATAATAAAAACTTGAAAAATACGGAAAAATCTGTATAATATCACAGTTTTGAATGATGTGATTTTTTGAAACAAAAAAAAGGATTTGAACCGCAAATTTGCGGCGCGAAGACAATATTGAGCGTGTCCCCATCGTCTAACGGTTAGGACACCGCCCTTTCACGGCGGTAATGGGAGTTCGATTCTCCCTGAGGACGCCAAAAACGATGGCCAGCGCAAGCTGGCCATCGTTTTTGGCGAGAAAGGTGAGAGTAGAGAGGTGATAGGAGATAAACCAACGACAAGCGGCACCCACGATCGATTACCACTCAAACCCACCCTTTCGGTCACCTATCTACTCTCTCCTATCACCTATCTGAACGACTTTTCCTGCCTTTGTACTTGCCTCCCATTTTGCTTTATAGTACTATATCAAAGATATAATTTCATAGAGGGGGTTATATAGAATGGCATTTCTATTTGAAAACCTGCACGTGTACCAAAAGGCCGTTGACCTCGCCGAGCAAATCTCCAACCTGACCGACCACTTCCCGAAGGGAACCTACTACCTCGTTGACCAGGTAAACCGTGCCGCCTTATCCATCTCGCTCAACATCGCCGAAGGCAATGGAAAATTCACGGGTAATGACAAAAAAAACTTTTTCTTCATAGCACGTGGTTCCACACATGAGTGCGTACCTTTGCTTGAAATCTCCAAACAGAAAGGCTTCATATCCGAACCGGAGTGCGTGAAGTTAAGGGCACAATTGGAAGAAATAGCGAAGATGATTTCGGGTATGGTGAAAAGATACGAGTAAATATTTTGTCATGGGCTTGATAAAAAGGAAGAACAAGGTTGGGACGCCAATTCGGAAGAGCCGTTTTGCCACAAGCAGAACGGCTCTTTTTCGTTTATTAGTAAGTGTTCAATCGATAGCCAAAAGTTCGAGGATTATCCATATAGCGACAGACCTTTCAATCGAATTTTAACCTTGTCAATACAAATAGAGGTGATAAAATACGGTTAATAATAACGAATTGACAATTATCATTTACTCAAATAAAACTTGGCAGGTTGCATTGAAAAAAACAATTGCGGTTTTACTTCTTATATTGGGGACAGCGTACTTCTATATAATCACTTTGCCTCCCGCTTTTAAAAGCGATGATTCGCCCGAGACAATAACTGATTGTTTCAGGCTCGGGATACAGCACGCGCCCGGATATCCTTTGTACACCATGGCCGGGAAAGTGATGACTTTGCTTCCTCTGGGATCCGCGGCTTTCAGGGTTAATTTGACCAGTTTGTTATTTACCATGATATTGCTTTTTGTTTCATTTCTCATAACCGGATATTTGGGTTCACGGGACACGGACGCAGGCGCGGCCCCGGGGCGGAGCCTGCCTATGTGGTTCTGGGGCATTATTTTGACCGGTATTTCCTACCTTATCTGGAACCAGGGAATAGAGGCTAAAGGCGGCATATACGCCCTCAACCTGCTGCTGACAGCGGTCGTTATATATTCTTCCTTAAGGCTCCCTGACGCGCCCGGACACAGGTACCTTTATCTTATGGTCTTCGCGTTCTGCCTTTCGCTCGCCAACCAATGGCCCAGCGCGATAATCACCGGGCCTATTGTCCTGTATAAATTGGTTTCGGCCAGGTCCGATATCGGCCCCAAAAGGGCCGGGCTTCTGCTTATGATTTTATTGACCGGACTGTCGCCATATCTGTATTTGTTTATACGTATGCCGCAGACCGGCTCCGCACCTGTTAATTTCCTTTGGTACATAATCCGCGGGCCATATCTTGCCGGCCTTATAAACAGCCCCAATCTTGTAAAACAGGTTTTACCCGCCGCCAGGGAAATTTTCACGGATATATCATTCCTGATCGCATTCATGGTCCCGGGCCTTGTTTTCCTGTACCGCAGGTCAAGGAAAGCCTTTTATATTTTGTTATATGTCATGTCTGCTGACCTGGCGGCTGCGGCGGTCTATAATGCCTTCAAATCCGAACCGATTTATATCCTGTCCACATTCCTGCTTCCGGCTGTTTATATTGCCGCGATCGTATCAGCCGCGGGCATATATTATACACTGGGACTGCTGAGGGAAAAGATGCGGATGATTTGCGCGGCCATAACCCTCCTTGCTGTTTTATTTACCGGGTTGTCAAATTTCGACAGGAATAACCTTGGCAGCGATTACCTTGCCTATGATTACGGGCGGAACATATTGAAAACCATGAAAGCAGCCCCGGTCCTTATAGCAGCCGGGGACATAAATATCCTGCCTTTGTATTACCTGAAATTGGTTGAAAAGGAACGTCCTGACCTTGAAGTTATCGCGTATTCTTCGCTTGAAACACCCGGCGGGTGCGGCAGGATCATGTCGGCACATCCGGGGCTTAAGCTCGTCCCGGGACGGATGCGGGGAAATATTGACGGGATAATCCGGTTCTTTTCCGGGAAGAAAAATATTTATACGTGCGGCCTCGCATTTGGGGGGATGACCCTGGATGGCCTTCTTAACGGCGTGAATACCCGTGGAAACAGCGGTATTTTTGACCTGTATTCATACAGGGGATTATGCGGAGGATATTTTACGGATATCGAAGGTTCGGCGAATATCCCGGCAAGGTATTGGGACGCTTTAAGGGCCGCTTCGCTGGAAGAATACGGCAAAGGGAATAAAACTGCCGCTGTGAAAATATTCCGCAAAGCGGAAATGTTTCACTATGCAGGCGAAGCCGCGGGTAAACCGCCGGTGCAAGATTAACGCTTCGCCCACACGCCACTTGACAAAATATCTAACAATCGATATAATACATTTAGCAAGCAATTACTTTATATGAATATTATTTATAAAGGGGAGACTCCAAAAATGAAAAAAGTGGTAATTGCGGTTTTATTACTTGTTTTTATTTCTTTTATGTCTTTCATAGTGTCCGGCTGCAAGAACACAACACCATCCACTCCCGTTGCGGATTCTAATTATGTCACATTTAACATTTCAAACGATCTCACTAAAGTACCCACGCCCACATCTACACCCACGCCTGTTCCGACTGTCCCATGCGGATTATGCCTCCCTAATGCCGATTGCGGCGGGCCTTGCCCCACTTTGACGCCCACACCGGCGCCGCAAACCGTGGTTGGGATCAGCCTGGTTCAATGTTCGAACGGAAAAACCTTCAATCAAACTTGTTCGGTTTCTGCCGGATACAGCGCGAATGTAAATATAGCATTGAAGGATAGTGACACGTACAATGTGACCGTGATTGGTTCCAAAAACAGCGACACATGGGACTCCGTCTCATTGGCGCCCGGTTCAACATATAATATAAATCTTATTACCGGGACATTTTCCACGTCAACGCTGGGTTCACAACCTCCAAATACCAGCGGAGGGTTATAAAATAATATTCAACGGTCAAATAAGTATTATGGATTTTTCGGAGCCAGTTTAAACTTGCCTTTACCGTCCATGATGATAAAATATACACGCAGCGTAGTTTTTTAAACGGACCGTTTGAAGACGGACGCATGGCTGCGGAGGAAAAAAATCAATGGCTGATACGGGCAAAAACAGGGCATCCAATATTACTGTCACAATTATCCTTATCCTCCTGCCCGTCCTTACCTGGCTGTTTTACTCCGGTTTGTTCGTCAGCGGCAGGCTACGCACAGGCGGCGAGCCATTCAACTATTTCAAGGACCTTGCGGGGTCCTTCGCGCATGGCAGGCTTGATATAGACAGGGCAAGCGGGGAGAAAACAGCCGACCTGGCATTTTACAATAACAAGTTCTACCTTTACTGGCCGCCCGTGCCCGCTTTGGTTTATATGGGATTGAACGCTTTGGGGAACCCGACTCAGGACAACCTGATAGCCGCTTCATTCGGGGCGTTAAATACAACCCTTGTAATTTTGTTATTTTTTGTGTTTTCAAAAAAGTACGGGATGGGTCTTAAGCCCCTTGAGGTCCTTTTCCTGGCGGTGTTCTGGTCATTCGGGACCGTGCATTTTTACATGTCCATGCTGGGGTCTGTGTGGTATATTTCCCAGGTTATGGCCCAGACATTCCTGCTGGCGTCCATTTTATTTATGCTTGGCAGAACATCGCCTATGAACCTTCTTTTGTCTTCGTTGTTTTTTTCCGCGGCTGTGTATACAAGGAATGACCTGATTTTTTCAATATTCTTACTGGCCGCCATCCATATCAAAAATCGTGGTAAAGACCTTATAAAAAATGTAATTGTCGACTCGCTTGCCTTTGCACTGCCTTTTGTTTGCGCGTCAGCCTGGAATATGGCCTATAACGCTGCCCGCTTTGACGGAAGGGTGTTTGATAACGGGATAAATTACTGCAATATACACCTTTATTTTATGCAAAACGTGCATAAGCACGGGGTTACGTCATTTTTATATATCCCTCAAAATTTATATTCCGAAGTGTTCAAGCCCATGCCTTTGTCCGTGAAGTTTCCTTTCTTTCTTTACGGGGCAGAGGGCTTCGGTTTCCTGTGGGCATCACCTTTGTTCTTTTTTATTTTTCCAGCCGCGTACTTTTTTTTGTCCGGAGCGGAAAATATCCTGGCGGGAAGAACAGTGATTGCCGGTCGCCTGGAAAAATATGACTTGATTGCCATGGCAGCGGCGGCAATTTCAGGCGCGGCAACCGCTGCAGTTATATTAATGATGGTGGGCAACGGCTGGATACAGTTCGCATCCCGTTACAGCCTTGATTTCCAGCTTATGGCAGTTATTTTTATGGTTTTTATTTTGAAAATATGGCGGGGCAAGTATTTTTATACGGCCGCAGCCATTCTGCTGGCCCTGTCCGTGTATATACAATACCATGGTGTCAAATATTTTGTTCAGGGGTAAGTTTGCCTCGCATTGTTGACCGGCCCATGGGCCTTACTTTAATGTTGCCATAATATATTATTCTGTGTTATAATCGTAAAAACAAGGGGGACTAAATGAAAAACGCCGTCATATTTATGGGATTATTATCGCTTCTTGTCATATTCAGCTGCTCAAAAAAACACGGGCCCGCCGCCATTACGGGTTTTTCGGAGTTTACGCCTTCCCCTGTAATGACCGCGATAAATACCACAACTCTTACCAGGACCAGCACGGCCACACTGACCGTCACGCAGACTTTTACACCGGCGCCTACGAATGTATTTCAGATGCAGGCTGGATCAGCCGGCACAGGTAACGGCCAATTTAACAAGCCCGAGGGTATCGCTGTTGACAGGAACGGCAATATATTTGTAACTGACCTGCTTAACAACCGGGTGGAAAAATTTAACAGCTCCGGCGTATTTTTGACAGCGTGGGGAACTTACGGGTCCGCAAACAGCCAGTTTGCCAATCCATATGGCATTGCCGTGGACAGCGCCGGGAATGTTTATGTGTCCGAAGCTGACAATAACAGGATACAAAAGTTCACGAATAACGGGGTTTTTATAACGAAGTGGGGCTCTATGGGCGCCACGGACGGGTTGTTTTTGAACCCCATAGAGCTTGCAGTTGACGAATATGATAATTTATATGTGGCTGACGGATCTAATAACAGGATACAAAAATTTACAAGCGCCGGCGTATTTATTACGAAATGGGGCACAATAGGCACCGGTAATGGTCAGTTCAGCTCGCCGCAGGGCGTGGCGGCCGATGAATTTGGATTTATATATGTCTGTGAATGGGGCAACAGCAGGATACAGAAATTCAATTTAACCGGAACCTATATGACACAATGGGGAAGCCTTGGGACAGGCGACGGGCAGTTTACAAACCCCGTTGAATTGGCAGCTGATGGGACGCGCGGGTTCGTGTATGTCGCGGATTACAGCAATAACAGGATTGAAAAATTTAAGACAGACGGGACTTTTGTGTATAAATGGGGCGCATACGGCACCCTGCCCGGCCAGTTTGCCGGCGTAACAGGTATCACGGTGGACGCCGCCGGCAATGTGTATGTCACGGATTCGGCCAATAACAGGATACAAAAATTCGGGCCATAATAATATATTATAAAAATAAAGGCAGGCATTATTTAAAACCATTGACACAACCGCGTTCTCCTTTATAATAATTGCCAGACTAATTTCGCGGAGGCGCCTGTGGCTGAGTACAAGGACAAGACACCTGATTGGGCTAAAAATTCCATAGGATACCTGTGTTTCGTGGATTCTTTTGCGTCTTCAGTGCCAGATCCCCAGGGAAAAAAGGGAATATATACGGGCGACGCTTATGGCGAGAAGATTACGCGTCTGAAGTGGCATGAAAAGGACCCGACACTGCATCACAACAGCGGTTTTTACGGCGGCGACTTAAAAGGCGCGGCATACGCCTCCGGATATTTAAAAGAACTCGGCGTGGACCTGGTTTATCTCACACCCATATTTAAAGCTTTAAGCAACCACAAATACGACACCCTCGATCATATGGCCATAGACCCTCATTTTGGGGATATAAATGATTTCAGGGAAATGATAAAAACATTCCATTCAAAAGGCATCAAGGTGATCATAGACGGCGTATTCAACCATACCAGTTCGGAACATGAGTGGTATAAAAAGGCAAAGGCCGGAGACTTAAAGCATAAAGCCATGTACCAGGTAAACGCGGAAGGATACGTAATGGTCTGGAACGGCATAGAAACCCTTCCTGTACTGAACCAGGAGAACCCGGATGTCATAGAGTACTTTTATTCCGGCAGTAACAGCGTGGTAAAGTACTGGCTCAAACAGGGCGCGGACGGGTGGCGGCTTGACGTGGCCGAGCGGCTCGGGGCAAAGACGCTTGAGCGGATAAGGGTTGCGGTAAAGGAGACGGGCGAAGACAAACTTCTCATCGGCGAGGTTGTCGAGACTTATGGAAAAGAGTGCCTCGCCGACGGGCGCCTTGACGGGGTGATGAATTATGTTTTCAGGGGCACGACCGCCAACTTTTTGACCGGAAAGATCGACGGGGCAAATTATATGGCCGAGCTGGTGAAGATGTATTCCGAGTACCCGGAGGAAAAACTGCGCGCAAGCTGGAACCTGGTGTCCACACATGATACAAACAGGCTGCTCTACGATGTCGGGAACGACGAGGGACTCTTCAAGATTGCTTCGGCCCTGCAGTTCACGTACCCGGGCTCTCCCATGATATATTTCGGTGACGAGCTTGGCACCACAAAAGGGCAAAAAGAGGAGGAGAACCGCATGGGCCTTGACTGGGAAGTGGTCAACTCATATGAAAAACATTCGGCAGGAGGCCCGATGGAGTGGGGTAAGGTCAACAGATACAACTCCTTCCATGAATTCTACAAGCACATGATATGGATAAGGAAGACCTTCGGCGCCTTAAAAGACGGCGCTTTCATAGAGTCTTACGCGGGCGAGAACGTCGTTGCGTACTTCAGGCAGAATAATGAAAACACCGTGCTGGTGGTGGTGAACAAAGGCAATGACGCATCCGTGAAACTGAACATCCCGGAGGCCGTAATGAGCCAATCGAGGCAGTTAAAATGCATATACGGCGGCAACGGATATTTCAAGCCGGACAGGGGCACCATCGAATTTTACATCGGCGGGAAGAACGCCTACATCTTCGCCGGATAAGGCAATTTAAAATTAAAAATTCAAAATTGAGAATTATCGTCTATTGCTGCGGGCCAGGTGGCCCTTGCAATATTATAATTTAGGTAGCAAGGCGACACCTTAATTTTGAATTCTCAATTTTGAATTTTAAATTAAGCTCTTTAAAAACATAATAACATTTGATAAAACACAAAACCCCTGCTACAATTGGTTGTATTGATAAATTTGAAACGGAGTAAACAATGCCAAAAGGCGACATTTACATTGACAGGCGCAAACATAAAAGGGCACAGACAAAACTAAACGTGACCTATAAGGTCATGGCCAATGACGAGTTCGAACAGCGAGGGCCGGAAGCCGACAGGAAACGCAGGGTTGAAACCGAGGATATAAGCACATCCGGGCTCCAGCTTATCTGCGACGAGGAAATAGGCCAGGATAAGGTGGTAAGGCTTGACGTATCTTTGAATGGTACGGGGGAAAATATTGCCACATTTGCGGAAGTCAAGTGGGTAAGGCGCGATGATGTTTTGAGGAAATTCAGGGTGGGGCTTCAGTTTTTGGTGGTAAAAGAAGACCACATTGCGGCAATCCGAAAAATAACAGGTGAATAAACCGGTTTTTAATGTATTAAAATATGGTAAAAAACGTTTTGAAAGTTTTATGGCAGTTTTGAATTGACATCATATAAGATACTGGATATAATGTATAGACATAGCATGATACTACACTACTTTCTTTTCAGGAGGTTGTTTAGATGGTAAATATTGACACGCTTCTCAGGGTAATGTTTGAAAAAGGAGCATCAGATCTTCATCTTACCGTGGGAGTCCCGCCAATGCTGCGCATAGACGGCGAAATGGTCCAGACTGAGTTTGAGAAAATGAGGCCGGACGACTGCCAGCATATTATCTACAGCATCCTGACCGACGAGCAGAAGGAAAAATTCGAACGCGAGAACGAACTTGATATTTCATTCGGGGTGGAAGGCATAGGCCGCGTCAGGATGAACGTTTTCAAGCAGAGGGGAGCGGTCGCGGCCGCGCTGCGCAACATCCCAATGCACATACTTACATTTGACGAACTTGGACTGCCGCAGGTCATAAATGACATTGTAAAAACCCCCAAGGGACTCATACTTGTCACCGGCCCCACCGGTTCGGGAAAATCAACGACGCTCGCTTCCATGATAGACTGGATCAACTCGCATGAAGCCGGGCACATTATGACCATTGAAGACCCTATCGAGTATATTCACACCCATAAAAATTGCATAGTGAACCAGCGCGAGGTCGGCACCGACACTGCCAGTTTCGCTTCGGCGCTGAAATATGTTTTAAGGCAGGACCCGGATGTTATACTCGTCGGCGAAATGAGGGACCTTGAGACCATACAGGCGGCCCTTACCATAGCCGAGACCGGGCATCTTGTTTTCGGCACGCTGCACACGCCGGACGCGGTGCAGGCTATCAACCGTATAATAGACGTTTTTCCTTCGCATCAGCAGCAGCAGGTGAGGGCGCAGATATCATTTACCCTGCAGGCAGTTGTGTCGCAGCAGCTGCTCCCCAAGGCTTATTCAACCGGAAGGTCCATGGCTGTTGAAATCCTTATATCGAACGCGGCTGTAAAAAACCTAATAAGGGAAGAAAAGGTCCACCAGATATATTCGATAATGCAGACAGGCACGGACTACGGGATGAAAACCATGAACCAGTCGCTCGCGGAACTCTACCAAAAGCAGCTTGTCACCTATAATGAAATATTCGCCAGGACTTCCGACACAAAGGACCTGCAGAGGATTATTTCAACCGGCGGGCCGGGCGGCGGCGGCGGTAATTTTTAGATTTTTTCAAAGTACAAATATTTTGACGGAGGCTTTTTAAGTGCCCACATTTTCCTATAAGGCAAAAACGCCGGACGGACGCGTAATAGACGGCGTCATAGAGGCGGACAGCGAAGCCACGCTTCAGCACAAAATGAAGCAGCAGAAGCTCGTGGTCATATCCGTCACCCAGCAGGGCGGGCTTGCGGCCATGTTCAACACCGGTCCGCAGGTCAAGACAGCCATGATTTCCATATTTTCACGCCAATT
Source organism: candidate division FCPU426 bacterium (assembly GCA_003167475.1). GTDB lineage: Bacteria > Oederibacteriota > PGYV01 > PGYV01 > Palsa-1178 > PALSA-1178. The sequence goes on along the minus strand of PMTB01000045.1, from coordinate 7,315 downwards.
TTCCACCATGATATCAGCCGGGCTTCCCGTGCTCCAGGCCCTGAATATACTCGGGGAACAGCAGGAGGACAAGGTGTTCAAGGGCGTCCTTATAAAGATAAGGGACGACATAGGAAGCGGCTCGAACTTGTCCGACGCCATGTCAAAATTTCCGAGCGTATTCAATACCCTGTACTGCAACATGGTTAAAGCCGGCGAGCTCTCCGGTTCGCTTGACCAGATCCTGGACAGGCTTTCCACATACCTCGAAAAAGCAGAGGCGCTTAACTCAAAAATAAAAGGCGCGATGTCATATCCCATAACTATCATGGTCATAGCCACGATAATCATCATAATCCTGCTTGTAAAAGTCGTCCCGTCTTTTAAGGAAGTATTCGGCAGCTTCGGGACCGCGCTGCCGCCCATGACGCAGGTACTTCTCGATGTCAGCGCGTTTGAACAAAAATACGCGATATTCGAGGTCATAGGCATGGCGCTTGTGGCGTTCGCGTTTAACGTGGCAAAAAGGACGGACCAGGGCGCCATGATAATAGATAAATATATGCTTAAATTGCCGGTATTCGGCCTTCTTTTGAAAAAACAGACCGTGGCAAGGTTCGCCAGGACGCTGGGAACATTGCTGAAATCCGGAGTTGGGATACTGGACGCTTTGGAAACTGTCGCAAGGTCATCGGGAAATAAAATAATTGAAAAAGCCCTTCTTGACACAAGGGCGGCGGTCAGGGAAGGACAGAACCTGACCGAACCCATGAAAGCGACGGGCCTTTTTCCGTCCATGGTTACCCAGATGGTCGCTGTCGGCGAGGAAACAGGGCAGCTGGACGATATGCTCCTGAGAATGTCTGATTTTTATGACGCTGAAGTGGATACCGCGGTAGAGTCCATAATGTCCATGATAGAACCGATGATTATGTCTGTTTTAGGCGTTGTAATAGGTTATCTGGTTATTGCCATGTTCCTGCCCATGTTTTCCATGGGCGGAATGGTCGGATAACAATAAGATTAAGAATCGCATTTGAGGTCTGGTTTGCGATTTTTAATCTTATTGTGGGTGGAATACATAGAAGAGTATGGAAAGGCCGGTATTTATTGGAAATATAGTATTAAATTTACTGAAATCGCAAAACAGACCGGTAAGCGATTTTAGTAAAAGGTAACAAAAAACTTGACAAAACTTAAATAATAGGTTATATTACTTATAACCGGAATAAAATTTAAAGAGAAAAGGGAGGTGAAAGTATGAGAAAACAGAAAGGCTTCACTTTGATCGAGCTCATGATCGTAGTTGCCATCATTGGTATCCTGGCAGCGGTAGCAATCCCGAAATTTGCCCAGATGCTTGAAAAAGCAAGAGAAGGCGCAACAAAGGGCAACGTAGGCGCTATCAAGTCAGCGGTATCGATTTATTACGGCGACAACACGGGCGTGTTTCCGCTTAACCTGACAGACGTATTATTTAAGAACTATCTGTCGGCAGTTCCGTCCATGAAGGTAACACACCCCAGCGGCGGCACGAAACTTTCAGGCACATGCACTGCTGTTGCAACAGTCAGCGTATTCGGTTATGCAGGCGACATCGTAACCACAACGGACGGCTGGAAATACAACGTGGCATCAGGAGATGTTTGGGTAAACAATGCCCAGACAGACACAAAGACAACATTGTACTCGATGTATGGGTACGAATAAACAAAAGAATCAAAAAAAGGGCCGGCAGAAATGCCGGCCCTTTTTGATTGATGGTTGTTAGCTTTGAGGAACTCGCGTTTCACATAAGTGCCCGTAAAATTTTGAAAGCACAAAATTAACGGGCACTAAGCGACGAAAAACTTACAAACATCAAACCCCGGTCTCGTCCTCGCCTACCGTCGAGGACGAGCGGGATTAATATAACAGGCGGTCTGTCTTGTTTTCGAAGTAATTCCGGTTACGTCCCCCCTCATAATTTACATAGCCTGTTCTCATAACTGTGGTATAATAAAACCTGGTTTGAATAGCGGGATTTTACCCGAAGGAGGCATGCCATTACCGTTGTATTAACGGCTTTTTTTGTTTTTATACTGGGTTTATGCATTGGAAGTTTCCTGAATGTTTGCATCTACAGGATTCCCAAAGGCATATCAATAGTCGGAAGGCTGCCTTCGTCCTGCCCCAAATGCAAAAAACCCATTAAACCTTATGATAATATACCGCTTTTTAGCTTTTTGTTGCTTAAAGGCAGGTGCCGCAACTGTGGAACGAAAATTTCGCTGCGGTACCCAATAGTCGAATTCCTCACGGGATTGCTGTTTGTTATCTTTTTTCTTAAGTTTGGACTTGAAAAAATCTATTTTTTTTATATAATAATGGTAGGATATATGCTACTCCTGGCGTTCATTGATATTGACGAAAAAATAGTCCCGGACGGGATTGTGCTTTGTTTGATCATTACGGGTCTTATTACCGGCGTGTTTAACCTCAATCCCGGGATTAATGTTTTTGACGGTATTATAGGGGCGACAGCCGGCGGGTTCATTCTCCTATCGTTGAATTTTTTTTCAAACGGCAAGATAGGCGAAGGGGATATCAAACTGACCGCGGCCCTGGGGTTTTGTTCCGGATTCAGGGAAATTATTGGAATAATAAATTATGCTTTCATAATAGGGGCGGTCTGCGCGGTTTTGCTGCTCGCTTTGGGAAAGCTTAAAAGGACCGATGCGGTCGCTTTCGTGCCTTTCATAGCGGCGGCGTTTATTTTGAGGGCATTATTTTTTTAAAGCGCCGGGGTATAACGGCCAAAAAAATTACCGGGAGAGTAAATGGGACTTTTTGAAAATCAGCTTATAGGTCTGGACATAGGCAGTTCGACCATTAAGGCCATTAAGCTGAAAAAGTTAAAAGAGGGTTTTGAACTTACCGGCGCCGAAATTATCAGCGTTTCTTCGGAATCGGCCGATGAGATGGACCCGGATGTAAAGCACGCGCTGTTTGTCAATTCCATCAAAAAGATCATCAAGCAAAAAAATATAAGCGTCAACAAGGTCGTAACTGCCATCCCCAGCGACTCCGCGATTATACGGTACATTAAAGTGCCCTACATGACCGAGGACGAGCTTAAAAACATGATCCCTTACGACGCCGAGCAGTACATACCGCTGGGTATGGACCAGGTTGTTTTTGATTACAAGGTCTTAAACGAGATCGAGGAAGAGAACCAGAAAAAGCTTGAGGTCCTGCTGGTGGCCGTAAAAAACGAGACCATGGGGCAGCACCTGGCGCTCTTAAAAGACGCGGGCGTGGAACCAGTGGTCATAGACGTGGATTCTTTTTCCCTGTGCAATGCCTACTCGCTTAACGTCAACGACGAGAGCGAATCCGGGGTCAAAGCGGACACCGTCGCCATCATAAACATGGGCGCGAAGTTCACCACCATCACCATCTGCGAAAAGGACATACCGCACCTGACCCGCGACGTTAATATAGGCGGGAACAATTTCACCAAGGAAATACAGCGCGAGTTTAACTTAAGCTTTGCCCAGGCCGAGGAGATGAAAAAGCAGCATGCGGTCATAGTAGTGGAAAGCGAAGCGCTCCTTTTGAATTCCATGCCTTCTTCCGACGACGACAAGTCGTCCAGGATATTCGAGGCCATCACGCCGGCATTGAACAAGCTTCTGAACGATGTGCGGCGCTCATTTGATTACTACGAGTCCACGGTAAAGCGCAAACCCGTCCAGAAGATCCTTTTATCCGGCGGGACCTCCAAGATAAAGAACATCGACAGGTTCCTCTCCGAGCGCCTCGGGATGCCGGTCGAGATAAACTATCCCTTCAAGAACATCAATATAAACTCAAAGAATTTTGACTTCGATTATCTGCGCGCCAACGCCGTGCATTTTAACGTCGCGCTCGGGCTCGCCCTCAGGAAGGCGGCCGGAAAATGATTGAGATAAACCTCATACCCCAAAAATTAAAAAAACAAAAACAGGTCCAGATGTTGATACTGGCCGGCGCCGGCATAGGCATAGTGGCTGTCGCGATACTCATCGGCATATATTTTCTGCAGATCCAGAAGAACGTGGAGATAGACCGGAAGATAAAAATGATCGAAGCCGAGTCCAAATCGCTCGCCGACAAGATCGACGAGGTTAAAAAGTTCAACGCCATGGAGGATGTTTACACCAAAAAGAAAAAAGTCGCGGACAGCCTTCTTTTTGACCAGGCCCTGTGGCCGAAGCTTTTGGATTCCATAGGCGAAATGCTCCTGCCCGACATGTGGCTGACCAAGATAGAACAGACAAAGGAAAAGGACGAGGGCATTGTCATCAATGTCAGCGGCAACACTCTTTCAAAGGTGATCGTGGCGGATTTTATCAAGAGGCTCGAGGAGTCAAAGGGCGTCATGGACATAAAGGCCGCAAAGATAGCGGATGCGGTGGACGCGGCGAGAAACATGAAAGTCACGAATTTTGAAATAAGCTACCTTTACAAAAAGGACAGGCAATAAGGCTTTATACGAGGAGAACAAGCAATGGCTGATGCACCGAGAAAGCCAGCACCCGGAGGGGCTCCAGGAAAACAGGGCGGAGCGCCGGCTATAAAGTTGACGAAACAGCAGACACAGAACATTTTCGTGGCTGCCATAGTCACAATAGCCCTTCTCTATGTCTATGTGAAGATACTCATGATGCCGGCCATGGACGAGTACAAGGCGAAATCAGCCATTCTCGAGGTAAAAAGCAAGGAACTTCAGGATGCCAGGACCATGGTGGCCAAGTACCCGGAATTCTTAAAAAGGGCCTCTGAAATATCAAGCAGGACCGAGTTTATAAACCGTAGGCTTCCGCAGGACTCAAATGTTTCGGAGACCATAAGGGAGATAACCAAGCGCGCCACCGAATCGAACATAAACATCATCAGGTTTGAACCCGGTAAAGAAACGGTCAAAGGCGAGTACAAGGAAATGGAGATCAGGGTCTCGTTCCTTGCCACGTTCAGGGACCTGGGTGATTTCCTCACAAGGCTTGGATACATAGAAAGGCTGACAACTTCGTCAAACCTCGTTATCAGGGGCCTCTCCGAAGCGGACGCAAGGAGCGCCGGCAGGATAGGGTCAGAGAATTTAAGCATTGATATGAGCATTAAAATATATTCTTTCATATAGGCGGGGCATTTTATGTTGAAACAGAAAAATAAAAGGTATATAATGGCAGTGATAAGCGTTTTGTTTCTCGGCGTTTTATCCGGCACCGCCTTTATACAGGCTGATGACAGCGGGGATGACTTCACGGTCAAACCCATATATATATTTCAGAATAAGGCAAGCAGGGATCCTTTTGTCCCGCGGTTTGAAAAAGATTCATCGTACTCCATATCGGCGGTCGATATAACGACGCTCTCCATACAGGGCGTATCCGAAAGCAACGGCGTAAAAACCGCGCTTTTCAGGACCAAGAGCGGCATAAGTTTCGGGTATATATTTACAGACGGGAAACTTTACGGCGATAACGACATGGAGATTGCGGATGTGACGGGCGAATTCAAAAGTGATTTTGAAGTGCTTCTGCGGCAGGGCGACAGGGAAGTACTTTTCAGGCTGCCCTCAGAAAACAGCGGCGGGCCGGATATCAGGCCCGAAAGTTCGGCAAATACGGTTAATAACGCGGCGTCAAAATAACCGCGGCTTTTTTTAAAATACGGGGTTATTTGGCCCGTGGAAGAAAAGCAGGATGCCCGGGATATACCGGGGGACCTGAAATTTAGGAGGCATGATGAAGCCCAATTTTAAACTGTTAATACTTGCAGTATTGGTATTAGCTGCTTTTGTTTTTATACCTTTTTTATCCGGCGAGGACGAGGATTTTATCAGCGTTTCGCCGGTGGAAAAGCAGGATAGCACCAAGGCGCTTGAGGCAGGGACGGTCCAAAAAGAGGCCGCAACCCCCGCGCAAAAACCCGTTGAAGCGGCAAAGCCGGCCGTTAAGCCCGCCGTCAAGCCGGCTGTAAAACAGGCGCCGGCGGCTTCAGAGGGAAATAAAATTGAAAATATCCTTCCGCTTGACCTTAAGGACAAAATGGAGATCAGGATACTTACCTCTTCCCCCGTAAAATACAAGACTACCGAGCTAGCCGCGCCGCCAAACCCCAGGATACTCATACAGCTTATTAACACTAATGTAAAAAGCGACACGAGGGCGGTTGACAAGTCGAATGTAGGAAAGATAAGGACCGCGCCGCACTCATCCACCGCATGGGTTGTAATTGACCTGATGGAAAAGCAGAAATGGGACATAACCCAGAACGGCAGCACTATCACCGTGAATATTCCCAAGGGCGCCTCCAAAGCGGGCCGGGCCGAACCGGAAAAGGAAACGGCGGCGCCGGTTGTGAAAGGCTCCATGATGTACAGGGTCATCGACGTGGCAGGGAAGAGTTTTGATAAAAAAACGCGTGTAATCATAACCACGGACGGGCCGGTCAAGTACAGGGTGATAAAAGACACGGTGGGAAAATTTTTAAGCATAAATATACAGGACGCGGTATCCATCTGGCAAAAGGACTCCGTTGAGCTTGCCACGGGAAGCGTGAACAAGATAATCGTGAGCGAGAACGCAAAATCAAAGGAAGTGGACGTGCGCCTGGATATGGGGAACAACGCCCCTTATACGGTAACCAGGGACCAGAATCAGATCATAGTAGACGTGGATAACCCGGCGGCAAGCGGCAAGAAAGCCAAAAAAAACCTGGACCTATACCAGCGGATATCGCTTAACATACAGGACGCGGCGCTTACAAGCGTATTAAGGCTTCTCTCCACTCAGACTGGTTTTGAGTTTTCTGTCGGGCCGGGAGCGGCCTCAGCGGCCACGCTTGTGACCATAAGGGAGGACGACCAGACCCTTGAAAAGGTTTTAAAAGACATACTTATACCGCAGAACATGTACTATGAAATAAGCGACGGAATAATAAGCGTTGGAACGGCGGCGGAGATCAAGACGGCAAAATCCTTAAGGCCTAAAATAACCAAGTTCTACGTTCCCAGGCAGACTGACGCCAATTCATTAAAGACAATGTTGGATGCGGCGATCACGAAGGACCCCATGATAGACGTGAACACGGCTGTTGACCCCAGTTCGGGCGCGAACAGGCTCATGATTGTGGGGACCCGCGATGACGTGAACAAAGTATTTAATATCATAGCAAGCATAGACGAGGGCGGCGGAGAGACAGCCGGAAGCGATGAGAACGTTGGTATGTACAGGACAAAAGTCTTCAAACTTGACAACGTAAGGTTCCAGACCGATTCGAATACCCCGACCGACGCGCAGTTTATGTC
>PMTB01000225.1 GCA_003167475.1 candidate division FCPU426 bacterium | reverse complement strand
CGAAGGGATAATGCGCCAGCCGTGGCCTCGGTGTGGCGGATGATATCCGCCCCTACAAGACCGCGGTATGCGGTACAAATACAAAAGGCGGCCTTTCAGCCGCCCTTCTACTCTCACCTATCTCCTATCTGAATGTATTGATTTTAGGAATGGAGCATGTCTTCCAGGCTTTCCGCTTCTTCTTCTCGCATGCCCACGAACTGCACCCCGAACTCATATATTGGACCCGCTTTTTTTACCCACTTGATCTCCGCCAGCACTATTATAAGGTCCTGCTTGTCCTTGCCGAATATTTCGCACCTGACTATATCCCCGGGCTCGCCGACTACTTCGCCATGTATCTTCACGCCGCCTATGCTTACATCCGAGCTTTTGCCCTGCTTCCTGATGGTTTCAACCGTTATCTTCTTAGGCATCAGTTTGTATAGTATGATGAACTCTTTGTCGTGTCTTTTGTGGGTTCTTTTTTCGACGTACATTTTTCCCTGGTTGCTCATAAGCGCCTCCTGAACTGCATCAATTATATATGATAAAACGTCACTTCTCAAGGGTAATTTTAAACTTCTGCAGTTCTTCCGGCACGTACCACTTTATCTGGTTATAGCTTATCCCGGCCGGCGCCGGATCTATGCCGTGCACGCGTTTATGCACCGCCGCCAGGGTATATGGGGCGTAAAGAAATGTATATGGCGCGTCATCGGCTATAATCGCGTGTATCCGCCTGTATATCGCGGCCCTTTTATCCCTGTCAAATACGGTCCTGCCCCGCTCTAAAAGCCCGTCAACTTCAGGGTTATTATAACCTATAAAATTGAATTCGCCCTCTTTGGTCTTCGAGGAGTGCCATATGTCATAGCAATCCGGGTCCCTCGATAACCCCCAGCCCATTACCACGGCGTCAAATTTTTTCTTGTCAAGATACTGGGTCAAAAATACGTTCCACTCTATGACCCTTATATTCACCGCAATTCCCAATTTGCCCCATTGCTGCTGGGCTATCGCGGCGATCTCCTCGCGCTCTTTGTTCCCGTGGTTGGTGTACAGGGTAAACTCGAATTTTTTCCCGTCCTTTTCCAGGAAACCGTCCCTGCCCTTTTTCCATCCGGCCCGGCCCAGCAAAGTGAGGGCGCGGCCAGGGTCAAACCCTTCATAAGCGACCTTGTCATTATAAGCCCAGGAACCCGGTATGAAAGGCCCGGTAAGCTTCAGCGCTAGGCCCCGGCACACGCCTGATATTATTTCATCGCGGTTGATAGCGCACGAAAGCGCCTGCCTTACCCTTTTATCCTTAAACAGCGGGTTAGCCTCATTGTATCCTATGTAAATATATTTAAGCGCGGGATATTGATACTTGTTAAAGTTTCCGGAAAAATCCGCGCTGTCCGTCTTTTTCACATACTGGTCCGGGGTTAAAAGCATCATGTCAATGTTCCCGGATTGCAGGTTCATGAACTGCACCGCCTGGTCGGGGATGAACATGCTCGCGTAACCCGTGATATAGGGCTCCCCTTCAAAGTAATCCTTATTGGCGTAAAGCTCTATCTTCTGGCTTGTGAGCCATTTCTTGAACCTGTAAGGCCCGGTCCCGACGGGCGACCTGTTGAAAGCGGCCTTATTGACATCCACGCCCTTAAGCAGATGTTCCGGGATCATCCACATGCCCCAGGATTCAAGCGCGGGCGCGTAGACTTTTTTATAATAAACCCTGAAAGTATATTTATCGGGCGTCTCAACCCTGTCGACAAGCTCAAAAGAGGAACGGTAAGCTGTCTTGACCGACGGGTCCATGAATTCTTCATAGGTAAATTTGCAGTCAGCGGAGGTGAATTCAACGCCGTCATGCCAATGGACTCCGTGGCGCAGGTAAAAAGTTATTGTTTTTCCGTCCGGGGACACATGCCAGTGGTCGGCCAGCTCGCCTTCCAGTTTCAGCTGCCTGTCATAACGCACAAGCCCGTTAAAAACCATTCCTATGATATTGAAAGAGGACGCGTCGGATGCAAGCAGCGGATTCAGGGTTGCCGCTTCGCCGATGTCGGAATCTATAAGCACGTCGCCGTGCGCGGGCTTGTCCGTGTAATTTTTTTTCATCGTGTACCCGGGCCTGCTGTTACACGATGACGCAAGTATCGATATGAAAAGTAAAACCGCAATGGCTTTTATAAGGCGCATTCCCACCCCCTAAATTACAACTGCCATTGCGGGTTAAAGAGCCCGCAATGGCAGTTGATCATTGAAATGGATTACTTTGTTGCCGCCGGTTTTGATACAGGCACAACAGGCTTTGAAGCGGGCGCCGCGGGCTGAGCCTGCGCAGCGGCCGGCTGGCCTGCTGCCCCGGGAACCGCGGGAGCTTCCGTCTTCACCTTGTCAAGTACGCCCTGGTAGTTTGCGGCTTTCCTTGACTGGAAAAGCGCCAAAAATATCGATGTCGCCATAAAAAGCACGGCAAGGATGATCGTGAGCCTGGTGATAAAAGTCTTTCCTCCGCCGGAACCGAGCATGGTCTGCGCCGCGCCCGAACCGAACGCGAAACCGACCTCGGAACCCTTGCCGGTCTGTAAAAGCACTATGGCAATAAGCAGCACAACGTTTATCACGTGTATACCCCAAACAATATTGTAAAGCAGCATTAAGAACTCCTTCCCTATCTATCGATAGAATTTAACTATGGCTTCGAATGAATCCGCCTTAAGCGCGGCGCCGCCTACAAGCGCGCCGTCAATGTCGGGCATATTCATTAAAGTCTTGGCGTTATCCGGTTTTACCGATCCGCCGTATTGTATCCTTACCGACTGGGCCGTGGCCGCGTCATATAAAGAAGCAATTGTTTCCCTGATGAACTTATGTACTGCCTGAGCCTGGTCGGGCGTGGCTGTCTTTCCGGTGCCGATGGCCCACACGGGCTCATAAGCAATAACTATGCTTGCCATTTTTTCCTTGGGTATGCCTTTGAGCCCGCCGACAACATGGTCTTTTACGATGTCGTTGGTGATGCCTTTTTCGCGTTCATCAAGCTTTTCGCCGACGCAAAGGATCGGAAAAAGCCCGTATTCAAGGGCCATCTTTACTTTGGCGTTAATGGTTTCGTTCGTCTCGCAGAAATACTGCCTTCTCTCGGAATGGCCGATTATAACGTAATGACATCCTACAGAGCGGAGCATAAGGGGTGAAATTTCGCCCGTAAAGGCCCCTTCCTGCGCCGCATACATGTTCTGCGCGCCCAGGACTATGTTCGAACCCTTGATGACCGCACCGACAGCCTGGAGGTCAATGTAAGGCGGGCAAACCGCGACCTCGACCTTGTCGGACTGCGCGTCCTTTAAAACGTTCTTAAGCGATGTAGCGAGTTCCACTGCCTCATCTATATCCTTATACATCTTCCAGTTCCCTGCGATCAAAGGTATTCTCATAAAACCTCCACTTTATTTTTAAAAACTTTTTCGAGACGAGTTTTAAGATAAGGGGGCGGGTTCGAAGTTCTAAGTTTTAAGATGTATCTTAAAATTTAAAACCGCCCTCATCTGCCTTCATCTTATTTATTAGTCAGAGCCGCGACTCCCGGCAGTTCGGTCCCTTCCATAAATTCCATGGAGGCTCCTCCGCCTGTGGATACGTGCGTCATTTTGTCGGCCAGTT
>PMTB01000121.1 GCA_003167475.1 candidate division FCPU426 bacterium | reverse complement strand
GGCTTTTGGCTTAACAACTTAAAATGTAGTTAAACAAGCCCCTTTATCTTCTCCACCAGCAAGGCCATGTCCACCGGTTTATTCAGCACTGCGTCGGCGAGCTTCAATACTTTCTTTTTTTCCTCATAACTTATGGATATTTCATCGGGCATTGACGGGACTATAATACTGGCTGTGAGGACTATGGTCTTTACCCTTATGTGCTCCTTTTCCAGAGCGCGCAGCACTTCATAACCGTTAATGACCGGCATTTTAAGGTCAAGCAAAAGCAGGTTTACATTTTGTTTCTTCAGCGTGTCTATGGCTTCCTTTCCGTCGGCCGCAGTCAGCACATCATAACCTTCGTCCTTTAAAATATCGGATATTTCCGCCCGCATTTCGGGATCGTCATCGGCCAATAATATTGTCTTTTTCATTTGGAAACCCTCCTTAAGGGAAGAGATACGGTGAACGTGGAGCCTTTGCCCGGCGCGCTTTCAACCGTAATTGTCCCGCTATGCATGCCCACCATTTCCCTGCACAGGGCAAGCCCAAGGCCGGTGCCTTTGGTCTTATTGGTAAAAAAAGGTTTGAAAATATTCTCAAGGTCTCCGGGTTCTATGCCGACCCCGTTGTCTTTCACGGATATTTCGGCAAACCCGTTGTATGCACGCGCTTTTACTTCGACTATGCCGGACTTATCCTCTATTGCCTGGCACGCGTTGGAGATTATATTAGAAAAAATCTCGGACAGCTGGAGAGCGTCGGCCTCTATAAAAAGGTCCTTTACAGGACTTAACGCGCAGGAAATTTTCACACTCTTGCCGCGGAAAATCCTTTTCGCCGCGGTTATGCATTCCGCAAGCAGGCTGTGCAGGGGCGTTTTCTTAAAATCAGGCAATTTCATCTTCGCGTACACAAGCAAATTGTCTATTATCTGCGAACTCTCCACGGCTTTTTTTTCCACGCTTTCCACGTGCTTGAGAATGTTAACATCGCTTATCTTCCTGCGGAGGTTGTAAGCGGCCGCGTTTATTACGCCGAGCGGGTTTCGCAGTTCATGCGCCACGGAAGCCGCGAGCGTACCTATGTCGGCCAAATGCTTTGACGCGACCAGTTCGGCCGTCCTCTGCGCCACTTGTTTTTCCATCCCACTGTAAAGCCTTTTCAACTCATCCTCGGCTGTCTTTTTTTTTGTGATGTCCACGCCGTATATGCGCAATTTTGCTTCGACCGGCATATAGTAAAGAGTCTGGAAAAAATACCTGTCATTCACCTGGACATCGCGGGTAAGCGCCTGCTGTTTAACCCCCTTAAACGCCCAAAAGAAAGCCTTTATATCCCTGAACCAGGGATGATCCATTGGTTTGTCAAAAGCGCCGGGGAAAAGTTTCTTAAAAGACAAATTTGTGTAACCCAAAACCCCGGACGCGTCGATCTCACATATGGGATTCGGGTCAAGTTCCGGAAATGTGGCTATTTTTTTGATCTCGCCTTCCGCCTCCATGTTCTTCTCCCGGGCGCGGATAAGCGTGACGCCGTACGATACGTCAAACCCAAGTTCGCCGAGGAGCATTATCTCGTCCCTGGAAAAAGGGTCGGGTTCATGGGAATACAAGGTAAGCACCCCGAAAGTTTCGCCGTCGGTTTTCAGGGGTATTGCTATCGAAGACGCGTATCCTCGTTTTAAGGCTTCGTTCCTCCAGGGTTTAAAAACAGGGTCGTTCAGCATGTTCCTGCAGATCTGGACCTTGCCTTCGCGGGCCGCGCTGCCCGTGGGGCCGCGGCCGCGTTCCGTATCGGCCCAGGTGATATCAAGTGTCTTTAAGTAGCCTGCCTCGAATCCGGCCTGTGCCGCGGGTTTCACCTGTTTATTTTTGTCATTTTCCTTCAGACCGATCCACGCCATTTTGTAGCCGCAATCCTTGATTATTATCGCGCAGACTTTATCGAGATAATCCTGCAGGCCATTTGACTGGGTCAGCGCCTTATTGGAGCCGCTTATAGCCATAAGCATGCGGTTTAATTTTCCCATTTTCTTTTCGGAATTTTTCTGCGCCGTAATATCCACGGAAAACCCTATAATACCGATGATTCGCCCTTTGTCGTCGAGGTACGGTATTTTATCGGTGCGCAGCCACATCACCCCGTTTTTCGTATGGAGGGATTCGACGATACCCATCTTCGGTTTGCCCGTCGATATGACGGTCTGGTCGTCTTTCCAGTAGGAATCCGCCTCTGACTGGGGGTATAACTTAAAAAGCGACACGCCTTCAAGCTTTTCCTTGGGCATGCCCATTAACCCGCAGTAGGCGCGGTTGACTTTCAGGAAGCGGTTCCGGGTATCCTTGTAGAATATAAGGGCGGGCACTGAATCTATTATTGTCTGCAATTCTTTGCTATTACCGGGCTTTGCGCCGGTCTTGCGGGCCTTATCGGACTTGTTTTTTACTGCCGGCATTTTTTCCTCTTTTGGCCTTTTTTTTGGACCTGTCATTTGCCAGTTTTTTTTCCATGAATTTAAGCGGCGGAAATCCCGTGGCTTTCTTGAACGCCCTGATGAATGATTCCGTGTTCTCATACGCGAGCATTGATGAAATCTGGTTTATATTATATCCCTGTTTTAAGAACGCCCTGGCTTTTTTCAGCTTCACCGAGGTTTTGTATCCGGCAAACCCCACGCCCGCGTGTTCCTCAAAAGCCCTGCTTAAATATTTCGGGCTTATACCCGCATGGGCGGCCGCGTCCTCCAGGCTCACTTTCTTGTCAAAATTACGTTCTATAAAAATCTTGACCTTTTCAATCTTCGCCTTCATGGACCCATTGTCAAGTATGCCTCTGGAATCCTTTTCACCGAGCAGTTTCAGTATTATTTCCCTGCCTTCGGCTATATTCATGGGTTTTTCAATATACTCATCGGCCCTGTTTTTGAGCGCGGTTATCGCGGTGTCCTTGGAACTGTTGCCCGTGAGCATGACCACCTTGATAAGCGGGTTTATTTTTTTCATCTCAGCCAGCACATCCGTGCCCTTTAAACCGGGCATATTCTGGTCAAGCAGGACAAGGTCTATGGTATTGGGTTTTTTAAGCATCTTTATAGCGGCCTCGCCGTCAGCGGCCTCTGTCACCACAAAATCGTCGAAGCATTCCCTGATCTCGCGCCTGAATTCCCCGTCGTCGTCGACAAGCAGTAAGTTATAGGACATAATCGCCTCTTTTAGTCGGATTACGTTCTCAATCCTGATGTTCCAACCGTAATAATATACCAAACAACCCCTTCACGCAAGACTAATTTTTCCGCGTCAGTCTTCTAAATCTATGGAGCCGGAGTTTCAGCAAGGTGGAATGCCGTATGCTCGTCCCTCACTATATAATAAACCATGAAACTCATCAAAGCCGCGAAAAAGCACCACACCGAAGTGAGGCACTGCGTGTAAAACAGATATGAAACAAGGAATGAAACCCCCATTATGTAACCGAGCAAATGCATCCGCCTTATGCTTGAAATAAAAAGAGGCGCTATGGTCACAGACAAATATGCCGCGACCGCTATAGGGCCCAGCTGTATATTGAAATCGCTTATATACGCTATGTGCATGCCGCTGACCTCTGCCCTGGAATTGCAGAAGATCATGATGTAAAGATTAATAAGCGCGATCAGCGCGCCTATTGCCAAAAGCGCGTACAGGATGTTTTTACGGGTCCTGTCCTTTTCTATCAGCAGCACAGAGAGCGGCACAACCAGGGGCCATATGATCTGCGCAAGGGTCAGAAAAACGAAAGTGGATATTGCCTGAAGCGTTCCAAAACCGGCCCTGCCTATGGCCAGCCATAAGACGCCTTCGGTAAACTGCTGAAGGGCAAAAAACAACGGAAGCCCGGCAAATACAGCCTGGGAAGGCTTATGCACCTTTTGAATAGTCTTCGTACCGACCACAGTAAGCAAAACGCCGGCCGTAAAACTGGCCCCGGCTGAAAAACACATATAACACCTCTTTTGCGGATCTACCCGCGGAAAAATATACGCAGTCAACCTGCTCAATGAACAGTATTGGTTCCACGTTTCAGACCCGGCAATTCCGGCTTCAAATGTTTTTGTGAACGTCCTTCAGGAGTTTATCCAGATGGGTTTGATATGATTTTTCGGTCATGGTACCCGGGTTAAAAGTTTTTTTCAAGGAGATAAGGGATTCAATATCACTGTTTATGGCCGCCGGGTTTTTTATCTTGCCCTTTAGAGCG
>PMTB01000085.1 GCA_003167475.1 candidate division FCPU426 bacterium | reverse complement strand
TCCATTCTCCAGTCTCTTGTCTCGCAAACTCTCCCAAGGTATTAAAAGAAGTTCTGCGTAATATTCACCTTTTTATCCTTCGACACAGCCACTCCCGTCCCTTCCTGCGTGTAATCCGGGTCCAGTATGTTCTTCCTGTGGCCCGGCGAATTCATCCAGCCTGTTATGGCTTTTTGGGCTACCACTTCCATCTTTTCCATTTCCGGGGTTTTAACCCCGTCGCTTTCCATATATGCCTGGGAGGCAAATATATTTTCCCCCACGCCCTCGCGGGTGTAATTTTTCCTTTTTATTGTGGTCTTAAACCCGGCTTTTTTGGACCTGTCTGTGGGGCTTAGCCCGTCGGGATCGATGTGGTTGAAATAATCGCGCACACACATATCAAGCGAGTGGGCGCGGGCTATTTCAGCAAGTTTATTATTGCGTTTTAAGGGCTTAAAGCCGTATTTCACGCGCTCGGCGTTTACCAGGTTGTGTATCCTTAGTTCAAGCGTGGCCGTGAATTCATTTGCGTTTAAAACGGTGAAGAACAGGAAAAAGGAGAACAGGACAATTAAAAGCTTTTTCATGGGCACCTTCCTTTGGATTAATTATACACATGGAAAACTTATTTGGCAATAGCCGGCTGTTTATGATGCGTAGGGGTCGCCTAACAGGCGACCCCTACGCGATTAAAAAAAAAGTGCATACAAAGTCCATCAAATAAGGGTTTAGGATTTGGGGTTTAGGAGGTAGAAAAAAAGCACCTTCGCCCTTGACTAAAGGCGTAACTTTCTATATATTAATGCGGATAAACTTCTATAGAGGGGGTTTTACGCATGGATACACGCACGGCTATTATTGCACTAAACATGGTGCCCGGCATCGGGTCTGTGAAGCTGAACCGTCTTATCGGGCGGTTCGGGTCGCCTGAAGACGTTTTCCAGGCAACCGCGCAGCAGTTGTCGCAGGTCGAGGGTATTGGGACGGAAATAATCAGGTATATCACTTACTTTGACGATTTCTATTCCGTTGAAAACGAGGTAAGGCAGTGCTCGGAAAAAAACATAAAGATCCTGACTGTGCTTGACGACGATTATCCGCGGCAGATACGCAATATATTTGACCCGCCGCCGGTGCTTTACTGCGCGGGCGCTTATGATAAATGGCCGGCGAACGCCCTGAACATCGGGATAGTGGGAACCCGCATGGCGACCGATTATGGCGAGCGGGCCCTGAAAAAAATCCTCAATGAAATGAAACAGACCAAGCTCTGCTTCGCTGTCGTATCAGGCATGGCCCGGGGTATAGACACGATAGCCCATATGGAGTCCGTGAGGGAAAATATATTCACCGCGGCCGTGCTGGGTTTCGGGCTCAATAAAATATGGCCGTTTGAAAAACACTATATCGCGCAGCATATAATAAAAGCCGGGGTGCTTATGTCGGAGTTCCCTCTGGATATGATGCCGTTAAAGCAGAATTTTCCGCGCAGGAACAGGGTTATATCGGGGCTATCCGACGGCATACTGGTGGTGGAGGCCGGCGAGCGCAGCGGCGCGCTTATAACCGCGAATTACGCCCTCGAACAGGGAAGGGAAATATTCGCCATACCCGGAAATATTTTCGCGGACAAATCAATAGGCGCCAACAACCTGATAAAACAGGGCGCGAAGTCCGTAATGAGCATTTATGACATTACCGAGGAATTTGAACTGCTGGCAAAACCGAAGGAGCGCGGAATACAGCAGGAAATGCTGGTTTTAAACCTCGATGAAAGCGAGCAGAAAGTTTACGACGCGCTTGATTTTGAAAAAAAACATATTGACAATATCTCAATTGAAAGTAATATAGAGATTATTAAATTGAGCCCCCTCCTTACTATAATGGAGATGAAAGGCGTTATTAAACAGCTCTCCGGAAAAAATTTCGTGAGGGCTGTCTGAAAAATTAAAAACGGAGATAAACCTTGGCTGAAAACGAAGAAGATAAAACCCCACAGGAAATACCGCCACCTGATCCTGCCGCTGTTCCGGCGGAAAAGAAAGCCCGGAAAAAAAAGGCAAAAAAAGTCAAAGGCGGAAAGCTCATACTCGTAGAGTCGCCCACCAAGGTAAAAACCATTAAAAAATACCTGGGCAGCAAATATAAGGTCATGGCCACAAAAGGGCATGTAAAGGATCTTCCCAAATCCAAGCTCGGCATAGATATAGAACATGATTTTGCGCCTCATTATATAGTTTTGAAGGACAAGCGCCTCATCCTTTCGGAGATAAAAAAGGAAATAAAGACCGTCGACGAGATATACCTCGCTACCGACCCTGACCGCGAAGGCGAGGCCATAGGCTGGCATATAGCCGAAGAGGTAAAGAAGTTCAAGGATAAGAAAATATTCAGGGTAATGTTCAATGAAATAACAAAGACCGCCGTTACAAAAGCTCTGGAAAATCCGCGCGAAATAAATATGAACCTGGTGGACGCCCAGCAGGGACGAAGGATACTTGACAGGCTGGTGGGTTATAAGCTCAGCCCCCTTCTCTGGAAGGCCATAAGGAAAGGGCTCTCGGCCGGCCGTGTGCAGTCCGTGGCCCTGAAATTGATAGTCGAGCGCCAGGCTGAGATAGACAAGTTCAACCCGGTCGAGTACTGGTCCATACGCGCCATACTTGAGAACGACGGCAAACAGGTCATAGACGCCAGGCTCACGGAAAAAAATAATGAGAAAATAGACCTAAAGAACGAGTCCGACAGCAGGGCCATACTCGAGCAGCT
>PMTB01000027.1 GCA_003167475.1 candidate division FCPU426 bacterium | reverse complement strand
CCTTTCATGAGGACTTTTCCGACGGTCTCAGTATTAAGGTTTAATGCTTAAAAACTCATTCCCGCCTTTTACAAATTCAAAATCAACCTTCTTTACTTCCATCCGGCACTTGCCAAACTCCGGTTCATTGATTATCCTATCAACAAACCCGCACTTTTTCCACCGCAAATTGACTATCGGGAAAATACGTATCTCTTCCTTTGTTATCCTTATAAGTTCCGCGATGGAATCCAGGTGGAAATTATAATCCTTGTGCTCGTCATACAGAAAAAGAAAATGCGATACCAGTGTGATATCAAACTCTTTGTCCGTGAACACGGTGAACGGAAGTTCGCTTTTTATATACCTGTTGCTGCGCCCCTTTTTGTAATCTTCAATGAAAGTCTTATAGGCTTTTTCCCTGAATACGCGCAAGCCCGCCTCGTTTTTATAAAAATCCCAGCGGTAATTATCCCTTATGGCGGGCAGTTTTTCAAGCATTACCCCGAGGTCTGACACGCACTTTTTCTCAAGTTCTTCAGCTGTAAAACCATAGATCCAATCGCAGGACTTTACATTCAGCCCCAGTTCATTGGCCTCGGCTGTGAACGAACTCACGCCTCCGCCCATATCGAGGATCGAGGCCCCTTTTAACTGCGTAAAGCGCAGGTCAAACATCCTGGAATACTCGTCCAGAGTCCTGCCTATGGCTATAATGTCCTTTAGATCCATTTTGTCGGGCATTAATTCCCCCTTATTGGCTAATGCGTCCCGCTGTTATATTTTCCCTCGTGCTTTACGTTCATCACGTCGGCTATATCCTTGAAGACCTTTTCATAGTCCGCGGTCCTTTCGGCGTCACAATAAAAATAAATCCTCACGGCAATATCATCGCTGACCATGGCATTCTTGACAGGCACATAAAAACTGTCCTCGATGTCATCAACTTTCATACCGTGTCCCAGGAACTCCACCACAAGGTTTGTGTCCAGGCCGCCGGTCATTCTGAAATTTATGGTCAGGGTGAGGTTCACGGCCGCGTAATCCAGGTACAGATCGTATATCCTGTCTATATTGTCTATGACCTTGTCGAACAGGTACTTAAGTTCGGCCGGCGTATAACGGTGGTAATAATCGCTGTCCACTTCCTCCAGTTCCGCGTCCACGTCATCCAGCGTCTCTTCAACGGTCTTAGGGCCATCTTCATGGGAATGGCCGTGCTCATGCTCACAGCCGTCTTCGCACTCGGGTTCTTCCTTTTCCCCGCCGGGTTCATTGTCGAGCGCAAGGAATTTTTTGATCTCCTTTAGGGACGGATCTTTGGCGCCCTTTAGGGCGTCTCCCAGGTCCTCAAGCTCCACGCAAGTTATCGAATCCTGGTCAATATTCCCGTTAAGCAGGAACTGAAAGATGAATTCCGGTATCAAAGACGCCATCTGCAGCTTGAAGTTAAATGTTTTCATTTGATTTTTTCTCCGCTTCCATTTTTAAGTATGCCGTGACAAAAGGGTCCAGGTCGCCGTCGAGTACTTTATCCGTATCAAAACGCTCAAGGTCGGTCCTTAAGTCCTTTATCATCTTATACGGGTGAAGCACGTATGACCTGATCTGGCTTCCCCACGCTATCTCCCTTTTTTCCCCGGCTATTTCGGCTATGTTTTCCTTGTGCTGTTCTTCCTTTAAGGCTATGAGTTTTGATTTTAATATCTTCATCGCCCTTGCCCTGTTCTGTATCTGNNGCGAGCGTTCCACCTGGCAGGCCACTATGACGCCCGTCGGGATGTGGGTTATCCTGATGGCCGATTCTGTCTTGTTGACATGCTGTCCGCCGGCTCCCGAGGCCCTGTAAGTATCCACCTTCAGATCTTCGGACCTGATATCAACCTCAAAATCCTCCTCAATTTCCGGCAGGATTTCTATGGAAGCAAAGGTGGTATGCCTGCGCTTATTGGAGTCAAACGGCGAAATACGGACCAGCCTGTGTACGCCCTTTTCAGACCTGAAAAAACCGTAGGCAAATTCGCCCATGACCTCAAAAGTCACGTTTTTTAATCCCGCCTCATCCCCGGGCATTGAATCCACAACCGTGACCTGGAAACCTTTCTTTTCACACCACATGATATACATACGAAGCAGCATCGACACCCAGTCACACGACTCGGTCCCGCCCGCGCCGGCATGTATGGTGATTATGGCATTGCTCCTGTCATACTTGCCCGAAAACATAAGCTTGAATTCTTCCTGGTCAACCACGGCTTTCAAGCGGTTGAATTTGGATACCAGTTCGGCTTCCAGAGAAGCGTCTTTTTCCGTGTCCAGCAGTTGAAGTAACACATCAACATCATCAATAGACGCCTGTATTTGATTTGTAATGGTAAGCGCGTTGTTGATTATTTTAAGTTCAGCCTGAACGGCATTGGCATTGTGGGAATCGTTCCAAAAATTCGGCTCAAGCGTCCTTTTTTCAAGTTCTACCTTGCTTACTTTCTTCTTTTCAACGTCAAAGATACACCTGGATCTTCGATGCTCTCTGCTTTATATCAACAATTGCGCCCTTAACTTCCTTTAAATCTATAGCCATTTAAACCTCCGCATATTTTACGTAACGCTATAAATAGTAATACATGACCCTAAAATTTGCAAGAAAAATGTGAATAAATTGCTGAAAATCTTGCAATTTATTCACATTAAAATTACAATACAATATGCACATCATTGACGTGTGGGGTTCACTATCCTGTTTTGTGCCTTATTTATATAACAAATTCCGTATTTGCCA
>PMTB01000206.1 GCA_003167475.1 candidate division FCPU426 bacterium | reverse complement strand
TTGTTTTATGCCGACGAAGCCTACAGTCCATGGGACATGGAAATCCCTGTTTCTCGATAAGTTCTTTTTGTTTATGACCTGCGTTGCTCCGCGGGTTTTGATTTAGACCAGATTGCTTCGTCGCTGAGGAGCACGCTCCTCGCAATGACGGTATAAAACTATGAATGAAACGAGGCCGTATATGAAATTTCAGCCATACCCTTTGACAGTGAAGCCGATTCTAAAGGAAAAAGTATGGGGCGGCAGGAACTTAAAACCTTACGTTAATACAGGCGGAAGAAAGATAGGCGAAGCGTGGATGCTTTCCGACCGGAAAGGCGGCGAGTCTGTCATAACCTCCGGCGCCTTGAAAGGCATGACCATAGGCGAAAGCATTGAAAAATATCCGGGGCAGATGATGGGCCCGGCCCTTATAAAAAAATACGGCTGGAAATTCCCGCTGCTTTTTAAGTTCCTCGACACCAATGACAGGCTTTCCGTTCAGGTTCACCCTGACGACAAATATGCGCTTCTTCGCGGTTTTCCGTCGGGCAAGACCGAGATGTGGTACGTACTTGGGAGCAGGCCCGGCTCGTCATTGATGGCGGGCTTTAAATCCGCGCAAACCAGGAAGACGCTCGTTGACGCCATAAATAAGGGTACACTCGTCGGCAAACTCAAAAAATACGGGGCATCCAGGTCGGATTGCTTTTTCATACCGGCCGGGACCATACATACCATTGACAAGGGAAATGTAATACTTGAGATCCAGCAGAATTCAGACACAACTTACAGGCTTTATGACTGGGGCAGGGAGGTAACCGGCGGCCGCGGACTTAACATTGCGGATGCCGTCAATTCCGTGAAGTTCGGGATAAAGGCAGGTAAAATCACTGCCCGGGCGAAGCGCCTGTCAAAAGGGATATCACTGCGGCAACTGGCCAGGTGCCCGTATTTTGATTGTGATGAGGTAATAATTGAGAAAAACGCCTCCTACTGGTATAATGACAATAAGGCGCTTATAATGACCGTGATTGAAGGGGAAGTACGGATAACCGATGAAAATGGGGAGAATTTCAGGTATAAAAAGGGAAGTTTTGTTTTCATTCCTTTCAGCCTGACCGGGCTGCTTATTAAGTCCATCATAAGCAGCAGATTGATCTTTACGGAGGTAAAATAAATGCTTAATCCGGAGAAACTGACCGTAAAAGCCCAGGAAGCCCTGCAAGCCGCCCAAAAAACCGCTACTGAATACGCAAACCAGGATATATTGCCCGAGCACCTTCTTTATGCCATGCTGCTTGACGACGAAGGTATAGTGCATAATCTGGTATCAAAGATAGGTTCGCAGCCGCAGGCCATAAAGGCGGCCCTGCTTTCCGCCATAGAAAAACTGCACAAGGTCCAGGGATATTCCGGGCAGCGGATATCCGGCGAACTGAACGATATTTTTGACATTGCGGAGAAAAAAGCGGCGGAGCTCTCCGACGAATTTGTCAATACGGAGCACTTCCTGCTTGCGATGACGGGAAAAACCAATACCGACATTTACAACATATTGGCGGCGAACGGGCTTAACTACGATAATATACTCAAAGCCATGAAAGAGATCAGGGGCGGGCAGCGCGTCACGGACCGCAATCCCGAGGAAAAATACCAGGCGCTTGCGAAGTACGGCAGGGACCTGGTAGAATTGGCAAGGCATGGGAAGCTGGACCCGGTAATAGGCAGGGACGCGGAGATAAGGCGCGTCATGCAGGTGCTCTCGCGCAGGACCAAAAACAACCCTGTCCTCATAGGAGAGGCCGGGGTCGGTAAAACCGCCATAGCCGAGGGCGTAGCCATCAGGATAGTGAAAGGCGATGTGCCTGAAAGCCTGAAGAACAAAAAAGTCATAGCGCTTGACCTGGCGGCCCTTGTGGCCGGAGCCAAGTTCAGGGGGGAGTTTGAGGAGCGGCTCAAAGCCGTGGTCAAGGAGATAACCGCGTCGCAGGGCGCCATAATACTTTTTATAGACGAGATGCATACCATAGTGGGCGCGGGCAGCGCAGAGGGTTCGGTTGACGCGGCTAATATCCTGAAACCCGCGCTTGCCAGGGGCGAGCTCAGGGCCATAGGCGCCACGACACTGAACGAATACAGGAAATACATAGAAAAGGACCCGGCGCTTGAGCGCAGGTTCCAGCCTGTCATGGTTCTGGAGCCATCAGTGGAGGATACGATATCAATTCTCCGCGGCCTTAAGGAACGTTATGAAGTGCATCATGGGGTGCGCATCAAGGACTCGGCGCTTATAGCTGCCGCAACCCTGTCGGCGCGTTATATACAGGGCCGTTTCCTGCCGGACAAGGCCATCGACCTGGTTGACGAGGCCGCCTCTTCCATAAAGATGGAAATAGATTCCATGCCGCTGGTCGTAGACGAGCTTGAAAGGAAACAGCGCAGGTATGAAATCGAGCGCGAAGCGATTAAAAAGGAACCGGACGGAAAAAATTATAAGGATAAACTTAATGAACTTAACAAGGTCATTCAGGATATCCAGGAAGAGAACGGCGCTTTAAAGGCGAAGTGGATGAAGGAAAAGGAAGTCATTGAAAAAATACGCAAAACCAAATCCGCCATTGACAAGGCAAAACTTGAGGAAGAGCAGCTTGAGCGCAGCGGGGAACTGGAAAAGGTCGCCAGGATCAGGTACGGAACCATGATCGAACTCGACAAGGAACTCGCGAAATATGAGGAAGAATTCAACTCGCAGAAAGGTAAAGGCGCTCTTTTAAAGGAAGAGGTCGGCGACGAGGATATAGCCAGGGTAGTGGCGAAATGGACCGGCATACCGGTTGAAAAAATGCTTGAGGCCGATACGAAAAAATTAATGCAGATGGAAGAGCGCATGAAGGCCCGCGTGGTCGGCCAGGACGCGGCGGTTGAGGCTGTGGCAAATACCATACGACGCTCCCAGGCAGGGATTTCCGACGCGTCAAGGCCCAGGGGCTCGTTTTTGTTCCTTGGGCCCACCGGAGTCGGAAAAACAGAGCTGGCAAAAGCGCTCGCGGAATTCCTTTTTGACAACGAGCAGGCCCTGATACGACTGGATATGTCCGAATACATGGAAAAGCATGAAGTGGCCAGGCTTATCGGCGCGCCACCGGGATATATAGGTTACGAAGAAGGCGGGCAGCTGACGGAAAAAGTAAGGCGCAAGCCGTATTCTGTCGTATTGATAGACGAGATAGAAAAGGCGCACCCGGATGTGTTCAATGTTTTCCTTCAGGTTTTGGACGAGGGGCGGCTGACCGACGGCCAGGGCAGGACCGTTGATTTTAAGAACACGGTCATAATCATGACCTCAAATATCGCCTCGGGAAGGATCGCCCGCGACACCGAAAGCGGGGAGGACTACAACGACGACCTCCAGGATGAGTTGAAAAAGCATTTTAGGCCCGAGTTTTTGAACAGGATAGACGAGATAATCGTTTTTTCCAGGTTGTCCAAAGAGGCTATGACGGGTATAATAGATATACAGCTCAGGTTGCTTAACGAAAGGCTATCCGACCGGAAGATTGCCATAACCCTGTCAAAAAAAGCAGAGGACTTTCTGGTCGAAAAGGGGTATGATGAAGTCTATGGCGCAAGGCCGCTGAAAAGGGCGATGCAAAAGTACATAGAAAACGAGCTGTCCCGGCTGATATTGTCGGGCGGAGTAAAGGAAGGCAGCGAAATTTCCATAGACGAAAAAGACGGGTATTTGGTCTCGAAGATAAAGTAATGGCGCTTCGTCGCGGAAAACCGCGCTCCCCGCAATGACGATATTGAAATGCCGGACAAGAAAAAGCCGGACAAGACTAAAAAGGATGAAAACATGACGAAAAGGAAAAGCTGGCCGGTGGTTTTGTTTACGCTGGCCCTAATAACAGTGATGAGGGTGGGAATAATGGCGCAGGATGACAATATTTTATGGGAAAAACTTGATAACGGGCTGACTGTTATAATAAAAGAAAACCATGCGGCGCCTGTGGTTGCCGTGAATTTTTGGGTCAAAACCGGGGCGGCTTATGAAACGGACAGCGAAAAAGGATTGTCGCACTTCATAGAGCACATGATGTTCAAAGGCACTGAAAAAAGGAAGGTCGGGGACATAGACAAAGAGATCAAGTCCCTGGGCGGTTACAACAACGCTTTTACATCCTATGACGCCACCAATTATGTGATAGTGCTGCCGTCGGAGCAGTTTGAAAAAGCCCTGGATATAGAATATGACGCCCTGACCGCGTCTGCTTTTGACGAATCCGAAATGAACAAGGAGCGCGAGGTCATACTTACGGAACTTTACCGCGGCCTTGACAACCCGGACGTTTTACTGTGGCAGAAGTTCATGAACCTGGCCTTTGACAAATATTACAAGGACCCCATCATAGGCTACGCGGGAACACTGAAGGATTACACCCGCGCGCAGCTTTACGCGTACTACAAAAAACATTATACCGTGGAAAACCTGATAATCGTGGTAAGCGGCGACGTGGACAAGAACAAGGCCCTTTTAAGCGTCAAGAAAACATTCGGCGCTATCAAACCGTCCGAAACGCCGGCATCCGCGGTTGAACCGGCAATACAGGGCCCGGAAAAACAGGAACTGCGCTATAAAACATTCAGCGGCCAGATAGAGGGCCGGTATCTGGCTATCGGTTTCAGGATACCCGACGCTCTCTCTGAAGACATACCGAAGCTGGAAATACTGGCGAAAGTGCTCGGAGGCTCGGAAAGCTCGCCCCTGTACAGGGTGATAAAGGAAGACAAACAGCTTGTGGACGAGATTGACTGCGACTTATTCACAGGAAAATTCGGCGGGTTGTTTGTTATTGCCGCCAACGTGCGCGAGGGCAAATACGCCGAGGTGATGCAGGAAATATTCACCCAGATAGACAGGCTTAAACTGGAGGGTATAAAGAGCGAGGAAATAATGAGGGTCAAGTCCGATATCTCAAGGGAAGAAGCCAAAGATGACATGCAGGTGGAGAATATGGCAATCAACCTTGGCCACTATGAACTGCTGGGGGATTACAAGCTGTTCTACAAATACAACGACACCGTGAAAAGGGTGCTGGACACGGACTTAAAGGACGTCATGGCAAAGTATTTGAACCCGCAGTACGCGGACATAGTGCTTTATTACCCTGAGAAAAATGAAGCGGAGTTCAAGAAGTACAAGTCGGTGGACGACATAAAAAAGTTCGTTAACTACACCAATCCGGAGAAACTCTCCGAGGAGGGCAGGGTCACAAAAACCGTCCTCCCGAACGGCATCACACTGATACATAAAAAGCTCACAAACGCGGGCGTCATCGACATAAAGGCGGAATACCGCGGCGGTATAGTATATGAAAGCACCGACCAGGGATATTACAAGGGGATAACCAACCTGATGCTTTCGAGCATGCTCAAAGGCACCAAAAACATGGAATACGCCGAACTTGCCAGGCGGCTGGATGATATCGGGGCCGTGCTTAACAAGGATATCAAGCGCGACGCTTTCGGATGGTCGGCGGAGGTTGTGCCGGCCAACCTGGAAGAGTTCATGAACCTTTTCGCCGATATAAATATAAACCCGTCATTCCCGGTTGAAGAGGTAAAAAAGGAAAAAGAGGATATCCTTAACCAGATAAAGCAGATCAAGGACAATCCTCCTGCCTACCTTAATAAGATTTTTAACGAGCTTTTCTTCGACTGGCACCCGTACGGATACCCCGTAATGGGCGAGCCTGAGACGGTAAAAAGGATCACCGTGAATAAGCTGAAAAACTGGCACGACTCCTACGTGACGGCGAATAACCTGATAATATCCGTGGTGGGGAATGTGGACGCGGATTACATGAAGGCCCTCATCAATGAGAAGTTTGCCGGGCTGAAAAAAGGCAAAGATTCGCGTCCCAAGCTTCCGGTAAGGATATCCACGGAAAAAAAGATATCGCGCGAGGTTATAGACAAAAACCAGTCGCATATAATGATAGGATTTATGGGCCCCAAAACAAACAGCGACGACTATTTTCCAATGAGGGTGCTTGACAACATCCTGAGCGGTGGGATGGACTCGCGGCTATTTACCGAGATAAGGGAAAAGAGGAACCTTTGTTATACAGTGTTCTCGACCTTTGAAAGGAATATAGAGAACGGCGCGTTCCGCATATATACGGGCACTTCGCCTGAGAACGAGAAAAAGGCCGTTGATGAGATATTTGTGGTGCTGCAGGACCTTGTCGACAAAGGGGTAACCGACGCAGAGGTGAAAAGCGCCAAAAGTTATATAATCGGGATGTTCAAAGTGGGGCTCCAGGACTATATGGCGCAGGCCGATTCCTACCTGTCTTACGAACTGTGGGGCATGGGTTATAAAAAGGTCGATGAGTTCATAGACGAGATCAATAAAGTTACAAAAGCGCAAGTCAACGCTGCCGCCAAGAAGTTCATAAGGCTTAACAATTACACGGAGGTCATAGTGGGGCCTGCGGAAAAGAAAGGGAAAAAAGATGATAAAAATCCAAAATCTGAGTAAGAAGGCTTTTGCGAAGTTTGGCATGGTGCTTGAACAAAGCGACAAAAAAAAAGTGTTTTCGGTTTTAACCGGTGACAGCGCGGCTGTGGGCTGGAGGATAGGGTACCTCATATTTCACCCGGCGCCGGTGGACTCCATGGAGAACCACCCGGAATCCATGGAAACATTTGAACCGGTGTCCGGCACCACTGTGATACTCGTGGCGGAACATAAAACCCCGGACAAGATCGAGGCATTCCTGCTGGACAAACCCGTATGCATATCAAAGCATGTCTGGCACGCGGTGAGAGTGGTTTCAGAGCACGCGGAGATCAAGATAACGGAGAATTTTGACGTGGAATCGGTGATAAGGAAACTGAAAAAGCCGATCGATATCGCGTTTGTGTAACGAGGTGTAGCGGCGCATATTATGCGCCAGCCTTAGAACTGCCTACGACGTGGCGGATGATATCCGCCCCTACAAGAACGTGTTGTATTTCCGGGAACGGAGTGTAGCGGAGTATATAATGCGTCAATGTGACATAATCCAATTATAATTAAAGGAGAAACCATGAAAAGTGAAGTTTTTTTCACCCGTTTTGGCGCCCCGCACGCGGATGATTCAATACTCAAAAGACTTTCCAAGATGTTCGACCGGGCCGGCGCCGGCGGCATTATAAAGGAAAATGAAATGGTTGCGGTAAAAGCGCACTTCGGCGAGGAAGGCAACGTTTCCTTCGTGTCGCCTTTGTATTACCGCACTGTCGTCGACAGGATAAAAGCCTGCGGCGGAAATCCTTTCCTGACCGATACCAACACATTGTATGTCGGCGAAAGAAACAACGCCGTAAAACACCTGAACACGGCCCTAAAACACGGTTTTTCCTTCGTTTCGGCGGGCGCCCCGCTTGTCATCGCCGACGGGCTCACCGGGATGGACGGAGTCGACGTAAATATCAGCGGCACCCATATAAAAAAAGCCAGGGTGGCATCGGCCGTATACTGGGCAAGCACTATGATAGTAATGTCTCACTGCAAGGGCCATATGATGACCGCCATGGGCGGCGCGATAAAGAACCTGGGAATGGGATGCACGCCCAGGTCGGGAAAACAGGACCAGCATTCGGGCAACGTGCCTCAATATAAAACCGCCGCGTGCACGGGCTGCGGCGAGTGCGTTACATGGTGTAATTTTGACGCGCTTAAGATAGTCGACGGGAAAGTTATAAATGACCCCGCGAAATGCGCCGGCTGCGGCGAATGTGTGCCGGCTTGCAGGTTTGACGCGATAGAAAGCAAGTGGGACACCGACCTGCAGAAAATGAACGAAAAGATGGCGGAGTACGCCTCTGCTGTCATGGCAAACAAGAAAGGCAAAGCGTTTTTCATTAACTTCGTCCTTAATATAACCCCGGAATGCGACTGCATGCCGTCGTCTGGCAGTTATCTGGTGCCCGACATAGGCATACTTGCGTCATTTGACCCGGTAGCCATAGACACAGCTTCCGCGGAACTTGTAAACTCGGCCAAAGTCATAAAAGAAAATGTGGAAAAAAATGAAGGTTACGATATGAAGCACGCGGAGAAAGACAAGTTCAAAATGGTACACCCGCACCTCAATTGGCGCGTTCAGCTGGAACACGCGCAGAAGATGGGGCTTGGGACGATGGAGTATGAGCTTATCGAGGTGAAGTAGCTTGTCGCAGATCGGGAAGTTCCAAGTTTTAAGTTGTAAGATGAAAAACAATAATGGTTTAATCTTAAAACATAAAACTTAAAACTGCCATTATCTATTTTTTAAGGAGTTATAATGAACAACAAAGGCATCGGCGTTTTCGACTCGGGGCTTGGCGGCTTGACCGTGGTAAAAGAAATCATGAACCTCATGCCCAATGAACAGATATTCTACCTTGGGGACACGGCCAGGATGCCTTACGGCACAAAAACAAAGGAAACCATAATAAGGTTCTCGAAGGAAAATACGGCTTTTCTACTTAAAAAGAACGTGAAAATAATTGTTGTCGCGTGCAACACCGCTTCCGCTCTCGCCTTAAAAGAAATCAAACACGCTTTTAATATTGATATCATAGGGGTTATTGAAGCCGGCGCGAGGGCCGCCGTGGAAATGACAAAGAATAAAAGAATAGGCGTCATAGGCACCAAGGCAACTATCGCAAGCGGGGCGTATGTGGGCGCCATAAAAAAATACGGGCCCAAGTGTTCCGTATACTCCTGCGCCGCGCCGCTGCTGGTTCCGCTCGTGGAAGAAGGCTGGCTGTCAAATAAGGAAACGGAAAGCATCCTGAGGAATTACCTGAAGGGGTTTGGCCCCAAAAAAATAGATACCCTTGTTCTGGGGTGCACGCATTACCCGCTGCTGAAGCCCCTGATAAAAAGGATAATGCCGAAAGTCACCATAATAGATTCCGCAAGGGAAATGGCCAAAACAGTAAGGGCGATACTCGAGGCGCGCGACCTGACCGCCATGAAGAACAACAGGGGCAAATCCGAGTTCTTCGTGACGGACACCCCTGACACATTTAACAAGGTTGGAAAGATGTTCCTGAAGAAGGATATGGTTATGGCGAAACGGGTGGTTCTTTAGAACGGACTCAGTTGACTCATTTGACTCAATAGTCTCAATTGTCATAACAAACAACGGTTTATTTTCCGGTTGAGACAACTGAGACAACTGAGTCTATTGAGACATTTGAGTCAAAGGAGACCTTAATGTACGAACTCATGGTAAAAGACAGCTTCGCGGCGGCGCATAACCTCCGTGATTACAAAGGAAAATGCGAGCGTGTGCACGGGCATAATTACATAGTTGAGGCTTATTTCACTTCGATGACGCTCGGCAAGGACGGCCTTGCCGTTGATTTTACAATATTGAAGAAACAGCTCAAGAAGATAACGGACCGGCTCGACCACAGGAACTTGAACAAGGACATATCGTATTTTAAAAAGATCAATCCCTCTGCCGAAAACATTGCCAGGTACATATATGATTTTCTCAAGCAAAGCGTAAAAAAAGCAAAGGTTAGCAAGGTCGCGATCTACGAATCTGAAAGCTCGATGGCGGCTTATACGGAAGATTAACTATGTCCAAATCGTCATTGCGAGGAGCGAGACCCCCAGCGACGAAGCAATCTCTTTACTTTTGCGGCAAGCAGGGAATTAAATGCTTATCATGGAACAGGGATTGCTTCGTCGGCATGAAACAAAAACGCCTCCTCGCAATGACTGATTAGCCCTAATCATAAACAAAGGAGTTTTAAATGAGAATTGACGGCAGGCAGAACGACGAATTAAGGAAAGTTAAAATAACCAGGGATTTTATCAAACCCGCGGAAGGTTCTGTGCTTGTGGAGTTCGGGGAAACAAAGGTCATCTGTACGGCCACAGTAACCACGGACATACCCCCTTTTTTAAAAGGGACGGGTTCCGGCTGGGTCACGGCGGAGTATTCAATGCTACCGCGCTCGTCCCAGACAAGGATCCCGCGCGATTCGGTCAAGGGAAAAGTCAACGGGCGGGGCCAGGAAATACAGAGGCTTATCGGCCGTTCGCTCCGTGCAGTTATCGACATGAAGAAACTCGGCGAGAAATCGATCGTGATAGACTGCGACGTCATGCAGGCNNCCGGGACAAGGACGGCCGCCATCACGGGTTCCTTTGTGGCCCTTTATGACGCAATAATGCTGATGACGCAGAACAAGGATATAAAGGAAAATCCCATAAAAAGCTTCCTCGCCGCGGTATCGACCGGTGTTAATTCCTCCGGGGAAGAAATACTCGACCTTAATTATTCCGAGGATTCGTCGGCGCAGGTTGACATGAATATAGTTATGACCGACGCCGGGGAATTTGTCGAGGTACAGTCTTCGGCCGAGAAAAAAACTTTCAACGAGGCCAAACTTATGAAAATGCTTGAGCTTGGTAAAAAAGGCATATCGGAACTTATCTCGCTGCAGAAAAAAACGCTGGGGCTGTGAACATGACCGAGATTGTGCTGGCTTCAAACAATAAAAACAAGCTATCGGAGATTAGGGGTATTTTGAACCCGGGCAAAGTCCGGGTGCTTTCCCTTGATGATATCGGTTTTAAGGGCGATATAGAGGAAACAGCCGAAACGCTTTCTGGAAATTCGCTGATAAAGGCAAGGGCAGTCTGGAAAAAAGCAAAAGGCCGTGTTGTTATCGCAGATGACACCGGGCTTGAGGTGGATTATCTGGCAAAAGCTCCGGGCGTATATTCCGCAAGGTTTGCCGGGCCGCAATGTTCGTTCGAGGATAACAACAGGAAACTTTTAAAGCTGCTCAAAGGCGTGAAAACCGCAGACCGCGGCGCGGTTTTCAGGACGGTAGTAGCAGTGAAATACGGTGATGAAACCGAGGAAACCTACGAAGGAAGGGTTAAAGGCAGAATAGCCCTGTCTGAAAAGGGGGAAAAGGGATTCGGATATGACCCGTTATTTTATCCTGAAACCTCCGGAAAAACTTACGCACAGATGCTTCCGGCCGAAAAAAACAGCCTGTCTCACAGGCAAAAAGCAGTTTTAAACGCACTGAAAGGCATACGAAAAAAGTTACATATATAAAGTTCTTTAAAATAAGGGGTAAATGGAGTTAAATCGATTAAAAGTTTTAAAACCATGAAACACTATTCTGATTTGGGAAATAATTTACTATTGACAAAAAATTGCGTTTAATATAATATGAAAACACGTTTCAAAAGCAGTCAAAAAAGGTTTGGAGGATTTATGACTAATTTCAAAAACCTGCGTTTGCTATTTTTGTCCGCATTTATATTATTTTTGTTCACAACAGTGAACTTATATTCAAAATCCCCGAAAGAAACCAAAACAGATTACACCATTAACGCAAAAATAATCGGAGTCGCGGACCCCAACTACAAAGAATACACTTATGTTGATATCGGAAAGACCCATGGGATCAAGCAGGGGGACCGTTTTTTGGTCAATGGAAGATATGGAAAAGTCATGGTTGAAGTCGTGCAGCCTTTCCAGAGAATGTCCGCTGTAAAGATCGTCGACAGCTGGCTCCTTCAGGAAGGCAATAAGGGAAGCTCGGTCGCGTCAACCATGTACCCTAAAGTACGCGTAAGAAAATACCAGCAAAAGAGCGTGCTCTATGCGAGCAGGCCGTCAAAGAAAAAAACAAGCGCTTCAGCAAATGCCAAGAAAACAATACAGGCGGCAAAAGCGCCTTCTTCACAGATGAATGTTCCGGCTCTGCCTGGAGAACCGGCTACAACACCGGCGTCTCCTTCAACCGGTGTTGAAGCTATGCCTGGGATGGAAGCGATGCCCGGAGGATCTTTGGATAATCCGCCTGCTGCAAATACACCAGCCTCACCGGGGATGGAAGCAATGCCGGGCGGGGATACGAATGCGGCGCCGGCAATACCGGGCGGAGATATGAATGCAGCACCAGC
>PMTB01000220.1 GCA_003167475.1 candidate division FCPU426 bacterium | reverse complement strand
CAGAAACTTATGGACGTGACGGAACAGTCGCTGTTCAAGGGCATAGAAAAAGCGGCGGTCGGTTACAGGCTCCATGACATATCCTCCGCGGTTCAAAAACATGCCGAATCAAACGGCTTTTCGGTTGTCCGGGATTTTGTGGGGCACGGGGTCGGAAAGAAACTGCACGAGGACCCGCTGGTCCCGAATTACGGGCGTGAGGGTACCGGGATATTCCTGGAAGCCGGGACCGTAATAGCCATAGAGCCTATGGTAAATGAAAAAGGCTTTGACGTGGTGGTGCTGGAAGATGATTGGACCGTGGTAACAAAGGACAAGGGGCTCTCGGCCCACTTTGAGCATACGGTGGCCATAACGGAATCAGGGCCGGTAATTCTCACAAAAGAGTAAGAGGAATTATATAAAAAGAAAGAGGAATAAATGTCAAAAGAAGATATGATCGAAGCGGAAGGTTCAATAGTAGAACCGCTGCCGAACGCGACTTTCAGGGTACAGCTTGAGAACGGGCACAAGGTTCTCGCGCATGTTTCAGGCAAAATGAGGATGAATTTTATTAAGTTGTTGCCAGGTGATAAAATTACAGTGCAGTTGTCACCGTATGATCTGACAAAAGGCAGGATAATATACAGGCACGGAAAACAAAGAGGTGAACAGAAATGAAAGTAAGAGTATCGGTAAAGAAGATCTGCGACAAATGCAAGGTTATCAAGAGAAAAGGCGTTGTAAGAGTAATCTGCGAAAACCCTAAGCACAAACAGAGACAGGGATAAGGAGGCATAAATTGGCGCGTATTTCAGGAACTGACTTACCAAAGAACAAGAGGATAGAGGTGGCACTCACCTATGTGTATGGCATCGGCACATCGCTGGCAAAATTGATCTTAAAAGATGCCGGAGTAAACCCTGACACCCGTGTATTTAACCTGACGGAACAGGAAGTTTACAAGATACAGGATACCATCCTTACCAAACAGGTCAAAGTGGAAGGCGATCTGCGCAAAGAGGTTTCACAAAACATCAAAAGGCTTATGGACATAGGTAGCTACCGCGGATTAAGGCACAGGAAAGGCCTCCCGGTACGCGGCCAGAGGACCCGCTCGAACGCGAGGACCAGAAAAGGACCGAAAAAGACAGTGGGCGCGGGAAAAAAGACAGCGGCACCGGCAGCAGCTCCGGCAGCGGCAAAAAAAGCTTAAATTTTAAGGAGGAAGTAACTTGTCTACAAAGAAAAAAGGCAAAGTAGTACCGGAACTTGCGGTTGCGAGGATAAACTCGACGTTTAACAATACTATCATCACTATCGCCACAAAAGAAGGCGATACTATATCATGGGCGTCCGGCGGAATGGTCGGCATGAAGGGCTCGAGGAAATCAACTCCTTTTGCGGCCCAGCTTGCGGCCGAGAAATGCGGGAAGATCGCGATCGATATGGGAGTAAAAAAAGTCGAGGTTTTTGTAAAAGGTCTGGGCGAAGGCAGGGACCCGGCTATCAGGACGCTCCAGGCAGTCGGGCTCGAGATACTTTCCATCAAAGACGTAACGCCTATCCCCCACAACGGGTGCAGGCCGCCGAAGAAAAGGCGAGTTTAAGTTTTAAGCTTTAAAATTAAAATAAGTAAGTTCAAAAAATAAAAAATTTAAAAGAAACAATCAGGAGGTTGTGAATTGGCTAGATATAGAGCGGCACTATGCAGGCAGTGCAGGAGAGAAGGCATAAAGCTTTACTTAAAGGGCGACAGGTGTATTACGTCAAAGTGCGCCTTTGAAAGAAGGCCTTATATCCCCGGAATGCACCATGACACGGCCAGGAGCAGAAAACTGTCCGAGTACGGAAAGCAGTTGAGGGAGAAACAGAAAGTAAAGAGGATTTACGGCGTATTTGAGAGGCAGTTCAGGAAATACTTTGAGATAGCCAATCAGAGGCAGGGCGAGACCGGAGAGAACCTCCTCAAGATACTTGAGAGAAGGCTCGACAACACCGTCCATAAATCAGGATTCGCTGTTTCACGCAGGGAAGGCCGCCAGATCGTCCTTCACGGGATAGTCAAGATAAACGGCAAAGTCGTGAACATAGCTTCGTATGAAGTGAAGCCCGGCGAGAAGATAACGGTCACTGAAAAAGGCGCGGGAATGGCTTCGGTCAAGAAAGCCCTCCTTGAAGCCTCGAAGAAAAGGACCGTGCCGACCTGGATAGAAATGAACTTTGAAAAAAATGAAGCTACGATCAAAAATGAACCGGTAAGGGCGGACATAGGGCTGCCGGTACAGGAACAGTTGATTGTCGAGTTATATTCCAAATAATAGGAAAGGGGTCACAATCGAATGAAATGGAAAAACCTGCAGAAGCCTAAAAAACTTGAAAAAGAGGAATTAACGGATAAGTTCGGAAGATTTGTTTCGGAGCCTTTCGAGCGCGGATATGCCATAGCGATCGGCAATGCTATCAGGAGAATTCTTCTTTCATCAATACCGGGCGCGGCCATCACGTCGGTCAGGATAGAGGGTGTACAGCATGAGTTCGCGACCATAAACGGAATCATGGAGGATGTTTCGGAGATAATCCTCAACTTAAAGCAGCTCAACCTGGTGCTTGAAGGCGACGCTCCGAAGAAGATATACCTGGAAGCTTCGGGAGAAAAAGAAGTTACGGCAGCCGACATAAAAAAGGACGCCGATATAAAGATATTGAACCCGGAACTGCATATAGCCACCCTGACAAACAGGGAAGCGAAAATTTCCATGGAAATGGAAGTTGACGTCGGACGCGGTTATGTGACCTCCGACAAGAACAAAAGGGCGGACATGTCCATTGGCACATTGCCCACGGATTCCATCTTCACCCCGGTCACGAACGTAAAGCTTGAAGTTGAGAATACCAGGGTCGGGCAGATAACCGACTATGACAAGCTCATTCTTGAGATCACGACCGACGGAAGGGTAAGCCCGGAAACGGCGCTCACACAGTCAGCCCTGATCCTGAGGGAATACCTCAATATCTTCATCAGCCAGGAAGGCGCGATAGACGATATTAAGGAAGAAAAGATCGACGAAGAGAAGGAAAAACTCAAGAATATGCTAGCGAAAAGCGTGGAAGAGCTGGAACTCTCGGTACGCTCGTCGAACTGCCTGAAGAACGCAAACATCAAGACGATAGTCGACCTGGTCACCAAGTCTGAAGTCGATATGTTGAAGTACAGGAACTTCGGAAGAAAGTCCTTAAACGAGATCAAGGAAGTCCTTTCTGAAATGGGAATGGGCCTCGGCATGAAGATCGACAAGGAAGTCATAAAGGACATAAAGAAAAGCGGGAAAAAGTAATACAAAAACCGGCTATTATTAAACAATAAGGAGTCTTGAAATGAGACACGGCAGGAAAGCAAAAAAATTCAGAAGGGAAAAAGGCCCGAGAAAGGCGTTGTTCGTAACCCTCGCCACGCAGCTTTTGGAGTACGGCAGGATAAGGACAGGGCTTGAGAAGGCTAAATATCTTAGGGGAGTCGTAGAACCCCTGATCACAAGGGCAAAGTCAGGAACCATGAATGACAGGCGCGAAGTGGCCAGGATAATACACAACCCGGAAACACTGAAGAAACTTTTCAGCGAGATAGCCCCGCTGTATAAGGACCGCAAAGGCGGATATACAAGGGTCCTTCATATGGACGCAAGGCCGGGCGACAACGCGGAAATGGCTTTAATAGAACTTATCGGTTCGGAAGCCCTTTATAAAAAGGAAGAGCCGAAAGACGCGGCAAAGGCAAAAAAAGACGCCAAAGAAGCCAAGAAAGTTAAGGCTGAAGCAAAGAAGGAAGAAAAACCGGAAAAGAAAGAGAAAAAGGAAGTCAAGAAAGAGGAAAAGAAAGAAGTTAAGAAAGAAGTAAAAAAAGAAGTTAAGAAAGACGCAGATAAAAAAGCAAAGTAAAACCTAAAATTCTTTAAGGAGGCTTGTAGATGCCATTAGTCGGAACGAAAGAAATGTTCGCAAGGGCCAATAAAGAAGGATACGCTATAGGCGCGTTCAACGTAAATGACATGGAGATCGTACAGGGCATAGTTGACGCCGCAAAAGAAGAAAAAGCACCGCTGATACTTCAGGTATCGGCTGGCGCGAGAAAATACGCCAGGCAGGGTTACCTGCTGCATTTGGTACAGGCAGCCATCGAAGATTCCGGCCTGCCGATAGCATTGCACCTTGATCACGGCGAAGATTTTGAAGTCTGCAAAGCCTGCGTTGACGGTGGATTCACTTCCGTCATGATAGACGCCTCGCGCTTTGACTTCGAAGGCAACATCGCGGAAACAAAAAAAGTAGTCGATTACGCCCACTCAAAGGGCATACCGGTTGAAGCCGAACTCGGCAAACTCGCCGGCGTCGAAGACGCTGTTAACGTATCAGCGGCTGACGCATCATATACAAACCCGGCCCAGGCCGCGGAATTTGTGAAAAGAACAGGCTGCGATTCACTTGCGGTTGCCATAGGAACAAGCCACGGCGCGTATAAGTTCAAAGGCGAAGCCAAGCTTGATTTTGTAAGGCTCGGAGAGATCATGAAGGTATTGCCGGCCGGATACCCGCTCGTTCTGCATGGAGCTTCATCGGTCCCGCAGGAACTCGTTGAAAAATGCAATAAATTCGGCGGCAAAATGCCCAACGCGAAAGGCGTTCCCGAGGATTTCTTAAGGAAAGCCGCAGGCATGGGCGTAGCCAAGATAAACATAGACTCGGATTTGAGGCTCGCGATGACAGCAACCATCAGGGAAGTATTTGTCACAAGCCCGGGCGAATTTGACCCGCGCAAGTACCTGGGCCCAGCAAGGGACGCC
This sequence comes from candidate division FCPU426 bacterium, assembly GCA_003167475.1. Taxonomy (GTDB): domain Bacteria; phylum Oederibacteriota; class PGYV01; order PGYV01; family Palsa-1178; genus PALSA-1178. Next base: position 3,619 of record PMTB01000220.1, on the reverse strand, counting down.
ATCAAAGCGGTAGTAAAGAACAAACTCAAAAACGTACTCGGATGCGCAGGCAAGGCATAGCAGCTGAAGGGTGACATAAAAAAAGGCGCGGAGAAATCCGCGCCTTTTTTGTTTATATGGTATATTATGTGTTGCATGGTATGATATTTGTAGTCCCACCTCTACGTCTCATCGGGGTGCGTTTGCGGGCAATTAATCGGTCCTGGTTATGGTTTTGCAGGGTTTATGGTGGCGTGAACTGTCTGATGTTTGCGCCCATCAGTTCCGTATCTAGGCGCACCCCGGTGAAACGTAGGGGTGCGGCTATAAATACTTTGTACGGGAAATAAGAAGGGACAATAAATGAACGAAACCAAGCGTTATGACATAGCCTATTATAGGTCCGGGAAAAACAGCCCTATTACCGAATACATCGACTCTAAAAACGACGTTGAAAAAGCCAAGATATTGTTTTGCATGGACCTTCTTGCGGAAAAGGGCCAGCATTTAAGGCGGCCGTATGCCTCGTATATGAGGGATAAAATATGGGAATTACGCCCCGGGGCCGGCATGGAAAACGCCAGGTTGTTCTATTTTTTTAAGGGTAAGCGCGCTGTTTTTGTCCACACGGTCGACAAAAAGGATTTCAAACAAAAAGACATAGCGCTGGCCATTACGAGAATGATGGAATTGTTGAAAAATTTTTAAGGGGGGATCGGCGATGAAAAACGAAAATAAAGCGTGTATAGACGTTAAACTTCACAAAAAACACCGATGCAAATGCGAGGAAAGCCCGGATTTCAGGTCCGCTTACGCTGCCGAGAAATTGATGCACTCCATAACAGAAAGTATAGGGAACCATTGCCTCAGCCGGAAAATTTCCATGAACAAGCTGGCAAAACTCTCCGGCCTGAACCAAAAGGAAACATCCATGCTTGAAAATGGCGATATAAATATCACTATAGAGACATTGCTGAAAATAGCATGCGGTTTGGGTAAAAAATTGATCATAACAGTACGTTGATTGGAACAGTACGCAGCTTCGCAGGAGTTTGCATGCGTTCCGCCGCGGTCTTCGTAGAGCGGCCGCTCCATGTCCGCCGGAGCCTCGGCGAAGACGGATGCTGCCGCTCATGGCAGGCTTGACAAACCGGTTTTTAATGTGTACTGTTGTAATACAAAGTAACACAATGCTTTACGCAGGAGGGGTTATGAGCAAAATGTTCAATGTCAGAATTCATGATGAGCTGGCGGAAAAGGTCGAGAAAATTGCGCGTGACCTGGACAGGTCGAAGTCATACATAGTTAAAAAAGCGCTTGAAGAGTACGTTGGTGAATATGCGGATGGTTTGATAGCGTTGAAAAGGTCCAAACGCAAGGGTAAGATATTAACCAATGCTGAAATGATAAAAAAATGCATATCAAAATCTAACTTAAATAAGATTTAAGCGGAATTATATTGGAGGGTAAAATGAAATCACACACAGCATACCTATGGTTTAATACCAAAAAACACCGCGAATTCATCCGCCTCACAGATGACGTCGAAAAAGAACTTGCCAAATCCGGCATTAAGGAAGGCTTCTGCCTTGTCTCTGCCATGCACATAACCGCCGGGGTTTTCATCAATGACAACGAATCCGGTCTTCACCAGGATATCGAGGAATGGCTGCAAAAGCTCGCTCCTGAAGGCCCTGACTACCACCACCATCATACCGGGGAGTCAAACGGCGACGCTCATTTAAAGAACCTGCTTATCGGGCACCAGGTTACCGTGCCTGTGACCTCGGGAAAACTTGACCTTGGGCCGTGGCAGGAGATATTTTACGCCGAGTTTGACGGGCAGAGGAAGAAAAGGCTGGTAATAAAGATAATAGGGGAGTAAGGTGGAGAAGAGGCAAAAGGTTAAGAGACAGGAGCTTGGAGCGGGATTTAAGTACGCTTGAGAAAATGAGGGATGATATGAGGAAAACCATAGGAATCATGATATTATTGTTTTTTGCCGGAGTTCTTAATGCCGGGGTAAGCGACGAGGACCTTTATTGCCCATTGCTGCAAAATACCAGGTGGACATATAATGTCCACAATAAAACTATTACCGAACAACCGGATTATGAGCGTTATGTTGAGGTTAATGGAACTGAAATTTACGACGGATTGTCTTATTTTTCCTATTATTCTCCCGATGCCGACGGAAAGTACCTGATGAGAAAGGATGAAAAAGGGGTATATATAAAGGCAGCCCGATATGCCGTCCCTTTTTTAAGTTTTATACATTTTGACATCATATTTAACCCTCCCGTTTATGCAATTAAATTTCCACTGCATAAGGGCGATACGTGGCGGTATGACGGGGTAGCAACGATAAACGCCATATTCCTAAATTTTCCCACAAAAATTTCAGCTGATTGCACGCATATGGGTCTTGAAACCATTGACGTTTGCGGAAGGTCCACCACGGCTTATAAACTCTACGGGGTGCTCAATAGGCAGGGTGTGGATAAGCCATTCATCGCAAACTGGTGGTTTGGTAAGGGAGTCGGGCTTGCCAAGTATGAGTCTGAAAAAGTAATTCTCACATTGAAAAGAATTGAAGCAATACCGGACGCGGCGGGAAATACCACGCAGGCAGGCGCAAAAACACCGAAGTGATATGGAGGGCATATGTCGAATCTATGGAAACCTGAGGCTTTTCAGGGCATAGGCAAGAAGGAAGAATATTTTGAAGGATGGTATTTTAAGTCTGTGGACAGCACCGGGGCCACCGCGTACGCGGTGATACCGGGGGTATCCATATCAAAGGACGACACAAAATCCCACCCGTTTATCATGGTTGTGGACGCCCGCAACCAGAAGATGTATTATTTTAAGTACACCTGCGCCGACTTCTGGGTAAATGAGAAAAAATTTGAGATGAAAATAGGGAAGAGTTATTTTTCGCTATACCGCGTACAGTTGGACCTGGACGACGGGGTAAACAGGATAAATGCCGAACTGAAATTTAAAAACATATATCCGTGGCCGGTCACGCTGTTTTCCCCCGGCACCATGGGCTGGTACGCGTTTATGCCCATGATGGAATGCTACCATGCCACGGTGAGTTTTAACCACTCAATAGAAGGGTACTTCGAAGTGAACGGCGTAAAAACCGATTTTACCGGCGGCAAGGGTTATATAGAAAAGGACTGGGGAAAGTCAATGCCGTCTTCGTGGATATGGATGCAGACCAATCATTTTGACGAAGCTGAAGCGTCGCTTTTCGGTTCGGTGGCAAAAATACCGTGGCTGGGAAACTACTTCACCGGCTATATATTCGGGTTCTACTATAAAAAGAAAATCTACAGGTTTGCCACATATACCGGTGCCCGGGTGGACAGGCTTTCTGTTTCCGCTGATAAGATAGATGTACTCATAGAGGACAAGAAGTATTACCTTGAGATATCCGCTGACAGGACACTGGGGATTGACCTTCCGGCGCCCAAGCTCGGCGAGATGACGGCCAAAGTAAATGAATCGTTAAAATCAAAGATCAATGTAGGTTTCTATAAGAAGACCGCCAAGGGCAGGGAACTGATATATACGGGTGTTGGAAGCAACGCGGGGCTTGAATTCGTGGGGGATATCAAGGAACTGCTCGCTG
>PMTB01000113.1 GCA_003167475.1 candidate division FCPU426 bacterium | reverse complement strand
AAGCCACCCTGCCCGGAGTGTAACGGTCCGATATCCTTCCCGCCCACGGCGCCAGCATCATCATGACAACCGGCTGTGCCATTATTATCAGCCCGGCATGGCGCGGGTCAAAGCCCTTGATGTATTGGAGATACAGGCTCATCATTATGGCAACCGCTGACGCCGATGAATAATGTATGAGCGTGGCCAGGTTCGAAAACGAGAAAACAGGGTTATCTTCGAAAAGTTTTGTGTTAATGACAGGGTTTATGTTCTTTTCCTCATATTTTACAAATACAAACATCATGATGATACCGGCCGCAACAAGCGCGGCCGCGGTATATGACGGCATTTTTGAAAGCCCGTATATAAGACATGTGATCAAAACAGCCAGTATAAGCGAGCCGAAATAATCAAACTTTTCCTTTTCCGTCTCGGCCCATTCCCCTTTGAGCATGAAGAACAGGAAAAACAGCGAGAGGAACCCAAGCGGCACGTTAAGCAAAAAAAGCGAACGCCAGCCGAGGTAAGATGTTAAAATCCCGCCGACAAAAGGCCCCGCGGCAAGTCCGAGATAAACAGCGGACACGTTCCATCCCAAAGCCCATCCCCTTTTCTCAGCCGGAAAAACAGATGTGAGTATCGCAACGCTTGTACCGAATATCATGGAAGCGCCGAGCCCCTGGACAACCCTGGAAACCAGGAGAAACACAATTTCCTGGGCGAGCGCGGCCATCACAGAACCTATTATATAGACCACAGTACCTATTATCATGAGTTTTTTTCTGCCGTAAATATCCGCAAACTTGCCGAAAGGCACCACAAACACGGACTGCGCCAGTAGCATGGAAGTGGCTATCCAGCCAAGCAAAGTGGCGTTAAGGGCGAATTCTTTGCCTATGGCGGGAAGCGCCACGGTTATGGAAGAGTTGCCCATGGAGTTGAATATGGCGCTGAGCATGGAAACAACAAGGGCCGCCATCTGGGTTTGTTTTTCGGATTGTTGTAAATTCATTGCATAACCTCAATTACTCTGCTCCTCCCGGAAGCCGGCAGACTCAAAATCCGCCTGGAGGTCTGAATATGCTTTTTTAGCCTCGTTAAGGTTGCCTGAACGTATCGCCTTGCTTAGATTTATGAAATCATTTTTAGCTTTCGTCAGATCAAAATTTGCGCCGTTATCCGCGGAAGTTTCATGTATACCCATAAATTACCTCCTTTTTTATTTTATATAAACCGGGTCCTGTTTACTCATATCTCAGCGCGTCTATCGGGTTTAATTGCGCGGCTTTTTGGGCCGGCAGGATTCCGAATACGACACCCACGCCGATTGAGAATAATGTCACGCCAACTACCGATACAAGCGAAATACTGGTGGTCCACTTCGCCACAGCGGATAACAACAGCGTGGCAGATGACCCGAATATGATCCCGGCAACGCCCCCGATAAATGTCATCAACACCGATTCTATAATGAACTGCGTCATGATATCTTTTCTCTTGGCGCCGATGGCTTTCCTTAACCCTATCTCCCTGGTACGCTCCGTTACCGATACAAGCATTATATTCATGATGCCCACACCGCCTACGACAAGTGATATAGCGGCTATAAAGCCAAGCAGTAGCGACATGGAATTCGCGGTGTCTGTCATGGTCTTTTGGATATCAGCCATGTTCATTATCTGAAAACTCGTGTCGTCAGGATTTGTTATCTTATGTTTTTTTCTTAATAAAGCGGTGATTGAGTCCTGGGCATCCTGCATCATTGAGAAATCCTTCACCTGCACATCAATGGAGTCCACATATTCCTTGCCCAAGAGCCTGAACATCGCGGTCGTAAGCGGCATGACTATCACATCATCCTGGTCCCTCCACCCGCTTGAACCTTTTGCCGGGAGCACGCCAATTACCTTAAACGACGTCCTGTTTATCTTAATTTGCTGTCCCAAGGGGTCCGCGTCCCCGAAAAGATTTGTGGCAACAGTCTGCCCTATTATGCACACCCTGTTCCTGGTCCTCATATCATTTTCAGTATAAAAAGAGCCGAATGCCGGGACCGAATTCCTCATCACAGGGTAATTTTCCCCGACGCCCTGCACCTGCGTGCTCCAGTTCTTGTCCTGATAAACTATCTGGCCCCTGCCGCTTACTGTGCCTGATGTAAATTTCACTTCCGGCAATTTGGCAAGTTCATCCACATCCTGGAGCGTGAACCGGGTAACCGTACCGGTTCCCAACGAAACACCGCCCATCCTGATATTGCCGGGAATAACGGTTAAAAGGTTTGTGCCGAGAGAAGAAAGACTTTTCTGGATAGCGTCTTTGGCGCCCTGGCCGAGCGCCAGCATGGCAATGACAGCAGCCACACCTATCAGTATACCTAGCATTGAAAGCACTGAGCGCAGCTTATTTCCCATGATGGAATTAAATGCCTGCCTTATATAATCCACAAATTCTATCCTGGAAATAACGGGCTTCGCAATGGATTTCGCAGAATCAATACCGGCCTTAAAACCCGGAGGTTCTTCATAAAATTTACCTTTGTTAACGGTGTCAGATACTATTTTTCCATCCCTGATCCTGACTATCCTTCCGGCGTACTCAGATACCTCTTCGTCATGAGTCACCATTATGACAGTCTTTCCTTTCTTGTTTAATCCGGCTAAAAGCTGCATTATTTCCGTCTGGCTCTTTGAATCGAGATTTCCGGTGGGTTCATCAGCAAGTATAACCTCCGGATTATTTACCAGGCTCCTGGCGATCGCGACCCTCTGCCGTTCTCCGCCCGAGAGTTCGTTGGGCATGTTCGATTCTTTTGCGATGAGCCCGACTTCAGCAAGAAGTTTTTTGCCTTCGCCGTGAGACTCCGGCTTCCCTGCGTATATCAGCGGAAGCTCGACATTTTCAACTGTGTTTTCCCTGGGAAGCAGGTGGAACTGTTGGAAAACAAAACCTATGAAACCCGACCTGAGCTGGGCGTATTCATCATCGGACAGTTTTGCGGTCTCGACGCCGTTCAAAGTATACGAACCTGAGTCCGGAGAATCCAGGAACCCCATCAAGTGCATGAGCGTCGATTTACCTGACCCCGAAGGCCCCATTATAGCCACAAACTCGCCGGATTCAACCTCCACCGACACATTATCGAGGGCTTTAAAGCTGATTTTGCCCGTATTGTATGTTTTACTTAAATTTTTTATGCTTATTATTTTCATTTTTTATCCTTTATAGGTTTTCATTCCTAATTTGTGGTCCGGGGCCTTTAACTTATAATCCCGCTGTTCCTAATCGGCTTAATGCCCTCTTGCCGGAGCCGTGGTCCTGGCAGGCCTTTGCGGCATGAACGGATTAACAGCCTGGTTCTTTGCCTGTCCAGAGTATGTCTGCTTCATTACAACTACTGTATCGTTCTCATTTAACCCTGAAGCAATTTCAATATTATCATCATCCGATAGGCCGGCAGTGATCTCACGTTTTTCCGGCTTTTTCTGATCCGCTGTCTTGACAAAAACCACTGTTTTATCCTTGTATTTCTTGACTGCCTCAAGCGGCAGGATCAGTATGTCGTCTTTTTCCTGCTGGACTATGCTTATATTCGCGCTCATGCCCGAACGGAAAAAATNNGCACTTTCATGGGAAGGATATCCACATTATATATTGTGACATTGTTAACGGTCTTTGATTCATAATAAATATGGTCGACCTTGCCGTCAATCGACTGGTCAGGATAGGCATCAAGCGCTATTTTGGTTTTCTGACCGAGTTTGATCTTGCCGACATCGGTTTCATCAACCTGAGCCTGAACAATAAGCCTGTCGGAAAGCACTATCACCGCGTCAGAAGTGGCAACTGACTGGCCCGGCTGCATGTCGCTTACAATAACCTGGCCGTTGATCGGCGCTATCAAAGGTATCGGCTTATAGGTATCTTCCCATTCTTTCATGTTCTTTTCGCCCTGAGCGCGGGCCGCGTCAAGTATGGCAACCCTGTCAGTGGAGCTCATATATGCAAGCGTCTGGCCCTTTTTCACATACTGGCCCTCTACAACCAGTATGCTGTCAAGCCTGCCTGCCAATGGCGGCTGTATCTGCAGCCTGTTCTGCGGCAATACAGTGCCGGTTGTGGATACGGCCACTTTTATAGTGCCTTTTTTCACAGTATATTCCACGCTTACAACCGTGGCTTTTTTCTGATTAAAAACAATAAACCCGATGATCAGCACCAATGCTATTCCTATTGACCAAAATAATACTTTTTTATTTTTCATCTTCCAATGTTCCTCCCTTTGCCTGTATCCAGGCGGCTTCTGCTGTCAATAATCCGGCCTGAGCCGAAACAATTGCAGTCTGTGAACTTACAAGTGTGTTTTGAATTATGGTCCAGTTGTTAAAATCGGTAAGTCCCGTGGAATACTGTACATCGGAAATTTTAGCACGCTGCGCGCTCGCGTCAAAATATTTTTGCTGCACAGCCACTGTCATGAACGCGTCCTTAAAACCATACCACGCGTTTTTAAGGCTTATCGTGGTATTGTCGGAGCTGGCCTTTTCATCCGCCTTAGCCTGGTTTAAAGCCGCCAAAGCCTGTGAGCACTGCGCTTCCGACTTGCCGCCATCGAATATCGTAAAAGAAATGTTAAGCCCGAGCGACCAGGTGGTATCCTGCGGGAGAAGCGTAGCCGCGCCTCTTCCCACGCTCCCGCTCGCGTATGCCTGCGGCAGGAAAGAACTTACCGAGGAACCGAAAGCAAACTGGGCGGCCCTGCGCTGGGATACCGCGGCAAGGTAACCCAGGTTGGTAAGCAGCAGCGCCTTGAAATCAGGCTCTATGGTAGTATCTTCGGTTATCGTGAAATCTTCCTTCACTGAAATATCGGAATTTATATCCCTGCCTATTGCGCTGCAAAGTGATTCCTTTGCAACTTCAAGCGTGCGCAGCGCCTGCCCCGCGGAGAAATCAGCCTGTTTAAAATCAGCTTCCGAACTCATGACCGCGCCTATATCCTCCGTGCCTCCGTTATATCTGAGCTTCACGTCCTCATACTGCTTCTTCCTCAGGCTCAAGATCTGTGCCGTTACCTTAATCATGTCCTGGGCTTTCATGAGGCCCACGTATGCCGACCTAAGGCTGTACCTGACCTGGGCCGACGCGGCCTTATAATTGAACTCAGCCGCTTTTACAGTCTCGGAAGCCTGCAATATATCCTGCGTATTCTGAAAACCGTCAAAGACCAGCTGTCTTACGGTAAGACCGTAGGAATAATTCTGTGTCTGCGTATTCCCCGTATAGGGCACGGTGTTCGGCCCGGCTTCATACCCGTTCTTTGACCCGGAAGCGGACGCCGATATCTGCGGAAATGCAGCCGCAGGCGCGGACCAGTTTTGCGACCTTGCCTGGTTGAGCTTTTCCCTGGCCGAAATGATCGAGCTGTTTCCCGACATAGCTTCTTTAACGCAGTCCTGCCATGTCACGTCCCCGGCGATCGCCGGCAAAGGCAGCGCCAAAAACGCCGCCCACAAAACCAATATTGTCCTTTTTTTCATATAACCGCCTTTTGTACTTTTATGTATTTTGAATTTAGACGTTTACAAAACCGCACATGTTCCATCCCAATGAAATAATTATAACCTAAAACCCTGCCTCGTGCCTCTTTTTTTTAGTTCCGCGACAAGCATCTGCTTTATTATGATCTTATATTCGGGCTTGCAGTAATTGGGTCCCAGCAGGTGGCTTTCTATGGCTTCCGAGGTATATCTCATCACTATCATTTCAGGCGGCAGTATCTCTATTATATCCGCCAGCGCCTCTACATAATCATCCAGATGGAGCAGGCCAAACGGCTTTTTTTTGAACTCATCGCCGAGCGCGGTGCCTTCCATGACATGCAAAGGGTGTATTTTTATTGCGTGAACGCCGAGTGAGGCTATGAGCCCGGCCGTCTTGAGGTAATCTTCTTTTGTTTCGCCCGGCAGGCCCACTATCATATGCGCCGTTATCTTAAGCCTTGTTTTTTTCGCCCGTTCTACCGCGTCTATAAAATCCTCGACCGTATGCCCCCTGTTGATCGACTTTAGGACAGCGTTATCGGCCGATTGCAGGCCGAACTCTATCCAGACCTCATAGCCTTTTTCACAGTATGAATCTAGAAGCTTTAAAACATCATCTTCCGCGCAATCCGGTCTCGTGCCTATATCTATGCCTATCACATTCATATGGTTAAATGCCTCATCATAGATTCTTTTAAGGGCTTCAAGCGGCGCGTTTGTATTTGTGTGCGTCTGGAAGTAAATGATGTATTTGGTATCGGGGCCGTAGCGTTTTTGGGCGGCTGTCATTCCTGTTGCATCCTGTTTTGCCATGGGCAGCGCGGGGTCGTTCAGGTTCGGAATGCTGCCCTTGTGACAGTAAGTACACCCGCCGGAGCCGTCTTCATTCATATGCGGGCAGGTAAAAGGAAGCGATACGGTCAGCTTCTGGACCCGTTCCTTGTATCTGGCGGCGTAATATTCCCTGAGTGAATTGTAAGGCAGTTCTTCCATGCAAATTACCCGTTCTTTCCGGTGTCCTGCCCTATTATAATTAAGAGCAACCCACACCCTTCTACTATCACCTATCTCCTATCTGAATATTTTGACCTTATCAAAAAAAAGAAAGGGGCGGATCGCTCCGCCCCCATATATTTAAAATGTTACTTTTCTAATTTACTCCTGCGAGCCGATCTTATCCATTACTTCCTTAGGGATATCAAAATTGGCGTAAACATTCGAGATATCCTCATGCTCTTCCAGGGCTTCCATGAGGTTGAGCATGCGCTCGGCGTCCTTACCGTCAAGTTTTATATAGTTCTTCGGCACCATGGTGATCTCCGCGACCGTGAACTTCACGCTTTTTGCTTCAAGCGCTTTTCTCACCTTTTCAAAATCAACCACAGCCGTCACTATATCGTACGACTCGTCCTCATTTTTAATATCCTGGGCGCCCGCGTCCAAAGCCACTTCCATGAGGCTGTCCTCGTCTATGGCTTCCTTGGGCACTGAAATAAAACCTTTCTGGTCAAACTGCCACGCTGTCGCGCCCGGTGCCGCCATGGAACCCGTATACTTGGCAAGCAGGGCCCTCAAATCCGCGGCTGAACGGTTCCTGTTATCAGTCGTGACATTGATGATAAGTGCCACTCCGCCCGGGCCGTAACCCTCGTACATAATCTCTTCATAATTGACGCCCGGAAGTTCCCCGGTGCCTTTTTGAATGGCTTTTTTTATGTTATCGGAAGGCATGTTCACGGCTTTCGCCTTTTCAACAACAGTCCTTAACCTGGCGTTCATATTAGGGTCCCCGCCTGATTTTGCCGCGACGATTATTTCCCTGATTATCTTTGTAAACGAAGCGCCCCGCTTTGAATCAGTTAGGGCTTTCTTGCGTTTAATTGTCGCCCATTTTGAATGTCCTGACATGAAATCCTCCGTTTTGTTCTTTGTCCTTCAAAAACTATTTACCGGCTTTAAACCTGTTCACTCTTCTGTGTTTTTTCCTCTTGTGCGTCTTTATCTTCCATTTGTGCCTTTTCTTTCCGCTTCCCATCAGTAAAACCTCCGAGTTTTTTAAGTGAATTTTATTTTACTTTTGTTCTCTTCTCCAATATAAAACTTACGCGTTCATCTGATCGAGGCTTACCTGCACGCACGTGGCTTCGGCTTCGGCTATTTCCATGCCGTCGCGCTCGCGAATAAGGACGCCTTTGACCCAAAAGATATTTTTTTTCTGTTTGTCAATGAAAGCCCTCGCTATGACCGGCTCCCCTATCTTAAGCGGCTTCTTTAACTTGATCCTGATATCGGCCGAAACGACCGGTTGTTTCAATTTAAGCCACGGTAAATTTACCATAACTTCGTCTAAAAGTAAAGATATCATTCCTCCGTGCGCAATTCCCGAATACCCCTGTAGTTCCTTGGGAAACGTGTATTTTGCCTCTATGCCCCCGTCGCCGGTCAATGTAAAATGCAGGTGCATGCCTATGGGGTTCTTTTCCCCGCAGGCAAAACAGTACCTGTCGTCAACCCAGCCTTCGGTCATAGGTCGGCCACGACTTCCTTATTCAGGAATACTTTTTCAAGGTTCTGCTCATACGGCGCCCTGATGACGCCTTTTTCGGTAATTATAGCCGTTATGTATTTCGACGGCGTCACGTCAAATGCCGGATGCAGAGCCTTTGTCTTTTTGGGCGCTATATCCCGGCCGAATATCTTCTTTACCTCGTCCTCGCTGCGCATTTCTATGGGGATCTGGCTGCCGTTTTTCAGGCTGAAATCTATCGTAGAGGAAGGCGCCGCCACGTAAAAAGGTATGTTGTTGGTGTAAGCCAGCACAGCCGCCGAGTAGGTCCCTATCTTGTTTGCCACGTCGCCGTTTGCCGTTATCCTGTCGGCTCCCACGACCACCACGTTAATCTTACCGATGGACATGAAGTACCCTGCCATATTATCGGTAATGAGGAAGTGCGGTATTTTTTCCTGCTCCATTTCCCATGCCGTAAGCCTTGCGCCCTGGAGGTAGGGTCTTGTTTCGTCCACAAAAACCGTGATCTTTTTCTTCTTTTCATGCGCCGCCCTTATGACGCCCAGCGCGGTCCCGTAGCCCGCGGTCGCAAGCGCGCCCGCGTTACAGTGGGTGAGCACCGTATCCTTTTCACGTATGAGCTCCGAACCATACTTGCCTATGAGTTTATTGTTGTCCAGGTCCTCTTTGTATATCCTTGACGCTTCGGCGATCAAAAGGTCCTTTAGGCTGGGGATGCGCCGTTCCCTGTTCTGCTCCATGAGCTTTATCATCCTGTCTACGGCCCATTTTAAGTTGACGGCGGTCGGCCTTGTATTTATCAATTCCTCGCCCGCTTTGATTATTTCCCTGCTGAACTTATCATACTTGGCCGCTTTTGAGCGCTTTACTTCCATAGCCAGCCCGAATGCGGCGGCTATTCCTATGAGCGGCGCCCCGCGCAGGTTCATGTCCTTTATACAGGCAGCGACGTCTTTGTAGGTCCTGCAGATTATCTCCTTCTGCTGGAACGGCAGAAGCAACTGGTCAAGCACTATTAGCTGGTTATTTTTCCATTCTACCGGGCTGAATTCCTTCATGTGTTGTTACTCCTTTATCCTTTTGATTACTTCTTTCATCAAAATGGTCAGTTTGGGCTCGGCGACTGTCGCGTTATTTATGATAGTCCTGATGTCGGCAGGTTCCAGATTGTCCGGATCACACAGGTCGGTGATCACGGAAACTCCCAAAACTTTCAGGCCGCAGTGTACCGCCACTATCACTTCGGGCACGGTGGACATCCCCACCATATCGGCGAATTTATTAAGGAACCTGTACTCTGCGCGGGTCTCAAAATTCGGCCCTGGCACGGCGACATAAACGCCTTTGTGCACTTCTATTTTCAGTTCCTTTGCCGCCTGCTCGGCGACCTTGATAAGCGCGTGGGAATAGGGTTCGACCATGTCCGGCCAGCGCGGCCCCAGTGTCTCGTCATTTGGACCGATTAAGGGGCTGTCGCCCATCAAAAGACTTATATGGTCCTCGATAAGCACCAGGCAGGGCGCCTTGAACTTAGGGTTAAGCCCGCCTGCGGCGTTTGAAATAATAAGGTACTTTATCCCGAGTTCCTTCATGACGCGCACCGGGAAAGTGACTTCCTGCGCCGTATAACCTTCATAACGGTGGAAGCGGCCCTGCATGGCCACGACCTTACGGCCTTCGAGCTCTCCGAATACAAGCTGCCCGTGGTGGGTTTCAACCGTGGACAGCGGGAAGTTCGGTATTTTTTCATAAGGGATGGACTTTGTGAGTTTTATCTCCTTGGCCAGCGCGCCCAAACCCGTGCCGAGTATGATGCCTATTTCCGGGGCAAATCCCGGGACTTCTTTCCTGATCTTGTCCGCGGACTGCGATATCTTTTTCTTCAGGCCGTTCATAACACACCTCCGAGTTTTGTCTCAAAATCTTTTTTTGTGATACCCGATATCATGACGCTTTTATTCCTCGATTTTTCGCCTTTTATCACCGTGACCGCCGTTTTTCTTACGCCGAATACGGAGCTTAAAAAATCAACCAGTTCCTTATTTGCCTTTCCTTTATCGGGCGCCGCCGATATTTTCACCTTCAGCACTCCGTCTTTAAATCCCGTTATTTCATTTTTCGAAGAACCCGGCTGTGCCTTTACATCAAAAGTTATCCCGCCGGCGGTTTCCTTCACGTTGGCCGTCATAATTTATATAAGAACTTTACCCCGTACATAAGCAGATGCTCGACGACTTCCACTATCAAAAGCGCTATGAACG
>PMTB01000044.1 GCA_003167475.1 candidate division FCPU426 bacterium | reverse complement strand
CCGGCAGTTAACCCTTTTGGATTTTAGTTTCGTCGATAAGTTTTTGATCCTCTATAGGAGCGGGTTTACGGATGTTAAGGTCTTCGCCTGCCGCCGGAACTGGAGGAGAAGATAAAGAAGATGTTAAAAAAACCCGGAAAACGGCTCTTTATAAGGTTGGCTATATTATAACACCTTCCAAGCCCGCTGGATGGTGTGTCCACCTATAATAGTTTCCGAGCTTGGTTCACACGCCAGAGCTTCAGCGACGGCGTGCTGATCAAATCTCGACTTTCGAATCTCGAACAATACGACCCACGAACAGCCTTTAGTTCCTACTGAGAGAGGGAGCAAGCCCCCTCTCTACAAATGCCGGCTTTTTATAATACCTTCCAAGCTTGATGGATGGCGTGTCCATCTATAATAGCTTCCAAGCGCGCTGATCAATTTTCGATTTTCGATTCTCAAACATTAAGACCCACTTACAGCCTTTAGATCCCGCAGCGGGTGGACACATCCGCTTTCGCTGAAGCTTCAGCGGACAAGTTAGGTCCACCCCTACGGGATCCGACTGACAAAACTCCGGCTTAAAAACTTACCTGCATCTCCGCGTTGAACGTCCTTCCCGGCATCGGGAAATTCGCCTGGGTTACGTATGTCGTGTTATTCAGGATGTTCTTGAAGTCGACCAGCACTTTGACGTTTTTGCTTATCTTGTGCACTGCGGTGCAATTCAGAAGGTAATACGATTTTAAGACATTACCGTGCAAATCCGTCCTTAGGTCCACATACTGGCCGTCCACTGTGAGCTTGGTGTCGAACGGAAATTTTATATTTATGCCGCCATCCACCGTGCCCTGCGGCCTGTAATCAAGCTGTTTATTGTCCTGGTCAACCGCCCTTAAGTAAGTGTAACGCGCGTAAACTGCCAGAAAATCAGCCGGAATAAAATCAACCCTTGCCTCTATGCCGCTCAGTTCCGCTTTATTTATGTTTACCGGGGTTTGCGTGGTTGAGACCCCGTCCGTAATATACTGCTGGTCGATCAGGTGCAGGACCTCGCTTTTGAAGAACGTTACCCCTTCGGATATCTTGTCATCCTTTTTATCCACTCCAACCTCATAAGATGTGGAATCCTCCGGCTTTAAGGCCGGGTTCCCTTTGTAGTAGGTCTCACCGTACCCGTAATTCCCAAAATCCTGCGCGGGCCAGTATAATTCGTCCATTGTCGGCGCTGAAAACGACTTGTCAAATGACGCCCTTATGGCCACATTGTCCGGAAATTTATATTTAACGCTGATGTTTTCACTTGTCATATTCTCGTACGTGGAATTAAAATCAGCCCGGAACCCGCCGTTTATCAGGAGTTTATCGTCGAGAAGTTTCGCGGAGATATTGGTGATGGACGCCTGGTTTGAATTCGAGGTGTTCCCTATCACGTCGGAACTGTCCAGTTGCCTGTATGTGGTTTCGTATCCGGTCATGCCTGAAATATAACTTGATTCGTCATACATCAGGTATAAAGAACCGCTGTACTCTTTTTTCTTCTGGTTTGAATCCTCAAAATAACTCGTATCAATAAAACGCAACTGGGCCGACCGCATATAACCGGTGGCCTGGCCCTTTAACGGGCCCACGTTGAATTTTTCGTCCGCTCCAAGGTGGAAATTTTCGTCATATTCTTTAGCGTAAGGAGATGGGCCATAACCCGAGAACGGTACCCCCATATCCCTTTTAAAATAATACCCGAACAGCGTCGAATCCAGAAAATCGCCGGTAAAAGACAGCTTCGCGTTCAATGTGTGCTTTAAATATGCGGAGTTGTCGGTATATCCGTCGCTTTTTTCCTCGACAGCCGAGGCCGAGTACTTTACGCCGTAAACTTTATAATCCGATGAGAGCGTGTACTTCTGAAAATTATATGACCCGTATGATGCTGAAGCGGCCACGGGCTTTTCCTCTTTTGAGCCGGTTATAATATTTATGGCCCCCGCTGACGCGTCCGCGCCGTAAACCGACGACAGTCCTCCTTTTACCACTTCTATCCTGTCAAAGTCGGAAAGATCCACCTGGTTGAGGTCGACTCCGCCAACGGCTATATCGTTTAAGGGTACGCCGTCCTGCATTATCAGGGTATGGTTTGAGTTTTGGCCGCGCACAAGCACCGAACTTACGCCCTGGTAACCGCCGGACCTCAAAACCGTCAGGCCCGGGATGGAGTCAAGCACATCCTGAAGCCTTTGTTCACCCGAGTCCGCTATGTCGGCCGCTTTCACGACCTCAATGCCGCGTGGAACCAGCGCAATGTCTTCGGGAACGCGGCGCGCCGTAACCACCACTTCAACCGCGGCCGCTGCCGCTGTGATGACCTGCTGGGCCGTTGTTGCCGGTGTAGCCGCGACCTTATTTTTCCAGTCGTAAACACCGGCGGCATTGCCCTTGCTTGAAATCCCGACAGGAGCCTGCGAGCCCGACTGCATTATGGAACCGCCCTGGGATTGCGCGCCCACCTGGGCGCCGGCGGAGTTATAATCCGAGGTAAAAGCCAGGACCAAGCCGGCTATCAAAGCCAGCAAAACGGTGAAAATATTCCTTTTTTTCATGTCAATCTCCTTATGTGATATTTTTTATAAAGCCGCACCTTATAATAACCAGATACCTCTGCGTTTTGTCTGCTATCTACTCTCACCTTTCTGAATATTTTGATTTTGACCTTGACCTCCCGGTATCATGAATAAATTCGGCTTGCCGGTTTTTTTATTGTTCTCTATGTAAAAATTTTCAAGGCCGTAAACCCGCCTTATCACGCCTTCTTCTATCACTTCCGCCGGGGTTCCGTCAGCCTCAACCCTGCCGTCCTTCATCAGCACCACCCTTTTCACGTATTCGGCGGCGAGGTTGATTCCGTGGGATATCATAAGTATTGTATGCCCCGTGTTATTGAGTTTCAGCACATGTTCCATCAGTTCCGACTGGTTTTTCACGTCCAGATAAGTAAGGGGCTCATCCATTATAAGGAGTTTTGCCTCCTGCGCAAAAGCCCTTGCTATAAGGACCATCCTTTTTTCCCCTCCGCTTAAGGCGTTATAGCTGGAATGAGTTTTTGATTCAAGCCCGAAGTAATTTATCGCTTCCGTGACTTTTTCTTTGTCAAATTTACCCAGTGTGCCGGTCTCATTGATATAGGGGCGCCTTCCCATGCCCACTATTTCCCGCACTGAAAACTCAAATGTCATATTGTCTGTCTGCGGAATGTAGGAAACTATGGACGCCCTTTTCGTGTCGCTGTAAGCGCCTATCTTTTTCCCTTCCAGCAGCACATCCCCGGAATAACCGCGTGTCAAACCCGCGAGGATTTTCACCAACGTAGTCTTTCCCGCGCCGTTCGGGCCTATCAGGGCCGCGGACTCGCCGGCTTCCAGGGACAAAGAAACGCCCTTAAGGCTGAATGCCTTGTCCCCATAGCTGTATCCTATGTCCCTGGCTTGAAGCACGCTCATGCGTCTTTCCTTGTGTTCATAAGGAATATAAAAACCGGCACTCCGATGAGCCCCGTGATAACGCCTACCGGTATTTCCGACGGCAGAAAAACCGTCCGCGCGATGGTGTCCGCGCATAGAAGGAACGCGGCCCCTGAAATAAAGGAAGCAGGTATCATGGAGCGCATATCCGGGCCTATAAAAAACCTTGTTATATGGGGAATTATCAACCCGACAAAACCTATGACCCCGCTCAACGCCACCGAAACAGCCGTTAAAACGCCGGCAAAAATAAAATACATGACCTTCATCAGCTCGACCCTGACCCCGAGCGACCTCGCTTCATCGTCGCCCGTGGCCATTATATTCAGGTCGTTGGCGAAATATATTGCCATGGAAAGAACGACAACCGTCAGGACTGCCCCGTACATTGCCAGGCCCGGATTGATATTCGACAGGTCTCCCATCAGCCAGAAAACAACCTTGACCAGGTCTTTGGAAAATATGGCGTTAAGCATCATAATAAGCGACGAGAAAAATGACCCTATCATCACCCCTATTAAAAGAAGCCTCGAAACTGACAAAGAGCCGTACGCGACAGATAGCCTGTAAACCACATACATGGTCACAAGCGCTCCGGCGATCGAGGGCATTATAAGCCCTGATACACCGGCTATGATGGCGCATGCCGCGCCGAACGCGGCGCCGGATGATATCCCGGTTATGAACGGATCTACAAGCGGGTTCCTCAAGAGCGCCTGAAGCATGGCCCCGCTTGCGGCAAGCATGCCGCCGACAAGCATGGCGAATATTATCCTTGGCAGGCGTATTTTCATCACTATGTCATAATTTGACCCGCCGGTTTTACCGAGAAGGAAACCGGTAATATCCGCCATCGAAACCGGCACGGAGCCGCTTGATATTGCCCAGGCAAAACAAAGCAGCAATAACAAAGAACTGATGGCTGTATAGGCGGCGGCTTTCGGCTTCATTTGAGGGCCGCCTTTTGAAATATCTGTTTTAACATCTTTATGGCCTGGGGGATGCGCGGGCCCGGCCTGAGCAGCATGTCAAAATTATCCATGACAAATATATTCCCATTTTTCCCGGCGTTCGTCTGGATAAAATATTCGCGTTTTAAATAATCCGCCTCGGGCTTATACAGGAGTATGATGACATCCGGGTTCCTTTTCACTATCTCTTCGGGGGAAACTTTCGGGTATTCGGTCCTGGCCTCGGAGAGGATATTCCTGCCTCCGGCAAGTTTGACCGCTTCGTTCATATATGACGCTTTTCCAACGGCCATAACGGGCTGGCTCCACAGTTCCAGGTAGACTTTTACGGGAGCAGCCGACGGTGCGGCCACGGAATCCATCGCGCGCTCAAATTCGATTATTTTATTCCTCGCCATTACGGGGTCGTCCGTGAGTTTCCCGAGTATTGTGATGTCGTCCCATATGCCCTTCGTGAGGTTCATTGGATACAACACAATGACAGGAATTCCGAGTTTTTCCAGGCGGGATATGGCTTTCTTCTGTATGCCCCCTCCGGATATTACGACTCCCGGCTTTAAGTGCACTATTTTTTCAACATCAGGGGTCATGAATGACCCGGCTTTATCTTTTTTTCGCGCGCCAGCCGGCCAGTCGCAGTTCGTGGACACAGCCGAGAGCATGTCCTGCTTTCCCATCCAGTATATCATCTCCGTGTGCGCCGGCGAAAGGCAGACAATCGATTCAACGGGCGTATTAACCTCGACCTTGCGGCCGACATCATCGGTGATGAGAACGGCATGAAGCGCCGCAGAAACCGCTAAAACGGCGATTATCGATATTATTTTTTTCATTTAAAAATCAATTCCTTTTCTTGCTTTTATTCCCTTTTTAAAGGGGTGTTTTACTTCTTTCATTTCAGTGACCAGTCCTGCCAGTTTAAGAAGGCCTTTTGAAGCCGCCCTGCCGGTAATGATTATTTCCATGCCTTCGGGTTTTGAATCAAGCATTTTGAATATCTGTTTTTCATCTGCCAGATTGAAATTAACCAGGTGCGTCAGCTCGTCAAGTATCACAAGGTCATACGCTCCGGTTAAAATATCATTGGATACAATTTCAAGGTCCCTTTGTACCTGCCCCGCCAGGTTCTCAACAGATATTTTTTTGTCGAATAATGGCGTTGTTTCGTCAAACCGTATATAATCAATATTTTCAAGGCTGTTGAGAGTTTTTTCCTCGGATACCGGGAATTCACCGCCCTTTAAAAACTGGTAAAAAGCCACCTTAAGCCCGGCGCCCGCCGCCCGGATAGCCAACCCTATGGCGGCAGTGGTTTTGCCTTTTCCGTTGCCTGTGTATATCTGGATTAACCCGTTTTTCATGTATTTCCCCTTCGTTGCGTAGGGAATGCATATATGCATTCCGCCGCAGGCTCTTAAATCCGCCGTCTTAAACCCCGCCGCGGAACGCATATATGCGTTCCCTACGCGAGCCGGCTTTATCAAACTCCCTTGATATGATACAGGATCTTATTCCTTTCCTTCCGCGGCAGATGCGACACGCTGTTCAGAAGCAGTAAAAAGAACGCGTCCCTTTTCTGGTCATAAAACACTTCGGAAAGCGACGCGTTGTATATCCTCAGGCGTTTATAATCCTTCAGGCCTATCACGAAGGAAACTATCTGCCTTACCACCCCGCCGTGCGCCACTATCACTATATCCGTTCCCTTATATTTTTTCACAACCTGCATGAACGCCTTGTTAAGCCTGGCGAAGAACTCCTTGTCCCTCTCGCCCGTATATCCTTTTCTCTGGCTGTGGTAGCGGTCATAGGTGGTCCCTTCAAGGTTGCCGTAATTGCGTTCCCTGAATGTCTTCATCTTATGTATCTTTGCTTTTAAACCGGAAGCTTTCCTTATCTCCACAGCGGTTTGATACGCCCTTTTAAGGTCGCTGCTGATGACGGCGCCAATCTTGCGGTTCTTAAATTCTCTGGCAATGGCCCGTGCCTGCATAAGGCCGGTCTTGTTCAGGGGAATGTCGGTCTGCCCCTGGAAAAGAAATTTGTTGTTCCAGTCGGTCTCTCCGTGGCGGACTAGGTAAATGTACATTGCAAAAGCCTCCATTAAGTTTTTAAGCCAAAAGCCAAAAGACAAAAGTTAAGGGGTTAAGTGTTTAAGTTATCAAAACAGCAAAACAATAGCTTAGCTTTTCTTGTTTTCCTTTCATACCACTTATCAACTTGCACTAACTTTACTTTTGTCTTTTGGCTTTTGGCTTAAAAACTTTACCTTGCCTGCCTATAAATGACAAAAACCCGGCCTTCGCCGGGTTCGGAAAAAACAACTGTGTCTTCCCCTACCGCGAAGGTACTATCCGTCATATCAGTGGACCGGGCTCAGGCCTTTCGGCTATTACCGTTGCGCGACAGCGCCCCGAATCTCACGGGGACTTCCTCTGATGTAACGTCTCTAACTACCGAGATACTAACACACTGAAATTATCAAGTCAACAACTATTGCCCCTGCAACTATAATAGTTTCCAAGCTTGCTGATCAACTCTCGACTTTCGAATCTCGAACATTATAAAACACCACAGCCTTTAAGTTCCTACTGTGAGAGGGGGCATGCGCTTCCGCTGAAGCTCCAGCGGACAAGCGCCCCCTCTCTACAAATACCGGCTGCTGTGGCTCCCATGTATAAATAAAAAAGCCCGCTTTAGCGGGCTTCTTTATTTATACATGGTCCGTTTTTGCGGTTATTCGCCGTCGTCCCCTATCGAGTTGGTCGGGCATGAACCCATCGAATCCTTGGAGGCCGCTATTTCGCCGTCGTTTGCCGGCTGTTTGTAAACATAAGCATGCGAACCATCATCATTCATCTTGAAATTTTCCGGAGCCGATCCTTCGCAGACTCCGCAAGCTATGCACTGGTCGTCCACGTAAAATTTGCCCGGTACGTTCTCTGCCACTTTCGATCCTTTGTTAGCCATTTCAACATCTCCTTTGAACTGTAATTTAGTCGGTAAAAAATCCGCGGTGTTAAATATATAATATTTTCGGTTAAAATTCAAGTTTTATTTAAGACCTGATGACTTTTTCTTTTTTTCCTGAAAGGTCGATCACTTTCGAAGGGGTTCCTTTGACGTTTTTATCGTCTTTGACCGCCAATGAAACCCGGGAAAGTATCCCCTTTCCTATTTCCCCGAACTTTTTAGGTGAAGGCCCGCCTGAAATATTAGCGGAAGTAGCGGCAAGCGGTTCCTTTAGCTCCCTGATTATCCCGTTTATAAGCCCGGAATCGACCACCCTGAATCCGGCCGTACCTGTCTTTAAGAAAGAAAAGCTGTTTTTGTAAGCCTTCCTAAGTTTCAGTATTACCGTATACGGCCCCGGAAGTAGCGAGTTTACCCTGCGCTTTACGGAAGGCGACGCAAGCGCGTATCTGTAAATATCCACCTTATCGCTTAAAAAAAGCTGCAGGGGTTTTTGTTCAGAACGGCCCTTGATAGAGTATATTTCTGCCGCGGCGCGCGGGCTCAAAGCCCTGCAAAACAGGCCGTAAACCGTATCTGCCGGAAATACGCAGACCCCGTCATTTAAAAGCGCTTCGAGCGCTTTTTTAGCCGCGTCCTGTTTCATTTTTTATCTTCGAGGTATTTCTTAATTCCCTTTTCCTGAAGTTCTTTGTCCTTTTTCTCGACCGACAAAGCCAGTTTTTTCTTGTGTTCGGCAAGTTTCGGCCTTAATTCTGGATATTTAACCGCCAGAATCTGCGCGGCCAGGATGCCGGCATTGATAGCGCCGGGTTTTCCTATTGCCATGGTGGCGACAGGTATGCCCCCCGGCATCTGCACCATGGAATAAAGCGCGTCGAGCCCGTCAAGGCCCCCGCCCTGCATGGGCACGCCTATTACCGGCATATTTGTCGCGGCAGCGATGACCCCGCCGAGATGCGCGGCCATTCCAGCGGCCGCTATTACGACCTCGCAGCCCTGTTTTTCGGATTCTTCAAGGAAATATTTTATCTTTTCGGGCGTCCTGTGGGCCGATGTAATGCTGACAAATGATTCAATGCCGAAACTATCCAGGGTTTCCACGGTTTCCTTCATTATTTCCAGATCAGAATCGCTTCCCATTACGACGGCTACCTTCATTAAAAGGCCTCCTTAAGAGTAAAAAAAAATCGTACTTAACGTCATTGCGAGGAGCGTGTATTTCCGCGACGAAGCAATCTGGTTTCAATCAAAGCCTGCGGAGCGCCCCTATTTCTTTATTGCTTGAAAAAGGAAAAAAAACAGGTCCTATGGCTTTGAATTAAACCCGATTGCTTCGTCGCGGAAATACACTCTCCTCGCAATGACGGACGGCCATCTATATCAAAGCCTTCCTACCCACATCTTTCCTATAGTATACTCCCTCAAAATACACTTTGTCTATATTTTTGTAAACCAGGTCTATGGCGGTCCTGATGTCTTTTGCAACCGCGGTTACATCGAGGACCCGTCCGCCGGCTGTCACCACCCTGTTGTCCTTGCGGGCCGTACCGGCGTGGAACACAAATAAATCCTTCATGCCGTCAAAGGCATCAAGCCCTTTTATTTCAAAACCGTTTTCATAATTCCCCGGATAGCCTTTTGAAGCCAAAACAACGGTTATGGCGGCCTTTTCATCAATTTCCAGTTTCATAAAGCTAAGAGTACCCTTCGCGCAGGCCAGACAAAGTTCCACCAGATCGGTCCTGAGTAGCGGCAGTACGGCCTGGGTTTCAGGGTCGCCAAAACGCACATTATACTCAAGCACTTTGGGGCCGTTTTTTGTCATCATAATGCCGGCGTATAATATCCCCTTGTACGTTATTCCCTCACTTTTCAAAGCCGCTACGGTCGGCAGCAATATCTCGCTCTTTATCTTTTCCGCCATGAGCGGGGTTATGAGCGGGGCCGGCGCATACGCTCCCATGCCGCCGGTATTCGGTCCCTTGTCATCGTCGAATATGCGCTTATGGTCCTGTGACGGAGGAAGCGCAAGCACTGTCTCCCCGTCGGTAAAAGCAAGTATGCTCGCTTCCTGTCCAAACAGGAATTCCTCTATAACAACCTTGCTGCCCGCCGGCCCAAAAACCCTGTTATCCATGATGTCCTTTACGGCATTAAGGGCTTCGGATTCGTTGGCGGCTATTATCACGCCTTTGCCGGCCGCAAGACCGTCGGCCTTTATTACAACGGGATATTTTTTATTGGCGCGTATATAGTTCATGGCGCCAAGACTGTCGTCAAACTCGCCAAAATCAGCGGTCGGTATTTTATATTTTTTTAACAGGTTCTTGGTAAAAGCCTTGCTGCCTTCCATCTGCGAAGCGGCCTTATTCGGCCCGAATATCTTAAGACCCTCGGCCTCAAAAACATCCACTATGCCCGCCACAAGCGGCGCTTCCGGGCCCACGATGGTCATACCTATTTTCTTTTCCTTGGCAAATTTAAGCAGCCCCTTTATGTCGTCGGCTTTTAAATCAACGCTTCCGGCGTATTTTGAAGTTCCGGGGTTTCCCGGCGCGCAATATATGCGCCCTGCACTTTTTGATTTTGCCACGCTCCAGCATATAGCGCTCTCACGGCCTCCGCTGCCTATTACAAGTATGTCCATAAAACCTCCGGATTTTTTTAAGTACAAGTTTTAGAGACAAGTTTGAAGTTTAGAGTTTTAAGATTACATCTTAAAACTTAGAACTCAAAACTGCCTTTATCCGCCTTCTCCGCCTTAAACCTTCCAGTTGTACAGTTCAAAATACTCATCCGGCAGTTGTATCCTTATTACGCCTTTTTCCGGGACTTTTTCC
Source organism: candidate division FCPU426 bacterium (assembly GCA_003167475.1). Classification (GTDB taxonomy): domain Bacteria; phylum Oederibacteriota; class PGYV01; order PGYV01; family Palsa-1178; genus PALSA-1178. Next base: position 5,078 of record PMTB01000044.1, on the reverse strand, counting down.
TTTTCCACTCCGTCTATATATAAAAACACCAGGAACGTCACTTCCTTGTTTTCCTTGATCACCCCGAGCGAATCAAAAGGTATCGCGGCTTCGAATATGTCGTTTACGCTGAAGCATATGCCGTCTTTGCGCACGTTATGCGTCTCTTTTGCGCCGGTTGCCGGGATGAATTTTACCGTGCCCGTGTTAATGCCGTCCGTCAGCCGTACCTCCACCGAAAGCCCCTTGACGTTTTTCACCTTCTGCGCCATGTCAATCCTGAAATAAAGCGCCCTTAAGTCAAATCCGTAATGAAGCTTCAGCGTCATTTTTGAGACCTTATGCATGGCCCCGCCTTCTTTTGACAGGTCAACTATGCCCGCGCCTTTCCATTCGTAAAAATGCGTATCCATGCCGTCTATATCCGGCGTGATGAACATTGTCGGGGAAATTTCAAAGGAAGATACGGCTTTTGATATGGGCACATAAAGCTGGTCAGGCACTGTTTCGCCTATGATCTTATAAACGTTTATCAGGTGCAGCCTGTAAAGATTGTCAAACTCCGTGTCATTTTTTGAGGAATGGTCGTCGCCGTACCACCAGTTCCAGTCGCTCCCTTCGGCCGTGTAAACCGATTCCCAGGCGCGTGAAAGCTTTTCTTTTTCATTGCCGTGCGATTCCTGCCAGCACGCGAGGTCTTCGCGGACTTTTTTCAGAAGTTTCCACGAGGTGCGGTCGTCTTCGTGCCCTATCCAAATGTAAAAGTCATGGTTTATCCAGGAGCCTGAAAAAAGTTTTTTTATTTCCGGTTTGTCCGGGAAATTTTTTGTAAGCTCATTTATCGTGACGGTCTCAAAATCATCATTGGAAGAAAGCGCCGTGTAGAGCTCATCCAGAAAATCATGGCCGTCATTGGCGTAGTATTCCCAGCAATTCTCGCCGTCAAGTATTACGTTCACGGCGTGCGCTTTATCATCGAGGCTGTTTTTGATATTATAAAGTTCCTTGATAAAATGATCCGCCGCCTCTTTGGCGTTCCATCCCTGGTAAGTGAAGCCTATAAGGTCCGACAAATAATGGTTGCGAAAAACCATACTCACAGTACCCTCGGGGGTATTTACCGTATACGGCTTGTAAATTGTATCCTTGCCGTGCCTTACACCGTCCGAGGCCAATGATTCCTTGAGTATTTCCTCGTCTGTTGCCGCCCATTTGATATTATTCCTTGCGAGTATGCCAATGACTTCGGGAGAAACCGAGCCTTCCGAAGGCCACATGCCTTCCGGGGCAACACCGAATTTTTCCCTGTAATAATCAACCGCCTTTTTAACCTGCATGTCAGCGTCTTCGGGGTGCGAGAAATTAAAATCAAGAGGTATTCCGGGCATACAGACCTTTGCCGTGTCAGTATTGCATATAAGCGGGAGTATGGGATGGTAAAAAGGCGTGGTGGATATCTCTATGCGCCCCTTTTCCTGCATTTCCCTGTACTTCGGGATTATAAGCTTCATTATTTCCAGGTGGGAGTTTATTACATATGTTTTTTCCTCTTCGGTGAAGTTCTCCCCCTTTTTTTTGAGCCTGTTAAGCTCCGGATACATCTCCAGGAACATCGGGTCGATCCACGTGAGGTTGAACCACATCTGCAGGTCGCGGATCTCATCGAGCGTGAAAAGATTGTGTATCTTTTTTATCTCGTCCGGGTGCGAATTTTCACCGCGCTTTTTCAGCAAATAGGAATACCGCGGGTACGGGAATATCATGGTCTCCCAGTTGGCCATAAAGAAGTTGAATATCACAAATATGCGCTCTTCTTCACTGAGCGCCTCAGCCGGTTTTAAGGACATGTCCATAAAAATATCCGTGGTTCCGCTTAAATACTCCTCAATCTGAAGGAGCAAGGAAGGGACAAGATTGAAATTCTGTTTTATTTTCGGGTATTTATCCAAAATGGCCGCCATGTCGTAGTAATCCTTGACCGCATGGAGCCTGACCCATGGAAGTATGAACTTGTCGGTCTCTATGTTCTTATAGTAAGGCTGGTGCATATGCCATAAAAAAGTCACCTGCAAAGGCTGTTTCATAGGTCTCCTTTAAGCGTTTGTATCAAATGATTATAATATAGATTTTGAGTATTTGGCAATGTTTTTTTGGGTATCTTATTGTGTTTTGTCGTGTTTTGTTATCGGCTTGGATTTAACGTTGGCCGTCATTGCGAGGAGCGATTTTGTGTTATGCGACGAAGCAATCTCAGTTCCACCGATAAGCCCTAAAGACCGACTTTCCACAAAAGTACAGAGATTGCTTCGTCGCTGAAATTCTCGCTCCTCGCAATGACAAACATAACACAACCTACAATCCGAACTCCGCAATGCCGCCTACTTCCCCACCCTCGCCATAAGCAGCCTTATGGCCCACATCCACTTCCTGTTCTTTGCCCTGTAGTATGCCGGCGCGCCTTTCATTTCCTGTATGGCCGAGTTCAGCATATCGTGCGCTTCCTGATTTTTACCCTCATCCGCCAGCAATGAGCCAATCATATATTTAGCCTCGGGCGGGGACCATTTGTCCAGGTGTTTTAAGAGGTGTTTTTTTGCTTTGGCCGTTTCTTTGAGTTCAAACAACGCCTTGCCGTAAAGCAGTGACGCTTCACCGTACTTGTAGTCAAAATCCTGCTTAAGTATCTTTTCGAGCTTCGGCACTGCCGACGCGTATTCCTTATTTTTTACATCAGCCTGTGCTGAACCCCATAAAGCCGTGATATCAGCCGGATCTTTTTCAAGGGCCGTCGTGAAAGCCGCGCCTGCCTTTGTATTGTTCCCTGTTTCCAGGTATAATTCACCGAGTTTTATATAATGATACGCGTTGCCTATGTTCATAACATCAGCCTCGGCGCGCGCCACTTCCCCGCCGCGGGTTATCCTGGCGAATAACGGCGATGAGTTGTACCTCATTACGGGCGCCTTGCGGATGACAAAGTAGGCCAACGCGCCCAGGACATTGCCGACAAAAATGATCCAGAGCCATAAGAACCTGTTGGGTTCGTTCATAACGCAGTCGATAAGCATCCAGACCCAGAAAGCGGTGCCAAGGAACCAGAACAACTTGTTTGAAAACAACGCTACCCAACCCATAAAGACACTCCCTTTCTTGTTTTAATAAATATGTTGCGTTGTCATTGCGAGGAGGCGATCCTGTATTTTGCCGACGAAGCAATCTCAGTTCCACCGATAAGCCTTAAAGACCGACTTCCCACAAAAGTACAGAGATTGTAGTTCGACCGGCTCACTATCCTGAGCTTGTCGAAGGACTGCCCTTCTTCGTGAGGCGGCGCAGGACGGCAGGAAGAAAGGACAGCCCTTCGACAAGCTCAGGGTGGTGAGCCTGTCGAACCAGGGCGCGACTTTCCGCGACGAAGGTCTACCATGTACCCGAGCTTGCGCGAGTGGTACACGGCAATCTGGTCTAATTCAAATCCGACCTAAGAGCTTATCGTGGAACAGGGATTGCTTCGTCGGCATAAAACGGGTGCGCCTCCTCGCAATGACAGCCTACTTTCTACGCCAGTAGCACGACCCCAGCGACTACGCAAACAACTCCCGCAAACGGCACTATATTTAATATTTCCCCGCTTTGAAGCGCAGTATAAACCCGTCTTTTGTCCCCTGTTATTTATTTATTTTGGCAATTGTTATGTTTTTCTGAGCCTGGTACTTGCCCTTCTTGTCCGCGTACGATGTCTTGCATATTTGTTCGGCTTTTAGGAATATGACCTGCGCTATGCCTTCGTTCGCGTACAGCTTGGCCGGCTTTGTTGTCAGGTTGGCGATGGATATGGTAACATAGCCTTCCCATTCGGGTTCAAAAGGCGTCACATTGACCAGCACGCCGCTCCTGGCGTAGGTGGACTTGCCGTATGTTATTGTGAGTATATCGCGCGGTATCTTGAAATATTCCATTGACCGCGCCAGCACGTAAGAGTTCGGCGGTATTACGCAAACCGGGCCCTTAAATTCCGTAAAGTGCGATTCATTGAAATCCTTGGGGTCCGCGAACTGCACGGATTCGGGCTTGAATATCTTGAACTCATCGGCTATCCTCATATCATAACCGTACGAACCCACGCCGAAAGATATGACGCCCTTGCCCACCTGACTCGATTCAAAAGGCGCTATCATACCCTTTTTTGCCTGCTTTATGATCCATCCGTCGCTCATTACACCCATAAGTCACCTCGATTTTAGTTTTTTACATGTGTTTATTTTAATACATTGGGCGGGTTTTGCAATTGGAATTTTAATGATGCGTGGGCGTATATATTGAATTTAAGAAACTGGGGTTTGTTGCCTGCTATAAGTTATCAAGCCAAAAGACAAAAGTTAAGTTTTTAAGTGGCTAAGTGTTTAAGGAAGGCAAACAAAGGCAGCCTTAAAAACTTTGATTTACCTTGCCTTTACTTAACTTTTGTCTTTTGGCTTTTGGCTTGATAACTTAACCTTGCTTTTATCTCAGCAACTTTAAAGCCCTTATTGACACCAGGCCTTTCCGGTATTAGAATATGCCGTAAACAAAACCGTCTTAAGGAGGACTTTCATGGACTTAAAAAGAAAAATCGTGCTCATCACCGGCGCCACGCGCGGGCTCGGGTTTGCCATGTCCGAGAAGATCGCTTCTCACGGCGCCAAAGTGATCATGGCCTGCAGGGAAAAAGAATCCGGAATGAAATCCGTTGAAAAATTAAATGCAAGAGGAATGGATGTTGTATTTAAAAAATGCGACGTGGAAAACGTCCCGGAAATAGACGCGCTCGCCGAAGCACTCTCAAAAGAATACCCGAAACTTGACATCCTCATCAACAACGCGGGCATCAGCGGCGAACCCATGAGCACCGCCATTGAGACCATAGACCTTAATATATTCGAAAAAATCATGAACGTCAACGTGCGCGGCACCCTCAGGATGATTTCAAAGCTGCTCCCCTTGCTGAAAAAATCAAATGAAGCCAGGATTATAAACTTCTCCTCGGGGCTATCCCAGCTTTCCGTGCCCAGGATGGGTCCGCAGATCTCCTACAGTATATCCAAAACAGCGATTAACCA
>PMTB01000145.1 GCA_003167475.1 candidate division FCPU426 bacterium | reverse complement strand
GAAGGGTTAATGTTGCTCTTATTATAATAATACAATATTGATAAAAACCTGTAGAGCGGCTGCTTGCTGCCGCTCGCCGCAGGCTTTTGAACGAAAAGTATTTGTAGTCGCACCCCTTCGTCCCACCGGGGTGCGCCTAGATGCGGAAATGATTGGAGCAAGCGTGCAGATAGTTCACGCAACCATGAACCATAGGATATATCAATAGTTGAGGGTATACGACCCATATCTAGGCGCACCCCGATAAAACGAAGGGGTGCGACTACACATTAACAATCTGCCTGTTTCGTGTACGTAAATGACAAACAAAAAAGCCCCGGGCCTTTCGGCCCGGGGCTTTTTTGTTTGTTTTAAAAACTATTTTTTGTTCTCGTTCGCCGCTTCGGCTGACAACTTTATCTCCGCGTACGCCTGGTCCAGGAGGTCCTTGGCTTTGGCCGCGTGGCCGTCCATGTCGAATTCGTTGGCTTTCTGGGCCGCTGAGACTTTTGCGATGGCTTTGGTGATGAGTGCCTGCGCCGTGGCGAGGTTCGGGTGGATTTTTTTGCTTACGTTCACCCCGAATACCGCCGTTCCTAAAAGCAACATTGAAACAACTGCGAGCGCGATCACTGACTTTTTCATTCTTTTTCTCCTTTTATCGGTTTATGGGACAGGCGTTTTCACGCCTTTTTGATATTCATTAGACGTTTATTAGTGCCGAAAGGTTCGGTAAACATTTTTCTTTAAAAGCGCCTTAAGGCGCGGATAAAGAAGGACCGGCGGGTATAAGGGGTTTGGGAGGGGAAAAGAAACCCGCCGGCCCGGTCAAGTTAAATTGATGAACTGTAATTACGGATAGCATACTATAAATGGGAGTTTTCAGGCATGACATTGTTTGACTTTTAATTGACTTTTTTCCATACGGGTTTTTATGCCGGCGGTCCTTTTAGATTTTGTAGAGAGGGGGGTGTCTTGTCCGCTGGAGCTTCAGCGAAAGCGGATGCCCCCTCTCTCGGTTGGATCTAAGTCAAAGGCTCGAGATAGTAGAGAGTAGATAGGTGAAGGGTTAATGTTGCTCTAATTATAAAAGGACGCAGGATATTGAGGATCGTGCCAATGTGCCTTATAAGGCAAAAACAACCAAAAATAATACTTGACAGAAATGTGATTACGATGTATGCTTTAAGTAATTACAAAAATAGAAAGTAAAAACAATAGGAGGGCAACATGAGACAGCAGGTAATTGACATCGGCAATTCGAAAGGCATCAGGATCCCGCAGGCGATTTTAAAGCAGGTGCACTTTGGGGAGGAAATTGACCTTGATGTGACTGAAGGCAAGATCGTACTGCGCAGGATGGTCGATCCCGGCCAGGTTTTTGGTTTTGAAACGCTCCCGGAAATGGATGACTTAAGCATCCAGAGGATGATCAGGAAGGTCAGCACCATGGACCTCGTCACGGCCCTGATCGACGCGAACAAGGCCACGAAAGACGCGGTTTACCGCAACCTGGCTGAGCCTGCAAAAGAGCATATCAAAACCAGGGTATTCAAGCTGGAAAATGGCAACGCGCGCGACCTCATCATCGAGAGAAGCAGGAACATGATAAGCGAGGCGTTCCTGGAACTCATCCGGGAATAACAGGCAAAGAAAAGAGCCCTGAAATACAAACGGCGCAAACCCGTGCGTTTTTAAAAGCATGTGTTTGCGCCGTTTGTATTTGGCGGTGTGGCCATAGGAGGGGCTTTATTCCACGGTTTAAGTTACTACAGGCACCGGGCGCGGCACAATCCTAAAAAAAACCTATGAAAAACGAAAATTTGGCTGTATACTGTATTAGTTGGACTAATGGGATTGACAAACAATACGGGGCCGGCCGGAATACGCGGTTTACGGAATAATAACAGGAATTTTGCTTTTTGGCGCCAATCGACCTGGAATTCCGCGACTGATATTTCCGCTCAAAAAATTCGGGAAAAGGAATGTGATTGCCGATGCTGACTGTAATTGAAATGAGAAAGAGATACATCGTTTATATCAGGGCCATGCTTTCCCTGACCATCCTGATAGCGGCGGTTTATAATTATTCCTCCCTTGGAAAACCTGTTTTGTCCGGCCTGGTGTATATTTCGCTTCTTTTGCTGAGCAATGTTGTATTTTTACTGCTGCCGGCCCGGATGTACAAAGGCATAAGGCTGCATTATCTCGTTTTCCTCCTGGACATATCCTTCCTGGTAATTGCCTCGTTTATTTTCACGCATATGGACCTTGTGTTTATAGTTCTTGTGTTCCTTACGGTATTTATGTCCGCTTTGAGCCAGTCTGTGGCTTTAAGCCTTATAATCGCGCTCGTTGTCAACAGCCTTTATATTTTTATGATATCTCAGCAGGGTGCTGCCGGGAATAATTTCTGGGATGACAAAGCCCTGCTGAACATACCGTTTATTTTCATAGTCGCGCTGCATTCAAGCTACCTCGCCGAGAAAGCCAATGACCTGATACTCGACAGGAAGAATCTTGAAAAAATCAACCGTGTGCTTACGAAAAAAGTAATGTCCAGGCGGCAGGAAAACACCGGCCTTATCATGTTCACGGAAGCGCTGCTTAACGGTTTTAAGTTCGGTGTGCTTATGCTTGACCCGGAGGGTATGGTGCAGATAGTAAACAGCGCGGCAGGGACCATGCTGGGGCTCGCCCCGGCTAAAACCGTCGGGATGGCCGTGAAGGACATCAGTATACCCAATGAAGTGAAAGACGCCATAATGAACATCCAGTTTAAAGGCGCGGAAACAAACGAGGCGCCGGTAGAATGCGGGGCCGGAACCCTGGCCGTATCCGTTTCTTTCATGCGCAGCGTTTCCGGCGAGACGGCGGGGATACTGTGCACATTCAGGAAGGAGGGAAGCGACATTGGACAAAACATTAAATGACAGGCTTTTCGCGGCCGTTTATAATTCGGACCCGGCCGGAATAACCGCGCTTATCAGGGAGGGCGCCGATGTCAATGCGCGGGGTTTCGGGAATTACACCGTGCTGGGGCTGGCTATTGAAAAAAATAACGCCGATGTCGTCAACGAACTCCTGCTGCAGGGCGCAAAACCCGACAATATGCCAGGTTCCAACGACCTTTTAAACGCCATAAAAAAACGCAATAAAGGCTGCATTGCGGGGCTTATCAGGGCGGGAGCAGACGTCAACTCCGAGGACAGCGACCATAATACCGCATTGATACTGGCCGCTGAAAAAGGGGACCCGGATGAGTTAAATGAACTCATACAGGCGAAGGCCGACATGAACTTTGTAAACAGGGACGGTAATACGGCGCTGATAATAGCGATATACAGGGGACAGATGGATATGGCGGGGATACTTCTTAAAGCCGGGGCTGATGCCGATATAAAGGGTTCGGGAGGCAGGACGGCCCTGATAATTGCGGCCGAGTCTGGAAATACAGGGATGCTAAAACAGCTGCTGAAAGCGGGCGCCGGGGTCAACGCGAGGGACAATGACGGGAACAGCCCCATGATACTGGCAACGGCCAGGGGCGACGCCGATGCCGTCAACGAACTCATCAAGGCAAAAGCGGACCCTGATATCATGGGTTTTGGGAATTATACGGCCCTGATACTTTCCGTGGAAAACGGATATACGAAGATAACAAGGTCCCTTCTTGACGTCAACGCGAAACTCAACACGGAAAATAACGATGGTGAGACGGCGCTCATAGCGGGAATAAAAAAAGGATACGCGGAAATTTGCCGCATGCTCATAAAGGCAGGGGCCCATGTGAACGGTTATGACCTTCACGGCAACAGCCCGGTTATGCTTGCGCTGGACAGGAAGTACTACGAGATAGCCAAGACACTGCTTGACGCAGGCTCCTCGCCTGAGGCAAAGGACAGCAAAAAAAATACCGCGCTTATAAGGGCGGCCGAATCCGGGGACACGGCCGCAACGGAAATGATGATAAGGTCCGGATCCGACCTGAATGCCAGGGGTTTTGGGGCGTATACCGCGCTGTGCCACGCGGCAAGGCAGAACCACGCCGAGATAGCGGAACTGCTGATATCTTCGGGAGCCGACGTAAATGTAAAAGGCTACGGCCGGTACACGGCCCTGCATTTTGCGGCTGAAAATAATTGCGTACAGATAGCCATAAAACTTATGGACAGCGGAGCCGATATCAACGCAAAAGATCTTTTCGGGCTCACGCCCCTGATGACAGCGTCAAAAAAGGGGAATCTTTTCCTTGTTAAGGAGCTTCTGGCAAAAGGCTCCGAACCCAATGAGAAGGATAATAACCTCAATACGCCGCTTATCCTGGCTGCGGAATCCGGCAACGATTTTGTCGTTATAGAACTTATAAACAAAGGCGCGTTCATAAATGTTGTCAATAAGGACGGGGATACGGCCCTTATGGCGTCCGTAAAAGAAGGGAAAGTAACTGCGGCTAAAAGGCTCCTGTCGGCCGGCGCGGATATGAACATAGCCAATAATATGGGGCACATCGCTAAAGACGAGGCAAATGAAGAACTGAAAAGTCTTTTCAGTGAAAATCAGAGGTGAACTATAATGGCTGAAAGCGTTTCGGAATCCAGCGCGCGAGGTTCCGTATTTTGCCGCCGGATAATGGAGCGGGACAAAGTTAATATTACATATAAAAACCGGCAAAGTGACGCCCGGGTTGTAAATTGTCCAAAACAAATTTGACTTTTTGGTTTTTTCGGGTTATCTCTTAAGTACCGTTCAAACATGACAAATCATTTCTAAAAATCCAAATGGCTGTTTTATTTTATTTTTTGCGCTTTTTAAGCGCTGTATTAAAATTTCAAGGAGGGAAAGATGAAAAAAGTAATGGCACTGTTTTTTGTTTTAGCACTGGTTTTTTCGACCGGCATTTTGGCGGCTGACATGGACAAGGAAAAGGGAATGGACGGCATGATGAAGGACGGCGGGATGATGAAGTGCTGCATGATGTCGGAAAAGGCGGATGTGAAAGTGGTGAATACCGCCGACGGAGTGAACATCATGGTCACCACAAAGGACGCCAAGGAAGTAAAAGGGATACAGGAAGGCACAGCCAAGATGGTCGAGATGCGCGAGAAGATGATGAAAGGCGGCGGCAAGGAAGGAATGGAAGGCATGGACGGCATGAAGGGGATGATGATGAACCACATGCAGAAGAAGATGGGGATAATCTTCGGATTCCTTACCACTATTTGGTCGCTGATGATCATACTGATAGCGGTCACGATAATACTGGTATGCAAGAAGATAATGGCGAAAAGCGTCTAATATCAGTTGTAGTATAAGGCCGCGGGCAAAGTCCCGCGGCCTTATTTTTTTGTATTTATAATTTTTGTGGAGAACGGCCCTTTTTGACTTTGTAGAGAGGGGGGNNATAAAGCTTCAGCGGACAAGACGCCCCCCTCTCTACAAAATCCAATTACATCCCGCCCTGCCTGGAATTTTACCAGTGCAAAATCCGCAGTGAAGCGGTATAATAAAATTACGCGGCCTATTGCCGCGGATAATAATATCAAAAGGGGATCCAATGAGAAGAATAATTACCGCCATATCAATGTTTTTTGTTTTATATGCCGGCGCGTTTGCCTCTCCTGACGGCCCGGAAACGGATTTTTCAAAGGGAAAAGAGGCCTTTAAATCCGGAAAGATCGGGGAGGCGGCCGTTTTTTTTAACGAGGCCGTAAAACTTGACCCGAAAAATGCGGCGGCCCTGGCTTATCTGGGCAGGACAAAGAGCTTTACGGACCCCGAAGGCGCCATCGCTGACTGCGAAAAGGCCATTAAGATGGACCCCGTGATGGCGGCCGCTTATATAGGAAGAGGTAATGCAAAAGGAAAACTTGGGGACATTAACGGCGCCATTGCGGATATGGATACTGCCCTTGGCCTTGAGCCAAAGAATGCGGCGGCTTTTGATATAAGGGGCTTTTTAAAAAATAAGGATTTGGATTATGCGGGCGCTTTAAGGGATTATAATGCGGCCATAGATATTGACCCTAAAACCCCGGTGTATTTTATTAACCGCGCCGCGGTCAAAGTGAATTTAAAGGATTTTTCCGGCGCTCTTGCCGACGGTGATACGGCGGTCAGGCTCGCGCCTGACGACGCAAAGGCGTACAACAGCCGTGGAGCGGCTTTTATAGGGGCCGGGGATACGCTCAATGCCGTAAAGGACCTTGAGCGGGCAACAGGGCTCGACGGCGCGCTTGCCGGGCCATATTGCAACAAGGGTGTAATATGGTTCAAAGCAGGCGATTACAGCGGGGCGTTGGAATATTATAACAAGGCTATCGTGCTTGATCCGGGTAATGCCGGGTTTTACATAAAGCACGGGCAGTGCGAAATGAAACTGCTCAATTATGACGGGGCCCTGAAGGATTTTAACCGCGCGATAATCATCGGGACAAAAAATGATCCTGCGGTCTATATCGGCCGCGGGCTTGCTTTTTTAATGCTGAAAAATCAAATCAACGCCATGGAAGACCTCGAGAAAGCCGTAAAACTCGGGCCCGAAAACGCCGAAGCGTACAGCGCGAGGGCCTATGCCAGGATGCAGAAATGGAGATATTCCGAGGCAATCGAGGATTTTAACAAGGCTGTGGGACTTGACCAGGGGGACTATAACAATTATTATTTACGGGCAATCGCCGAAGCCGGGACACTGGAATATGAAGGCGCTTTCAAGGATTGCGCCAGGGCGCTGGAATTAAAACCTCCCGGCCCTGTGCAGGCGCTCATATACCATAACAGGTCGGTAATGAAACGCAGGTACGGGGATGTTGTAGGCGCGATGGAGGACAGGGAGCTGGCGGCACACGCGGGTTATGACGCGTTCCATATAGTCAAGGATGACCGCGATGGTTTTGAAAAACTTATCGATAAACACCTGAATTCGTATTAAATAATCAAAGGGGATAAAACATGAAAAGATCAGTCAGCGTATTTGTCATTGCCTGCATGTCAATAACCGCGGTTATGGCCTTCCACGGGCCCCTGCTGGCCGACGGAAACGATAACAGCGGTTTTAAAACAGGCATAACCATAGCGGGCGGCCTCCTTGCGGCCGGCGTGATAGGCCTGATAAGCGTGGCAGCGGTCGAAAACAGCCGTGACAAGGTCCGCCAGGGGGCCAAAGAAAGGGCAGCGGAGCAGAAAGCGGTGGAAAGCAACTTGAATCAGCCAAAGAAAAGCGAAGACGATCCGGAGAATTAATTGACGCGGTAAAAAGCCGGGGACTGTCCCTGAAATTTCGCCCATGCGGGCGCGCCTCGTTAGGCTGGATACGAACAAAAAATTGACATTACGCGTGCAAGTTATTACCCCGAGTCCAAGACTTTTCCGGGAATTTACAGAAAGGAGTACGAAATGAAAAAAATACGAATAAGCATGCGCATAACGTTGACCGCGTTTATGTTTTCAGGGTGCTTTAATATGACCCTTGGGGAGCAGGCGGTAAAAGAGATTGAACGGGTCCACGGGGCGTCGCTGGCCCAATATAACGCGAAAATTGTTTCAGTCGAGGTGCAGTCGGCAATTGAAAAAGGGGATAAGGGCGAGGTTTCCGCGACGGTATGCTATAGCAGCGATGTTTTCGGGTCGGGGAGAGGCCCCTGTGAAGTGTTGGATTTTACCTTTAAAAAAACCGATAAGGGCTGGAAAATGCAGGGTTATTGACGGAGGCTATCAGGTATGAGGCCGGTGGCAACAAGCGGCGCCGCGTGGTTCCACTTGCCAGCAAAATTTGCTATTGACTGAGGGTTATAAGATGTAATATATTATCTTACCGGTTAAATTTGTTGATTTTGGATGAAAAAAATATGTCTGGGGGTATTAAGGTGACAAACAAAGTGATACTCGTTTTTTGCGTAATGTCTATTTTTCTGTTTTCATTTTTGGGGTGCACAAAAAGCAGCCCGACGTCTTCAACTCCTAAAGCGACGGCAACATGGACACCGGGCTCAAACCTGACTCCGGGCGCAACTATTACCCCGACATTTACCCAGACCCCGAGTTCGACACTCTATGTGCTGGCAGTGGTCACCACTGAAAACGGAGTGACAGAAGTTGTTGTGGACCTTCAAAACGGTTATGGAGGACCCGCGGTAACCGGCACAGTGCAGGTCAACGGAATTACCATTCCGGCATTTCCGTCGGGCGGGTATGATTTGAAACCATTTATACCCGAATTGACCGCCGGGGCGGCGGTTAACCTGACAGTATCAACCTCTATCGGGAATATATCGGCTTCCGTTAATATGCCCACATTAGCCGCGATATATGCATACACGTATATTACCGGCTGCGACCAAAACTCGGTTATGGAAGTTTTTAACGAGTAGTTATTATTTTGGCTGCGTACTTTGGTCAGATTGTGTAGTCGCGCCCTTTGAGGGCGCGCCTGCATAAGGATTGAATACAAGCGGGGCGTTGACATCACGCGCGCGGGGCGTGTTCGTGTGGTTCACCCGAGGGCAATCGTGGGATAGGCGCACCCTGAAAGGGTGCGCCTACAAATTCCAAATCCAACAACGCTGCTGCTTGTCCGCCGAAGCGTGTTTATGCGAAGGGGGGGCTTGCAAATTTTGCCAGTGCAAAATTTGTCCGCTTGACGGTGTGTAATACAGGAGGTATAATTAAAACATGAAAAACTTTAAATTCGTAAAAACAGCCGTCAGAGGGGGCGCCCGGTGAGCCCCGTAATCGAGCAAATATCGGATAAAATAATCCCAATATTAAAAAATCACCACGTCGTTAAAGCCGGCATATTTGGTTCCGCCGCGAGAGGACAAATGGGGTCGAAAAGCGATGTGGATATACTTGTCGAGATACCGGGCGACATAAGTCTGCTTGAATTTGCCGGGATTAAAATTGAACTCGAAGAGGCCCTCGGCAGGAACGTGGACCTTGTGGAGTATGGCGCTTTAAAAGCCGTTATAAAAGATGATGTAATGAGAGAACAGGTTTCGATAATTTGAAGAATATAAAACTATATATTTCCGATATACTGGAGTCAGTCGAAAAGATAGAGGAATATACAAACAGTATTTCAGAAGCCGATTTCCTTAAAAACACGCAGTCGCAGGATTCGGTCATAAGAAGGATAGAGATAATCGGCGAAGCTGTGAAGCGTATTCCTTCCGAATTTCGGGACAAACATCCGGACATACCGTGGAAAAAGATTGCGGGCATGAGGGATATACTAGCCCATGAATACGCAAGCGTATTGATGACCAGGGTGTGGAAAGTCGCAAAGGAAGATATATTGACGCTGAAAGTCCAGATCGCAAAAATCTCAAAAACAATCTAAGTAATTTATTTCCAACACAATTCACAAACCAGGGACTGTCCCCGGTTTGTGAATTGTGTTGGATGATTGTTTGGAATTGATTATCGGAGGCGGGCCCGCAAAATTTGCCCGTGCAAAATCTGCCCTGAAGGTGTATAATATCCCCACGATAACTTATGGGACACACAACTAAAACACCTGGAGCTGATGATGGCTGAGATGGAGAAGTCTTTGACTTACGGCCGGAATTTTACGTTTGTTGCTATTGTAGTGCTGCTTTTTGTATCTTTCCTGGCATTTTCCGCGGACAAAACTTATGACTTAAATGACTACAACTTTGGCATACATGTTGGCATGACTTATCCTCCGGCGCAAAATACTGATGGCAGCGTGCTTTATCCGTACAACCCGGCCATAGGTTTTTCCGGGGGAATCAGTGCCAATTACTACTTTATTAAGAACCTGCTGGCTGTTCAGCTGGAAGTGGACTATGCGGAATTATGCTCCAACGAGAAAATAGACCTAGTGGATGCGTACGGAAATCCGCTGTCGACGGTCAAGTCAAATACAAAGTGGCACTTCGCGCAGCTTCCGCTGATTTTGATAAAACTGTCATCGCCATGGAACTTCATGGTAAAACCCTACATAATGGCGGGCTACTCCAGGGATACTCAGTTTATATCAACCGGAAAAAACTATGATGGATTACCATATGTGGAAAGCAGTTTAGCTTCGAGAGACTCTCTGATAGGCGTTGTGGGTGCGGATTATTTGATGGATAACGGGAATGCGGTAAGTTTGGAATTCAGGGTGGATCGGATGTTAATTAATAATTCTTCAGCAACCGGGACAACAGTACCTTATACTTTTTTTACGGCTTTTGTGGGGTATAGTATTTAAGAAAAAGTCAATTTTTAACCTCTGATGTGATTGTTTCCGCAGCCGCCAGCACCGCCCGAATCCCCGGCCCGGTTATGCAGGGGATTGAGGCGGAGGGGATAAAGAGGAAGACGGGACGGGGGAATTGACGGGNNCTCCGGAACTTTATGGAGTATACGTCAAGAAAGTTTCTAATATAAATTATGTTTAATGTCCTTTCCGAGGTTTGATGGAATTCCAAATATAAAGGCGGTCAATAATTAATGAAATTAAATTTCAGAAAAAAATTCAACCTGCATTATGTTTTTATCAGGGCCCTTTCTATTTATTGTCGTAATTTCCCACTGATGGTTCTGCTCGGGGCCATGGCTACTGTCCTGATTAATGTTTATGTGTACATGTTCAACCTGGATTCCATATTAGGCTTGGACGGGCACGCGGCAAGGCACTCTTTTGTGGGCATTGCAGGGGGAATTCTGGCGGTGACCGGGCTTATCATATTCACCTGCAAAATAGAAGCGGGGTATCAAAGAAAAAAACTCACTATGGCACAGACATTATACCTGATCCGAACCAGGTTTATCAGGGTTGCG
>PMTB01000230.1 GCA_003167475.1 candidate division FCPU426 bacterium | reverse complement strand
TTATCAAAACTATGGCGGAAATAAGAGTATTTATCCCCAACAACAAAAATGGATTTTTATAAAACATCATTATAGATATGAAAGAAACTATCCAGATCAAAACCGGGAACAACGGTGAATTTATAAAAGAGTCCTTGCCGGCGCCAGGTTTGTTGTTTTCCCCGAGAAATTTTCTCGTCTCAAGCCCGCATTGGTATATAAAGGCGGCGGTATTACCCCATATAAAAAACAAATACACCGGTACACCAAAAAAATCGCTTTGGCCGTATTCCCAAACGCCCCTCGTGGTTAATGCCATTTCACATACTGTCCCGGCAAAAATCCCGAACAACGCGGTAATAAAAGCGGCATTACTCCTCCACTTTATTATTCCAATCACAAAAAGTATGCCAAGTAAAATAGATGCGGTTATTGTTTCATCTGCAAACATGAGCGTTATTAATAGTGTCAGCCCGCCAAATAATAAATTAAAGGTCATGTTAAGCAGGCCCGGTCCTATTGCTGCCCTTTTTCCAATTATCCCCAATGCTTTCCCCTTTCGTTTTTCTACTTTTTTAATACGGTTATCATATAGGTGAATATCTTTTTTTTGGTAAGTTCCGCGAGAAAATACCCGGATAAAGCGTTGTAGATGAATTCCTTTGGGAATATTTTTGAGATGAATTTTCCAAGCCACGTGTAATAAAAAAAGCATTTGGCCAAAAACTCAAACCATTTCATGGTGGGAAGGACGCATTCAGTGGCGTCTTCTTCCGATAACACTTTAAATCCGGTTTTTACAGCCTTTTTAACAAATATTTTATAATGTTCAAATCCTTTCAGCGCCATTCCAGCCGCGGTTAATTTGACGGCGATTTTTTCATTTTCGGTGGTTCCCGGCGTGTTTAAATACCCGTCTATAACGATAAACAATCCGCCTTTTTTCAGGACCCGTCCGGCTTCTTTCAGTACTTTTTGCTTATTTGTGCTGTGACACAGGGATTCAATTACAAACACAAGTTCAAAGGTATTGTCCTTGAATTTAGATAAGTTGTGAAAGTCCCCTAAATCAGGATGATAATTCGGTGCTTTTTTTTGTTTATTATAAGCATGATTTAGCTGTTCTTTTGAAATATCCACCCCAAAAAATTCAAACTCCGGGAATTTTTTTGCCAGATAGAATGAATTGGCGCCTCTCCCGGTTGCAAGTTCCAGAACATCGGCGTTTTTAAAATTTTCGGCTTTTTTTTCTATGACCCGGACGGCTTCAAGCAAATCACTTCTTTTGTACCGTCCGTCCCTGCTTATTCCCATATGGATAAAATCACTGCTGTGAAATAAGGAATAAAAAATCCCGCTTACGGCATAGTATTTTTTGATATAATTTTTATCTGCGTTTATTTCAAGCAATCTTTTTAGGTCAAATATCGCTTTTACCTTTTGTACCCTTTTGTCTATTTTTGACTCAAAATACACTTTATCCCCCGCTTTTAGAAACTCTTTCACTATTTATATTTTATTGACAAAACAGCATATGCGTATTTTATCAGTGCTGATTTTTAAAATCAATTCCTAAATATTGGCCGCAATAAAGATCAGCGTGTTTTATTTGAGTTGAGTTCCTTTGTCCGGGTTTTTCAGCCATACTTTTATTGTATCTACATTAGTATAGTTTTAAAAACAGAATTAAAATTTATATAATTAATAATTTCATATAAATAAGGCTTTTTATCGGAACCATCAGTTTTCGAAATGTTTTTATAGATACTTGACACAAAACTTGACAAGATGTGCATTTCAGAGTATAATTACAATGTCACAGAGTCAAAAAATAAAGAGGGTGATTACATGCCATTGCTAAAAAAAGAACGTGGTTTAACCTACATGGAAACTATGATCGCTTCAACGATTATTGCTTTTGTTATTTTAGGTTCGATTAACCTCATATCCAGCGTATACAAAGGCATAACAGCCAACCAGCTAAAGACATATGCCCTCAATATAGTATCGGAACAGATTGACCTCCTGAAACAGAATGGTTTTGACGGATGCCAAGTGACGGATGACTCGTGCCTGCCTAACCCCATGTCAAATCTTGAAACATGTTCCGCCACTTACACATACGACTATGACACATATTCCAAAGTCACCATGGGCGCCCAGGTTTTCAGCATATACAGGTACATTCAGTGGGCTTTGGAAGACTCTAACGGCAATATAATACCAAAAAAATCGGGCGACCTCACCGCAAGCGATCCAAGGACCCTGAAACAAATAACCGTGACGGTCAACTACACTTCCAATGGCTCGACAAAATCCACCACAGTCAACACCCTGATATCAAATAAGGACGTTCTTATCATGGGTTCTTCAGTTGAGGGCAATGTCACATGCAATCATCCGAGCGGTCCGGACACGGGCCCGGGCATGGGCTCGAACGCGACCGTACATTTTGTCGGCTATCCGCAGTATACCACACAGATAGACTCAGACGCGGGCCACTACAAGGTCCCCAATGTCATGCCCGGTTATTACACGCTTTACGCGGACGGCGCCGGTTTTACAACCACCTATCTGGCGACAAACCCGCTTTGTGTTTCCCCTATCGCCACCGCTATAATAGGCGTCAATATTTCATGCCCGGCCATCATTGGTTGTGTCGCGACCGGTGTAGTGTATATACAGGGTTACAACCCGTCAGCCACCTTTACACCCACATCCACTCCCAATGTTGCGCCCACATTAACCCCCACATTGGCGTGCGGCCAGACAAAGATCCTCCCGGCCATAGCCACGATGACCGGCAAGTCCTCCAACTGGAGCAACTGCGGGAATATTAAGGCCGATGACGGGGCAGTGGCCTCATGCAGCGGCAACACCCAGAGGCTATACACTGATTTCACCCAGTACACCCAGGCCAATACCTACATATGCGCGGTCAGGATAACCGTAAACTCTTACGTGGATATAGTAAGCACAGGCAATAACAACACCCTTCTCTTAAGCCTGACCAATGGCAATGGAGCGGCGGGGACATGGGCTGATACGCTAAGCCCGGCAGGATGGGCCGGCACCCAGGATTCCACGAGGGCCTCCCTCATCATCAATTCTACCGCAACAAACAACGTGGAGACCGTGGATATCACGGGACTGTACTCCACCTGGACTTGGGCCAATGTAAATTCCCTGGGAGCCTGCTTTAACACGACAAATAACAAATGGCTCTTTAACCTGGCCAACTGCACAGCCTATATGGACCTCGCCCAGCTCGAAGTTGATTATGACGTCATGCCTTTCACCTATACGCCGACAAAAACATCCACCATAACTCCTACGCCTAACGCCACCTTTACCGCGACCCCGATCTGCGCAAATGGCGCGAGGGTCATCGCATCCGATGGCCTGTCCGCTCCTTTTGACGTCACAAACTGCGGTTACACACTCACAAATATAAATCCAGCTGCGGGCACGACTGATATTTCGGCGGTCATGATGGTGGGTTCGGATACTTACTACGCCATATCCCAGAGCGTGGCCGTGGCGCTCGGAACAACTCCTACGGTAAACCTTATGCTGGTCAAGATGAACGGTATACCTTCATTAAAAGGAATAGTGGCCGACGCCACAAACCATTCGATCTTACTGTCAGGCGTTGACATATACCTCGGCGTTACAAAGGTCGCCACGACAGGCGGAGGCGGGGCTTATGCCGTGGTACCGGTGGCTCCCGGAACTTATCAGATTGACGCGAACGCTCCCGGCTATAACATAGTCCAAAATTATACATATACATTCACGTCAAGTTCCGGCCTGAGGACGGCTGACACTCTGTATATGATGCCCTGCGGGAGCGTCTCGGGAAAAGTCACTGATTATTTGACCGGCAACCCCATGCCTGCAATACAGGTGGAGGTGCAGACATCATCCGGGTCTTTGGTCGCCTCCGGAGTGACAGACGGGACCGGTGTTTATCTCATCACAGGCGTCGGCGTCGGGTCGAACTATACCCTCCAGGTTGATTATGTCGTGGGCCAGCAGATACCCGTGGTCCCGAGTTCTGGAACGCTTTCTCCAGTGGTCATATCAAAGGGAGTCACCACGCTCAACCAGAACTTCAAGTTACAACAGAATTACAGGAAAATATCCGGCAAGGTTTCCGTGGACGGTGTGACCGCAACCAACGGGATAACCATCATAGCAGTGCCAAACTCCGTCACCATCACACCCGACGCTTTCAGGATAAACAACTCCATACCCGGCTACCAGAAATATACGGGACAGAAAAGGATTTCTTATCCCATGTATTCGCTTACCCTTGAGCGCGACGGCACCTTCCAGATAAAAGCGCCCGTGAACAGCACATACAATATTTACGCGTACTATTCCTACGTTTCCTACACGGGCACCGTGTCAAATCCAATAAAGCAGGTAAAGAATTATTACAAAGAGATCTCAAACATCACTGTCGGCACTACCGATGTCACAAACCAGAATATAACGGGGTCATTAAGCGCCTGGACCTCGTATTAGGTGAAAAAAAAATGACTACACTGAGGAAAAAAAGGGGCTTTACGCTCATAGAGGCCATGATATCCGTCGCCATACTCGGCATAGTAAGCGTGGGCCTGAACAAGCTTTACATGAATTCCGTGTATATGTGGAATTACGGCTCTGCCAGGCTTGCCCTTACGGGCGAAGCCAGGATAGCCATGACAGCCATAAAAAAAATGATACAGAATTCCCAGGGCGCGTCGCTTACCATATCCAGGTTTGACGCGAACCAGCCCGCCAACTCTTACCTCACTGCCGTGCTTGCCGAGACCATGTTCATCACCACGACCCAGGCAAAATGCGGCTGCTCAAGCCAGACCACGCAAACCCTGGCCGGAGCCACGGGAGCGCCCGTGGAAATGTACCAGTACGGCACTTACTTAAGGAGCGTATTCCCGTATGTCAAACCGGGCACGGACCTCACTGATAACACCGCGGTGCAGGCTAATACCGTATACCAAACCGTGACCCTCTCGGCGAACGTGGAGAATGTCATGTTCGCTTTCCTGGACTCAACCAAAGGCACTGCCGTATCAACGGCCATAAGGCTGTCAAAAGTCGTGTGGGCAAACAGGCCGCCTATCGTAGTGTATCTTAAGGAAAGCATCACTGTAAAACGAATGCACTCGGCGGGTTTTTATCACAATTAAATCAGGCGGTAAAAAATGAAAAAAAAAGCCATTAGTTTGTCGGAAAACAAAGGCCAGTCGCTTCCCATGGTCATGATGATAGGGGCCATACTCGCCATATTCAGCGCGGCATTGCTGACGCTTTTCCAGCTGAACACAAAGTTCATGGTGAAAGAGAACTGCATGATGATGAAGCAGGAGCTTGCGGGATTGGCGCTGGAACAGGTTCTTTTCAAACTGCAGCAAGGCTCCAATTGGTCCATGGTGCGCCTGCCGCTTGCCCAGCGGCCCGCAGATCTGCAGACTTATGACGGTTACAACTACACTTTCACAAATTCTTTGGGCACCTTCAAGACACATATAGTCCCGGGCAACCTTTTTGAGGACGTTAAGGGGACCGATAGCAGCAGGCAGGGCATCAAAGGCGACGAATTCCGCACCATCGGGATAAAGGTCAAAACCTCGCCCACGAATTGCGTCTCCGCCTATTACGCCGTAGTGCAGATGATGAAATTCGGCGGCCCGCTGGTATCCAAAGGTTTGGTAAAACTCCCGTGCATTGACGCAAAAATAAACGACTCCAATTTCTACTGGGGGGATATATATTCCGGCAACACCATGACCGGAAAGCTTAATATCCCGTATGTCCCTGTTGCCAACGCCGCCACTGGCCCGGGCGATACTCATGAAGAATGGCTGCCGAAAGTCTACTCCGCGTCGGACATATATACAGCCGTCGGCTATACATCAGGAGGCAGGTCAGGCACTTACCAGTACGCGGCCACAGCCGACGACATGAGCCCGACCGCCAACTGCCATCCCTATTCCCAGTTTGCCTCTGTCCCGGAGATAGACCTGCAGAATTACAAGAACATGGCCACTACACAGGGAAATTATTACGGCCCAAAATTCATACAGGTTGCGGGGGTGGGCGTGACGCTGAACGCCAACTATATCAATGACGGCAAGCATGATAACTACACCGCGCCCGGGGTCACAAACAGCGTGACAAACACCAATATCCTGAAAATAATGCATTCGCTGAACTCGCCTTCTTCCGTGCTTTTCATAGACACCACGGACGGGCTTCCCACGAGATGGACGACCGCCACGACAGCCAACACATACTCGGGCTCCCTCACTGTAACGGCCGGCGATGGTTCACTCAAATTTTACGTCAATGCTACCAACCAGTACATGACCTGCGGCATGCTTTTCGTGCAGGGTCCCCTGGTTTTAACCGGGAATACCCCAAGCAACATCACGCAGACAGCCGTGTATACCTGGGGTTACGGTTATGGCGCGGGCGCAACTGCCGACAACGTCGCAAACGTCCTAAAAAATGACATTTATTATTTTCCGATGGGCAGTGACTCACTTCATTATGTGCAAAACGTCGGTAATGATTCACTGTCATACCTGTCCCATGTCAAGCATTACGGCCTCATCTATGCGGGCGGAGAACTTCGCATCGGCGGGGCGCCGGCGCCTACCGGAAGCACGTCAAACATCTGCATATATGGCTCCATATACATAGGCCCGCAGGGTATCCTGAGCATGGAACCGACCGCAACCAACGACAACCCGACATTGTACGTATACTTCAACAGGAACCTCAATTTCTTTTCCATGCAGACCAATTCCATGCAGATTGTCTCTTTCAGCGAAATATCATTCCTCGTCCCGACCGTAGTCCCAGTTTATTAAGCGCGATGATGCAAAACAAACCGCTGGTATTTAACCTGCTGTTATTCTTCGCGCTTGCGGGCGCCCTGGCCTGGTCGCCTCTTTTTTACGATATGTACCAGCTTCCCAAGGCGCTTGCCGTATTTTTTGCCGCGCTCCTGACAGTGATATTTTCCGCGTTAAGGGCAAAACCCGGAAAATTGCCGTTGAGTTCCCTGTTTGCGGCTCTTTACTGCATTTATGGGTGCGTCTGGCTTGTTTTTTCCCCCAACCATCCGCCATTCTATTACGGCCTGCTTTTTTTCAGCCCGATGCTTTATTTTACCTCCTATTACTCGGATCTAAGCGGCAGGACTTTTTCCAATTTCATCAACATCCTGCTTTTGGCGTCCATTGTCTACGGCCTGTTCCAGTTTTTTTCCGCGGGCGGCGCGCAAAGGCCGTATTCGTTTTTCGGCAACCCCATATTTTTCGCGGAGTTCATAGGCTTCTGCGTCCCGTTTTCCCTGTATTCCCTGGCAACAGGCAAAAAAACCAGCGTCACTGCCATGGCCTGCGTTTTACTTGCTGTGCCTGCGCTTGTGGTTTCATCTTCCAGGGGAGCCGTTATATCTGCGGTTGTTTCCGTTTCCATTTTTATATTTTCCTGCGTTCGCCTTAAGGCGCTTGACAGGCTAAAGGCCCCGGCCATAGCGGCGGCCCTAAGCCTGCTGCTGCTCCCGTTTTTATCGCATGATTTTTCATCCTCGGTCGGGTCGGCTTTTTCACGGATAGGCGGGTTGTTTTCCATTGAAAGCCCGGAGATACAAAACAGACTGGACCTCGGATTATCGTCGATAAAGCTCTTTACCGGTTCTCCCCTGCTTGGGTCCGGACCCGGCGCCATAAAAAAATACCAGCAGTTAGAGCAGGCGGCCGTATTAAGGGACAGGCCGGCGTTCAAGTTTGTGAATTCATCCTATGCCCATGACGACTATATCCAGCTTCTTGCCGAAACCGGCGCGGCAGGGCTGCTCTTATACGCGGCCTTATTGTTCGCGCTCGCCTATTCCTTTGAAAAAGCGTCCCCGCATATGGAACGCGGCAGATTCCTTTTTTCCATGGCGCTTTTTTCTTCGCTCATATTCGTCTCTTCGGAATCTTTTTTCAATTTTCCTCTCTTTTCATTCCCATGCTCGTCCCTATTGTTCATCTGTGCGGGATTGCTCGCGCGCGAAAGCTCGGGGATGGACGGGGAAAAAAGCGTTCCACCCGTATTTGTCAGGACAGGGGCCGCGGCTGTCTTTGTTTTGGCCGTGGTTTACATTTTTTTCCTGAAACCGGGGGGCATATCGTCAAACTTTTTCCTGAAAGAGGCCCTAAAGCAGGATTACAGCGGCAATCCCGGATGCGCCGCGCTTTATGAGAGATCGATCGCCCTTGAAAAAGACTCGTACTTTTCAAACTTCCACTATGCCCAGTTCCTGTCGCTTCACGGCAAATACCCGGAAGCCCTGGAGTATTATGGAAAACTGCTCGCTCTTTTTCCTTACTCGGCCGATATAATGTATAACATGGGCTCCGTATACCTGGCGCAGGATAAATTCAATGAAGCCCTTGGCTCCTTCAACAGCGCCCTTTTTTATTACCCTGACTTCGCGCTCGCGCATCTCGGCTCATATAAGGCCCTCACGGCCCTAAAACGCGACAAAGAGGCGCAAAGCCAACTGGAAGAGGCGATCATAGCGGACAAAGACGTAATAAACGGCGCCCTGCCGGGCAAGGTCATACTTTTCAAAGAGGCCACAGATGAAAAAGAATGATAAAACCGCAAAAACAACATATCTATCCCGCCTGATTTTGCGCCTTGAGTCCTATGACATTACCTTTTCCGGTTATCTTGCGGTATTTTTTTCCATATCTTTCCTTAGGAATTTCCTTGAAGGCGCCATGGAAAATATGCACAACATAGGGACCGGAGCCACCCAGGACACAACCATACTGCAGATGGGCGTGCTTTTTAACCTGGAGTGGATGACGCTCTTTTGCGCGCTCGCCCTTGTACTGCGCGCCTTCGCCAAAACAGACCTTGTGCGTCTGCTGAAATTGATGCTCTTCTGCTTCGCGTGGATAAACATAGTCCCTTTGATAGATGTTTTCGCGTACCATCCCTCGGGCTGCAAGATAGATTACCTGTACACTCTAAAGGACTATGCGAAAGCTTTGGGATTCTTTTTTGTGCCCGGCGTTGACGTGCATATATGCCTTGGGATAAGGCTTGAGGTATTTGCCGCGTTCGCGGCATGCTGGGCCTTTGTATTTATAAAGACAAAAAACTTTTTAAGGTCGTCGCTTGCGTCAATACTGTTGTATTTCCTGGCTGTTTCATCCATGGCTTATCCTGTTTTCATCCTCCTTCCGGCCATGCCTTTTGTCCCCAAATACGACGCGCTGATCAACAACTTTTTCTTCGGCGCGTCATACGGCGGGGAATTCCTCCGCAGGAATTCGGTCATGATATTCATACTGCTTGTCCCCATCCTGCTTTGCCTTTACAGGGTGCATGCCGGGACAAAAAAATTCACGGAATATATTAAGACGTTCCTTAGCCCTCTTTCCATGGTGCTGGCGTCATCGTTCTTATGCGGGTTCCTGCTCGCTCCTATCCGGCAGGGCCTTGCTGTTTTTCAAAATCCTTATGACTATTTTATGCTTTTATCAGGTGTTCTGACCTGCCTTATTTTCGGTCTTTACCTGGACGCAGTCTCGGAAGGGTCCGGCAGCGTCTCTTACGCGCCATTTTACGCAATACTGGTCCTGATATCCTCAATGGCCGTTTCATTTGACTTTTTCCTTTTTTGCATACTTCTTTTTGTAATTACAATATTTTACTCTTTGCCGCCGTACAAAGCCGGCCTGTCGGGATTTTTCAGCCGTGTCCGGTACCCATTATACGCTTCTGTCCTGCTTTTGGCCGGATCTTCCGTCATTAACGGGGCCGGATTTTTGTCAAAACTTAACTTCGCGGTGCCGGGGCTTGTTTTTGCGTCCCTTCTTATAATATCTTTCGCGTCATTATATGATAACAACACCGCCCTGCTTACAGCGCTCTTTTTTTCATGCGCGCTCCTGGCCCCTGCTGCCGCATCTTTAACGCTTCTTATCCCCGCCATACTGGCCGGGGCTTTGATGATTGCCGCGGCAAAAATGTCGAAGACGCGGGAAGAACGGTCTGACCGGCTCAGCCTTATATTCGCGGCGCTGGTGGTTTTGACGGGGATATTGGGAAGGTAAAAGAATGCAGTCATATTTGGATGCTGTCGGAAAACCCCTAAATCCATGTAATTCTTTATCGTGTCCGGAGCAGGTCAAATTTTTCTTGGCCTGTGCGCCACTAAAACCCTTATAATACAGCGCACAATCCACAGAAAAATTTGACCTGCACCGGGCACGACCAATCATAAGGACTTTTCCGACAGTCTCNNGCCGGATGCGACCTTTCATAAAGACTTTTCCGACAGTCTCATTTGAATCGCTCTGCAAGCGGCCTGCACGTTGTTTAGACTTGGGATTTCGTGCTGCCGAGAAATCCACTAAATCCATGTAATTCCTTTTTCGTGCACGGCGCTGACAAATTTTGACTCAGACCTTTGCGCGAAACCCCTTTATAATACAGCGCAAAATTCTGAGGCAAAATTTGTCAGCACCGTGCACGACTTAACATAAAGACTTTTCTCGATTTATGATTATTACACCGTTTTAACCAAGTGCCCGCGTAGGGTGTCGCAGCGCGGCACCCCTACGCATTATAAGTCCTAAAAAAACAAAAAGGCCGCAAGCCTGATTTATCCGGCTTGCGGCCTTTTTTAATTATATATTGTTGTTTTCAAATTAAAATTTTCGTTATACGAAAATCTTGGCGCACACCATGTCCGGGTTGTTGCCCAGGACCCTCTGCACTACCGCGTCTTCCTTTACTATCTTTTTTACCATTTCCCTGCCGGCGTCCGTGCTCCTGTTCGTAAATTTCATGATCGTATCACGCACCTCAGTCGGTTCCGACTGCGCGCAGTACTGCAGCAGCAGCCTTACGTTGTTCTCCAGGCTGTAAATTGTGGCGTACCTTAAAAGTATGTTTATGCGGCGTTTTGACATCTTAGGCGGCGGCCCGAGGCCGTTTAAGCAATTGAATACAAAGTCCATATAGTTTGTCACCGCGTCGTCGCGCGAAGCCGCGTCGACAAGCTCTGATGATATGACCATGTTCATCTTTTTATCCTGGCCGGTCCACTTCACCTGGGCTGTTTTTTCCACCTTCCCGGTGTAATCCCCCATAAATGTGCCTTCGTTTATTTCCCCGCGGTAGTCAAAGATGGGGTCCTTGGCCAGGTACATCCCTATGGCTTTCATAACCTGGAAATCTATGGGCGAGAACGATATCTTGGCCCCCTTTTTTCCGGGCTCTCCCGTCACAAAACCCATTATAAAGCGGTCCTCTAGGAAGTCCACATAGTTCCTGATGGGCTCGATAAGTATCGGCGGTATGATGTAATTGCCGTCATCATCCTTGGGGAACGCGTTTGTATGTATGGACATGAGCTTGGTTAGTGACTCTATTACCGCCTTTGGCGTACAGAAGTAGGAATCATTCGCCCTTGCAAGGTCCGGTATCTGCGAGTTAAGCAGGATCCTGGCGCCTGAGTAGGGCACCCTGTTGGCGGATTTTTCAGAAGCGCTCACAATAAAGCTGTTGATTATACTGACATCCCTTTTTATCAGGTCCGTATGCTCGGAAGTGAAGGAATCAACCGCGCTGTTTTCCTCGGCTGATACGGCCGTGGAAGCCTTGGCTATCTCGATCTCTTTCTGCTTTATATCGTCTATCTTTTCCTTGATGGAATCTATGCACTCGGCCGAACGGGTGAATGTCTCCGCGTATAGCTTCGTGAAATCCGCGAGTGTTTTTGCCATCATGTCGGACCTCACCGCTAGCAGGTCCTTCATCTTTTTGTCTTCCGGCGTGAGCTTTGCGCCCTTGTTGAGTATGCCGAAATATGTGTTTATGCCGTCATAGTTGAGCTTCAGGGTCTTAAGCTTTACCTGGTCGAGCTGCTGCATTTTGTCCATATAGGAGCCGAGCGTCCTCACCAGGTTGGCCCCGATCTTCAGGCTGTCGTTCTTTTTCCACTCGAGGGAAGCCTTGAGTTTTTTCGGGTCGACTTTGTCGTCGACCTTCTTGGATTTTCTTTTCCCGGAGGTGTCTATGAGCTCTATCTTCCCTTCCGCGATGGCCTTCATCTTTTCAGTAACAGAGTATACCACGCCGGCAAAGAAGCTTGACGTGTCCTTGTTCCAGAAATCCGCGAAAAGCTGCGCGTATATGGGGGGGTCCATAAGGGTGATCTTATTGCCGTTTATATCCACGGTGTCGCCTATGGCGCCGGTGCACATAAAAAGTTCCTGGTACTTGTTCATCTTGTTCATTCTTTCATTGATAAGCGCTCCCACCAGCGTATTGTAGGCGTTCCTCAATTTGTTGACCTTTACCACATCCTCTATCTTATTGCCGTTCTCGGATTTTTCCTTGCTGAAAAATTCAAGCGCCCCGGTAACATTTTCCTTTATCGCCGGGTCGAGCCCCTCGAATATATTATTGATCGCTTCCCCTTCTTTTACCTGCGTCGCTTCCATTTTCACCTGCCCCTTCCATTTTAGTCAGAATATAATTTTATATTGTGAAACTGCGGTTTTTAATCCTGATTTTATCATTTTTCTTCTCTGATTTTCTTTTAGCGCGCCCTTCTCTTTGACAGGGCGTCATTGATGATCGCGGCAATTTTCGGATTGGATAAAAGTATTTTTTTGAAGTCCCTTTTGTAAAGTATGAAAAGCCCGCCGTCGTCAAGCGCCGTTACCGTGGCTGTCCTTGGCAGGTCCGTAATGAGCGCCATTTCCCCGAAAAACTGCCCGTCGGAAAGCTCGGCGACTTTCTTATCCTTTATATAAACGCCGAACGCGCCTTCGCTTATAAGGTAAAATTTATCGCCTATCTCTCCCTGTTTGATAATGACATCGCCCCTTTTTACCTTCCTTTTCTTGAGGGCTTTTATAAGCGAATCAAGGTCCATTATATTCAAAGAATAAAAGAAATCAACTTTTTGGAGGGCCGACCTTAACCTTGAAAAATCATCTGCCATGAAGCACCTCTTTATTTTTAATTTTCCGCAACAAATAACATTTTATACCCTATTTTTAGCTTTGTCAATTTAATAAATAAGTCCGAAAACAACTGGTTTTCCTGTTAAAACACAGGGGAATTTTAAATTTCTTTCATGTTTTATCAAGTCCCGGGCAAAGCGGGCTGGCAATCTCTGTGTTTTTGAGGGCCGCGGAATTTATTAATCTTATTATTTATAGTAACAAATATAGGCTACCTCGCCGGCTGCTTCAACATCAAAAGACGAGTTTGGAGCCACTATGAATCTTGCGCCATTGTTAAATACGGCCCACTCTTTACCGGGGAGTTTTGCTTTTAGCGTTCCCTCCGTGATAATCATGGTCTCTTCTTTTGCGGTTGAAAAAGTATACTTTCCGCTTTCCATAACTCCGACCGTAGCGTAGCCTTTCGCGGTATTAATTCCGAGGCTCTGTACTTTCCCGTCAAAATAAGCCGAGTGTTTCATGCTGTTTCTCCTTTAATTTTTGTATATTGATAATGTTATGTTTTTAAATTAAAAGACTTTAAAACCGCAATACAGGCCTCAAAGCGATTTTAAAGTGTTTTAGACCTTGAATTTATCCGTGGCTTCCTTCATGCTTCTTGCCGTGTTTGAAAGTTCCTCGGCCGAGGCCGCGAGTTCCTGCATGGATGACGACTGTTCCTCGGATGAGGCCGCTGCCTGCTCTGACGAAGCCGCTATTTCCTCGCCTGTCGCCGCAATACCCTCGACCTGGGCCGTGGTTTCGTCTATGGACGTGACTATCTTTATGAATTCCTCATTTGCCTGTTCGGTAAGCGTGGAACTGTCCGTTATCTCCTCGGCTTCGTCGGAGGATATCCTGACCGTCTCGGAAATATCGTCCCTGACTTCCTTTATCCTTACGCTTATCTTTTTTACCTGTTCCGTGCTCAGGTCGGAAAGCTTCTTGATCTCCTCGGCCACTACCGCGAAACCCATGCCGCTCTGCCCCGCCCTGGCCGCTTCGATAGCCGCGTTCAGGGAAAGGAGCTTTGTTTCGTCCGCTATGCTTTTGATTATCTCCACCATGTTCTTTATCTCGTCGGAATGGTCCTCCAGCTTGCGCATTTTCGCCGTTGAGGTTTCCAGGTTGGTTTTTAGCTTCTGCATTTTTTCCAGCAGTTCGGCCATGGATTTCTGCCCCACCCTGGCGGCATCATACGCGGCATGGCTGGATTTGCTGGCGGCCTGGGAATTACCCGCGGACTCGCCGGTGGCCTTGGATATATTTGTCACTGTTTCGGACAGCTGCACTATGGTTTCCCTGCTTTGCTCCGCGATCTGCGTAAGGCTTTCGGCCGCCGAGGCGACCTCTTCCGAGGAATTTTTAACTCCGGATACAAGTTTTCTCAAGCCATTAAGCATGTCTTCAATGGATTTCCCCAAAACATCGCGGTCTGATTTGGCGTTATAGTGGAATGAAATGTCGCCTTTGGACACCTTCTCAAGTGTCTCCGAGATAAGCTGTATATAGTTTATCATGTTTTTAAAAACTATACCGATTTCATCCTTGTCGGAGCGCGGGGTGAATGTCCTGGGTACGCCGCCCTCGGATATTTCGGCCGAGGTTTCCATTATCCCGGTCAGGTAATCCGTCATATCGTTAAAACTCCTGCTCAGCACCCCTATCTCGTCACTTGAAGCATGCGCCTTTATCTTCCCGCCCATCCTGCCGCTGGCTATCATGGACGCCGCCACCGACATTTTCTTCACCGGGTTGATGATACTTATGTATATAAATATAATGAGTATGGCAGCCACAATAAGCGAACCTATGATGCTGATGAGCAGGGCGGCTGTCTTGGCCTTTGTTATTTCGGCGTAAAGAGCGATCTCGTCATAACCGAGTATGACCTCGGCAACTTCTTTTCTCATGTAAGTGATAGGCACCCTTATTTCCTTGCCTTTTACATTGTCGATGGTGATCTCCGCGATCGGGTTCCCGCGGAGATTCTCGGTTGATTTTTTCGGCACTGGAAGATCGAAAGCGTCGGACCCGCTGGCGTTTATCTTCACAACGGCCTTGTTATTTATCTTCAGCGCAGCGAAAAGCACATTGCCGCTGGTGGCAGCGGCTTCGAGGAGGTTTTTTACAGTTTCATTGGAAGGCCCTGTCTTGTTTTGCCTTGTGGGGGTGAATTCGACCGCCTGCACCACATATTTTTCGCACATGAGCGCGGAAGTCTCGGCGAGAACGGCTATTTTCTCGACAAAGTTTTTCTTTATGAGTTTTTCAAAACTGCCGGATATGAAAAAATAAGATGTAAGGCTCAGGGAGGTGACGCCAAGCAGCACTATCAAAGCGACTTTTGCGCCTATATTAAGCACCAATTTCTTTTTCAAAATCGCCTCCAGGTTTTATAATGCCATATTTGCCTTATGTATTATATTATACCACTGCTGCCCCGTTTTTCAAGTTCTATAAATATTAAAACCCAAACTTCATCTGGCCGGGCTTTTTCTTTGCCTCCTCAAACCCGTGCATTGATACACCCAGCAACCTTATCTTTTTCTTCCCCGCTTCTGTTTTTGACAGCAATTCCTGTACATATTTATTTATTGTGGCGCCCGCCTGGACCTGCCTCTCTATGGTTATGCTCCTTGTTATCTGCTTAAAATCATGGTACTTTACTTTTAATGTGATCGTCCTTCCCTTTTTGCCCTCGCTTTTTAAGTCCTTTTCAACATCAAAACACAGCTCTTCAAGTATCCCCCGGATCTTTCCCATATCCGTTATGTCGGTGGCCAGGGTGGTTTCGCGGCCCGCTGATTTCCTTATCCAGTTGGGCTCCACGGGCGTTTCGTCAATGCCGCGGGCCAGGTCATAAAACCATGACCCTGACTTCCCGAAATTCTCCTCAAGCTCGGCAAGGGTTTTTTTCTTAAGGTCCGCGCCGGTATAAATACCCAGAGAGTGCATGTGTTTTTCAGTCACCTTGCCAACGCCGTGAAACGACCCTATGGGAAGTTTTGCAATAAAATCAGCCGCTTTATCCGGGGTAACCACGGTGAGTCCGTCGGGTTTTTTAAACCCCGAGGCTATTTTGGCCAGGAACTTGCAGTAAGATACCCCGGCGGACGCGGTGAGAGAGGTCTGTTCATATATCTTTTCCTTTATCTGCCCGGCAATGACCGTGGCTGACTTTATCTCCAAAAAATTATCCGTGACGTCAAGGTACGCCTCATCAAGCGACAGGGGCTCCACCAGGTTCGTGTATTCGTGGAATATTTTATTTATTACGGAGGAGGCTTTCTCATATTTTTTAAAATCCGGGTGTACCAGGACGCATTCCGGGCACAAAAGCATGGCCTTTGCCGTTGACATGGCCGAATGTATGCCGAATTTCCTGGCTTCGTAAGAGCAGGCCGCGACCACTCCGCGCTCTAAGGCCGTGCCGCCGACTATGACCGGTTTGCCTCTTAAGGCGGAATTGTCACGCTGTTCCACAGACGCGTAAAACGCGTCCATATCCACGTGAATTATCTTCTTCAAAATTGCATTCGGAATCTGTTTTTGCAATTTTGAAAAGGTGTCAAATTCATTTTTTAATATACCCGCCTTTTATTATAGATTGTTACATTTAAACCCTTAAAATCGCAATTCAGACCTAAGAGCGATTTTAAGGGTTTAAAACCATTTCCCGCCTGTTTTTACCGGCTTGTAACGCTTTATGTAGCGTACCGCGTCTTTTTCATCCCTGGCAATATAAAACATTTTACAAAGGTCTTTTTTTATGAATTTTTCCTTTATCATCATTTTAAAAACAGACATGAGCTTTCCGTAAAAACCGCCTGTGTTCAGGAATACCAGCGGTTTTTCATGGTAATGAAGCTGCTTTAAGGTGAGTATTTCCATGGCTTCCTCAAGGGTGCCTATGCCGCCCGGAAGAAAAATAAAAGCTTCAGAGAGCTTTTCCATGACGCTTTTCCTGTTCCGCAGGTCGTCCGTGATGATAAGTTCGTCCAGGCCTTTTTTGGATATTCCGTAATCATGCAGGGCCTTTGGGATGACGCCTATGACCTTACCGCCTCCGGCAAGCACCGAATCCGCGATCTCCCTCATGAGCCCCCTGTTGGCCCCTCCATAAACAAGGCCGCAACCGCTCTTCACCATTTCCTTACCGAGCCTGCAGGCCGCCAGGAAATACTTTTTGGCAACCGCGTCTGACGACGAACAAAACACGCAAACATTCATAAAACACCTCTTTAGTTTGGTTGTGGTAATTTTATCAGCAATACTAAAACCGTCAAGGGGTAAATGACAATAAAAACCATTATCTTTTCCATGTTTTTATAGTATAATTACAGCTGTTATAAACTGCGCATTAATTACAGACGGGGTGTTTTTTGTGAAAATCGGAATGCAGGTTTGGGGCACTGACGGCGACATAAGGCCCATGATAGCCCTTGGCGCCGGATTAAAAGCAAACGGCCATCAGGTGACAATTTCCATAGCGAGCATTGACAATAAATCATACGCAGGGCTTTGCGCCAAGACCGGCATCACAATGATCAAGGCGACTTTGAATATGGAAGNNACCCTTATTTACCGGAGCTGTACGCGGCTTCAAACCAGCTTTGCGAACGCAACGACCTCGTCATAGGGCACTTCTCCGGCTTTTACCTTAAAGCCGCGGCAAACATCCACAATATCCCATACATCAGCGTTTCATACTGGCCCGGGCTTATGCCTTCGGATACTGAACCGCCTTTCTTTTTCCCTTACTTCGGTAAAATACTGCCCAAACTGTCATGGGGCCTTGTCCTTGCGGCTTTTGATATGATCCTAAAAAGAAATATTGACAGATTTTACTCGGATAATTCCATTCCTCCGGTAAAACACGTTATGACCGGAGCCTGGATGTCCGATGAACTCAACCTCACCGCCTGCAGCAGGATATTTTTTAATGAGCCAAAAGACTGGCAAACCTCCGGCAGGATTAAAATTACCGGTTTTTGGAACGTTCCTGATGCGGCAGAACACTGCGATTTCACCCCGGAACTGAAGGACTTTTTGACCCGCCGCGGCGAGCACCCGGTCTTTATGACCCTAGGTTCATCCCTTCAGATGGACCCGGCAAAGTGCATGGAGACGCTTATAGAAGCGGCCAGGCTTTACAAGAAAAAAGTTATCATACAGACCGGCATGGATAAGTACCTGCCAAATACGTTCCTTCAGAATATATATTTCGCGGGGAAAATGCCTCACAGGGAAATATTCCCTTTCTGCCTTGCGGCCGTGCACCACTGCGGGGCCGGGACCACGCAGACAGTCACCAGGTCCGGGATACCGTCAATTCCGCTTTATTTCATGGACGAGCAGAGGTCATGGGGCACGCAGTTGTATAAACTGGGCATCGCCTCGAAACCCATGGATTTTTTAAAGTCAACCCCTGCTAATATAGCCGACGCCATGAAGCAGGTCATCAATAACGTCAAGCTCAAGGATACTGCCGAGATTGTCGCGAAAAAAATGCATGAAGAGGACGGAGTAAAGGAAGCAGTCGGCATAATAAACGCATTTATGGCAAAAAGGACGCCGGTACCGGCGCAATAAACCGCGGCCGTTTTGCCGCGTATATTAAAGGAGACAGCATGAAGTACATCGACTGGATGGAGATCATTTACTGGACTTTATTCGTATTGCTTTGCATAGGCGAGGTGCTTGTCGCCCACGTTTACAAACTTGACAAAAAGCATGTGGTGCGTGACTGGGTTGAACCGGCTTTTGAAGCCATGATCATCGCCACAATACTCCGCATCTTTGTCATACAGGCTTTCGCCATACCCACACCGTCAATGGAGAGTACCCTTATGGTGGGCGAGCATCCCATGGCGATAAAGTTCGCTTACGGCCTTTATAACCCAATTGACCACAAGATGTACCTTGACTTCAACAAACCCAAACGCGGCGATGTTGTCATATTCCGCGACCCCACGGGCAAGACCACTTCAATGTGGATAAAACGCTGCATGGGCCTTCCGGGCGATACGATCGAAGTAAGAGACAAGGTTCTGTTTTTGAACGGAAAGAAAATGGATGAGCCTTACACGCAGCATACCGATCCGCAGTTCCAGCCTGCCATGTATTCGCCGCGCGATTATTTCGGCCCCATCACTGTCCCGTCCGGATGCTACTTCATGATGGGCGACAACCGCGACCAGTCGTACGACAGCAGGTTTTGGGGCGCGCTGCCGGTCAATATGATAAGGGGAAAAGCCTTTATAGTTTACTGGCCGCTCAATAAGCTCAAAGTGATAAAACATATAAAGATAGATGTGCCCCAGCCTATGACCGCTTCCCCGGCTGCGGCTGCAAAATAAGTATAACGGGATTTTTAATACGGGATCAAACAACCGTTTAAAACGGTCGCGGCTTGGCGGGTTCTGGGAGCGCTTTACGGGTGGATCCGGATTTAGCCCCTTAAATACATTATACTTTTTTGGACTTTGTCCTGTTGTTAGATACTTCCGCGGCGCGTTGGTACATAAGCGCTTTTGCGTCGGTATTGGATTTATGTTTTGGACCGGACATAATTTTTATAAGTTTGGACGCGTCTTTCAGGCTTTCCGCTTTTAGGTCGCTCTTTATCTGCTTCTCCATAAATTCCCCTTTGTTTTGCGCATGTTGAACGATTGTTTTCTTTATGCATTAATTATATGGGATTAAACGGTTTAAATCAAGTACGAAGCGGTGTTTCATGCAAAAATTATGCGCAAAAAGAAAACAGGCTGCAGGCTACCATGGGCAGGGTGGTTCTTATGTAAAAATAAGCCAATACCAGGTATACAACGGCCGAAACGGCCGTTTCCGTTTTTTTAATGCAGTAATGCCTCTTATAATATATCCAGATGCTTATCGGTGGTATAAATGCGGCAACGACGCAATATATTTCAGCCAGCGGATGATTAAGAAAAATCTGGGGCGCGTTAAAATGCAGAAAGCGTCCGTAAACGAAAGCGCAAAATATATAATTGCAGACGAACGGGAAATATATGAATATCAGGAATGATTTGATGAAACGATTTTGTTTGGCATAAAAATATAATCCGTAAAATACAAGTGATGACAAGATTACAGCTGCCAATACCAAAATGTTCCACACCATTTTTCCCGCCTTTTTTTAAGCACATTATCCTGCTGTTAATCATATCACCTGAACCGCAAAAAACAAGGCCAATGTTTCCCTTAAGCGGTGGCTTACGGGCGCTTTGAGGCTTTTATTTCTTCATGGCTTGAATAAAAAACAAACCCCATCTTTTCATAGGCTTTTATGGCGGGTGTGTTATCCGCCCTCACGTTCAGGCCTATGTGCTTCACATCCTTCCACAGGTCCATGACCAGGCTGGCGGTCACGGACCCGGCATAACCTTTACCGCGGTGTTGCGGCGCCGTGGCCACATTACCTATCGCGGCCGTGCCGGTTTCTGCCGAGTAAAAATGCACGCCAGCCATAGCTATTATGTCGGAGTTTTTTCTTATTATAAAGTATTTCCCTGTTTCCAGCATGGCAGGCATAAAAAAGGCGGACGGGTTTATGGCCCTTAAAAATTCGTTTATGGCCCCGTAATCATTCTTGTTGACCCTGTATGTGTACTCAGGGTAAATAATGGACCGCTCCAGCAGCATATCGCCGGTAATTTTCATCTTGTCATATATTACGGGAGGGCTGATATCGTACTCCGGCGCGAGCAGCTCCGCTGTTTCTTTTGTCACATGGGCGTAAAAACTCCCGGGCAGGCCTCCTTTAATTCCTTTCATCAGCGCGGCCGCCATGTCCTTATTTCCAAGAAGGAAAAGGATATTGTCCTTTACGTTCTTAGCCTCATGAATCATGGCAACGGCTTTTATATCCCCGTTTTCGGAGGCGGTAAACCAGGCGGAGCGGCTGAAAAGCTTTTCCTGCAGGTTGCCAAGCTCATACAAATGCTGGTACGGGTCCTCAAGGAGGAATTGTTTTACCTTTTCCCTGTCCGAAGTTTCCTTTATTTCCATTGTATCTCCGCCCTGCAAACCTCTTTTGCGCTCCCTTTTCTTATAAGGTGCGCTCTCCAAAGGCCGCCGCCTTTGTCCTGCCTGCCGGCCACAATTTCGTCGCCTGGCATTGCCTCATCGGCAAAGTTTACCTTTATGGCGCCCAATGTGTTTTTTTCAAGGAATTCCCTTCCAAAATCATCGATTATCCATTGTATATACCTGCCGCTGTTCACGTGCTGGTTGACATCCATGTCGGAATAATTGACATTAAAGGCGCCCGAGTAGACCGGGTTTTCCGGCGGCAATACCTTATCCGCGTTCTTGTTTATGCCGGATTTCTCCACCTGCGACGGCCACTTTTCCGCGATATCATTCAGGCGCTGTATTTTTTTTGTTTCAAGGTCCAGCACCACCCACGTGGACGTCCCTGCCCCGATCTGATTACCCTTGGTATCCCTTATGAAAAAATCCCTGTACGCCGTCAGTTTTTCAATTCCGCGCGACCATGTTTCCAGTTCCACTTCTTCCTTCCACAAAGCCGGGCGCTCAATGTGAATTTCCACCCTGGTCATTGCCCATATCTGTGATTTGGTGAGGAACTGCCCCAGGGCGGCCTCAACCCTGCTGTAATGGCACCAGGCTATATCCTGGAAATAATCAAAAAGCGGGACTATCCCGGCCCTGCCGAGGTTATCCGCTTCATAGACTTTGACCGTGTATTTTTCCTTCCACGTATCGGGCGCTGTTTGCATATTATAAACTCCTTGTATTGTCTCAACAAATAGGCCGGCTGAAAACCGTGATTATCTTTTTTTCGTGTACGGCGGTTGCGTTCCTGTATTATTTTTTCAACCCGCATGAAATGTTCGAGTTATAAACGTTCAATGACCTGTTAATATCGTTAAAGGCCTCGTTCCCTGTCCAATTCGCGCCCATTAAAAAAAGCGGGATTGCAGCCCCGGTCGCTATGAGGACCGACGGCCTCCCTGAATTGATATTGCCCGAGTCAAAGAACCTTGACTCTATCAGGAAATATACCGCCGAGGCGGCCGCGGCAAGCTCAAATGACGTAGTAAATACCTTTTTCATTTCAGAGTCATCATAATATTTTTTTCCTTCGTCATCGGATGTAAGGAGTTTTTTGATCTCTTCCTGCCCGAGCATCTCCTCTATTCCGTCCTTTTTTGTCCTGACCGAATAACCTGTCCACATATTTACGCCGGCGTACAGCAGACCTCCGCAAATATCCTCGGGCATTGGATTTTTTTCCTGTACCTCAGCCGGCCGGGCTGTGGCGGTTTCCTGCAATGCGGAGGTAACGGTGATTGCCTGCGCGGATGCAGCTGCGGTTACAGTTTCGGGTATCAGGGCCTGTGAATACGCGTTCATCGTATTGGAAGGTACTTCCGCGCGGAGCATGGCAAAAACAAACAACGACAGCACAATGAACGCCTTACTTTTCAAGTTTGATCTCCTTTTCGCCGAATACCTGAGCTTCAAATATATAAACTTCCGTCTTTTCATCCTTATAGCAATCCGGAGGCAGGCACGCCTTATCTTCGCATAAGCTCCTCATGAACTCCTCCTTTGTCCAGCCCGTGTCAGAGGCCACCTGGGGGAGATACACTCCGCTGGCCAGGCCCTGCCTTACTATCACGCCGTGTTTGCCAAGTTCGAACTCATCCAGGCTTTTTATCCTCTTTTTGGGGAACAATACCGAGACCTCTATTTCCAGGTTACCTATCTCTTCGGGAACCACGGCGTCAAACCGCGGATCTCCTGTGGAAGCTTCCTTTGCCATTTCAATTATGGTCTCATAAAGCGGCTGGTTTGATTCTATCATGCCTATACAGCCCCTTAAGCGCCCGTCCTTATGCAGCGTCACAAAAGCGCCCGCATGCTGTTTTAAATTTTCATTTTGGGTCGTGTATTTTATTATTATATCTTTTTCAATATAATTTTCAATGGTTCTCCTTGCAAGTTTCAATATCTCCGCTTTTTCATCTTTTGTAAGCATTCTACTCCTCCTGCTTCATAAGGTCAACTTTTATGGATTTATCCACAAGTTTTGCGAATTCGGCGCCATTCTCTTTTTTCCCTATCTTGTAACCGTAATGCATGGGCACGGCTATTTCGGGTTTGATCGCGTTTATCGCCTGAGCGGCTTCCTTGGGGTCCATGGTAAACATGCCCCCTATCGGGACCATGGCGACAGTTATATCTTTAAGGTCCCTCATTTCAGGGATAAAATCCGTATCTCCGGCGTGATATATCCTTGCTTTGCCTATTCCTATGACATAACCGACTTTTAGGCTGCTTTTCGTGTGGAACGGCTTTACATTATTATAAGCCGGGACAGCCTCCACTTTCAGGCCCTCAAGAACGAACTTATCGCCGGGCGCGACCACCTTTAAATTAAAATTTTTCAGCTCTTTTTCACATTCTTTGGGGCATATGATCAGGGTGGATTTTACGGCCACTTTTTGTATATCAACGACCGACATGTGGTCATAGTGATTGTGGGTTATGAATATGTAATCTGCCGGCTTGTCATTTTTTATCTCAAACGGGTCTATGTATATGACTTTCCCGGCTGCTTCGATCCTGAAGCTTGAATGGTGCAGCCAGTGTATAGAGCCAATGATGTTGTCTTTTGCGTCTTTTTCCGCTTCGTTTTTAGCCGCCACAAAAAAAGATATAAACACAACCATTATAAACACAATTATTTTCCTCATATTTCCTCCTTGTTTTCCTGCATATTATCCGCCTTACATCATACTTTAAAATTGCGCCAGACCACAAATGCAATTTTAAAGTATTAAAAACCCCTTGACAAATTCCCTAATCAAAATATAATTGATACCTGTCGTAAAAGCGTGGGCCCATAGCTCAGTCGGTTAGAGCAGCAGACTCATAA
>PMTB01000254.1 GCA_003167475.1 candidate division FCPU426 bacterium | reverse complement strand
GAGGAAAACCCCCTTAAAAGTTAGGTCCACTTTCATTATTTTCGTTTCAACCCCGTCAACGTAAGCCTGCCATCCCGGATAATAATTGTCGGTAAGCACCAGCACCCCTGACACGGGAGAAACGGTTTTTATCACATACGTATTTGGGTCCGGCATATCAAAAACAACCCGGATTTCCCCGTAAATCTTAACGCTTTTATCACCGGCTTTCAGGCTGCCCGCAAGGGCCGCGTCAGGCTTGTCCAATATCACTGTTTTTTCCGGGTCAAAAGTTTTCGAAGCTATCAATTCCTTCGCTTTATCCCTGCCGGCCGTAACAGCCTCAAACGGGGACTTCACCATAAATGCCGGTTCCAGGCGGTTCGCATTTTCATAAATATCCGTAAACCCGTGGCTCGCCAGGCGCAGGCCGGCGCCGCTTAATTTTGCCATGCTTGAAATGTATTTCGCCGAGAAGAGCGAAAAAGCCGGCATTGACCACGGCGCCCGTGTCACATTAAAGCAGCTTTTGAAAGCGGCGAAATCCCCCAGAAAAAGCGGGTCAAATCCGTCAACATTTTTTATCCTGTGGTACATGGGAATGTTCGGGGCGAGCGTGTCGTTGCAGTAATAAACCAGTTCGTCCTCGTTCATGGCGTTCACATTCAGGCCGAAGTGATTGAATAACGCCGGAGCCAGTATCCTGAAACTGCCGATGGAACTTTTATTGTACAAAAAATCGGTCTGCACGGTCTTTTTTTCCATAAAATCAGCTTTAACATACTGGAACTGCGCCCAATCCTGGAATGCAAAAAGGCTGGTCAAAGCGACCGCC
Source organism: candidate division FCPU426 bacterium (assembly GCA_003167475.1). Taxonomy (GTDB): domain Bacteria; phylum Oederibacteriota; class PGYV01; order PGYV01; family Palsa-1178; genus PALSA-1178. Next base: position 8,444 of record PMTB01000254.1, on the reverse strand, counting down.
ACAGCCGCCGTCTTCATGCCGTTGCCCCGCCTTAAGCCGCTGCCGGCCATATAAATGATAAATACCGCCGACGCAAAAACAAGAAGGTAAAGCAAGAACCCGGAAAGAACCGTGTCATAGGCATCCACCGCGTCATATATCCTCTGCATGCTCATTCCCGGCTCAAAAAACTTTTTGTAAAATATAAGGATATTGTTCTTATAAAGCCAGGCAAAAATATAAGTAAAAAGCATGACTATAAAAGATCCCACGGAAAAATAGGTGAAGGGTTCGAGTTCCTCCCTTGTCCTGCTGAAAAGTTCGTCAAATCCCTTTGCAAAAATAAGGCACATTATAAAAAATACGCCCAGCACGGCTTTGGACTGGTACCTTAGCGATGCCAGAAAAGGCAATTTATCAAAGAGTTCCCTGTAAAAAGGCAACCACCCTGTGAACGTCATAAATAAAAAGAGCGTAAATACCGCCATGAGGAAAATCCTCAGTTTGGAGTCCTTGATCATGAATGCCCCTAGTATCAGCATCAATATGGCGAATACACCCGTATTAACAAGCCCGAACCAGTTTAAAAAATTCGACTGGGCTGAAAAAAGCCCGCCCAAAAAAGGAAAAACAAAGGTCACGATATGGTCAAGATTCAGGAACCCGCCCATGACGCTCCCGTATCCAAGGCCTCCAACCACCCTTTTTGACAACAGGACAAACCTTGCCGTGGGAAGAAGCTGTATTACAGTGAGGGCAAGCAGGATCAGGTTGATTACAAAAAAATCCCTGATCCCGTCAAGTCTGGACCCTTCCTTCAGCCAGATATTCTCATAAATAAAAAAAGCGGCGAAGAGCATCCACACGTAAATAAAAAGCTGCGCGTGCCCCCCAAGCAGTGAAAGGGCGAGCATCATGGGTATCATGAAAAAATCGGCGGATCTCGCCGAATCAGCGAACTTTTTCGTGAAATACAGGGCGGCCGGCATCCAGGCCATGACATTGATTTCCGCAAATTCAACCGCTTTTATCATGCTGTAAAAACCGAAGGCGAAAATCACGGCAGAGACAAAACTCCCCTCTTCAGAAACTTTGTATTGCCGCATAAATGCGTATGTAAAAAGCGCCATCACGGCGAAGGCAATATAAGTGGTTATCCTAACGGCGGCCGCGGCCGGAAGGACATGATAAAAAATATTGAACGGATAAAATACGGCGGACTGCATATTGGCAAGGAGCGGGTTGCCGCAGTAAATATATGGGTTCCAGAAAGGCATGACGCCCTGCCGTATATAATCGGACGTCAGCATCCTGAACGGAAGGAAATAAAACGGAAGGTCAAGCCATCCCATCAGCCGGTTGGAAATGTACTGCGGAAAAAAAAGGATCAGCGGCATCAGCGCGAGCAGGCTGTTATATACCCTGTCTTTTATCGTCATACGGCGGCAGTGTTGAGGATCAGTTCCCTTATGACTTTAGCCGCAAATATGCTCGAGTTCCCGTGCGCGTCGTATTCCGGCGAGATCTCCAGGACGTCCATCCCGACTATATCCAGCTTTGTCAGGCCCGGCATGAGTTTCATGAAATCCGTGTAGAAAATACCGCCGGCTTCGGGCGTGCCCAATCCCGGGAGGCAGGACGGGTCAAAAACATCCATGTCAAGCGACATATATACCGGATGGCCCTTTATCATGTCAACAACCTCGTCAAAACGCTCCACTTTGCTGTCGACAAATATATTGTGTTTTTTCATATGCAGCCATTCATTCCTTTCAAATGAACGTATTCCGAACATGAAAAGGTTTTCATTGCCGGCTTCTTCCGCCGTAAGCCTCGCGGCCGACGCATGTGAAAGCCTGCTGCCTTTATAGCCTTCCCTGAAATCGGCGTGCGCGTCAAAATATATCACCTTCAGGTCCTTGTACTTTTTGGCGTACTGCTTCATTATGGGATAAGTGAGCAGGTGCTCACCTCCTATATAGAGGGCTTTCTTTTTATCCTTGAGCATCTTCGCGGCGAGTTCTTCCACCAGTTTAACCACGGCCTTTGAGTCTCCGTAAGGCAGTTCCAGATTACCAAGGTCCGCGATCTTATAATCCGTGATGTCGCGCTCCTGCTCGTGTGAAAATGTCTCTATGGAGTAAGAATACTTCCTTATGGAATCAGGGGCAAACCTGGAACCCGGCCTGAATGAGGATGTGCCGTCGTAAGGCAGTCCCGCTATTACCGTGCGCGCGGCCTTATATGAGGCATCGCATCCTATAAAGTTAGGTTCCTTGATAAAGTTCATTTGATGGCGTCTTTCACGAACTGAGGCAGCGCAAAAGCCGCCTTGTGCACTTCTTCGCTGTAATATTTGAACTTGGCGATCTTTGACTTCTTGTTCTTTATCACCCTTGGGTCGTGCTTTTTTGAGGCGTATGAAAAACTCCACATACCCGACGGGTATATGGGTATGAACGCCAGGTAAAGGTGTACCTGTAAAAAGAGTTTCTTCAGCCTGTCCTGCACGTTCTTTATGATATCCGAATCAAACCACGGGTCCTCGGACTGCATGACCATGATGCCGTCCTCTTTCAGGGCATTGTGAACGTCCTTGAAAAAATCCGAAGAGAAAAGCCCGCCGGCGATATCCGAAGGGTCCGTGCCGTCGACCAGTATCACGTCGTACTTGTCTTTTGAATCTTTCACGAACTTAATGCCGTCTCCGAAAAGGAAGTGCACCCTTTTGTCCTGTTCCAGTCCTTTGACAAGCGCCGGAAAATACTTTTTCGATGTCGTATATACGTCTTCGTCTATCTCGACAAAATCAATGGATTTGACGCCCTTGTGTTTCATGACTTCCCTTACGGTCCCGCCGTCCCCGCCGCCGATGACCAGGATATTCTCCGGGTTCGGATGGGAAAAAAGCGGCACATGCGCGAGCATGTCGTGGTATACGAACTCTTCGGCGGTGGATACCATATAACAACCGTCAAGCGCCATCAAATTGCCGTGTTTCTCGGTCTCATATATTTCCACCATCTGGTACTTGGACCTCTTGCCGTATAATTTTTTCTTTATTTTAAATGAAAGTGCCGTGTCCTTGTATACTTCCGTGCACCACTTGCCGGTCATTTTTCCCATCAGACTACCACCACAGGACGACCGCAGCGTATGCGGCGCCTATCTTTTTAACGTCATGCTGGGCGGATATGGAAAGGACTTCTTTCAAGGCGTAACCCCGCTGCCTTAAACCCTCTTCGGCCATGTGCCTTACTATCTTTTCCACTTCTTCCTTATGCCCGGCCGCGGAATACTCCATAATGAGGCCGTTCTTATTCTTATCTTTCGGTATGGCGACGGCCACTGCGGCCGAGATTATTTCATCCGACTGCGATGAAACTTTTGAAGCGTAAGCGACCGGGACCAGGGATCCAAGCGGCAGCTTCACGGGTTTGATCTTCGTACAGTTCGGCGGAAGTATGGAGGACATCTTCACAAGGTTGGTATTGCCAATGCCGGCGTCGACCAGGGCGTTGTCAAAAGCGTTCAAAGGAGTCATGCCCTCGGATTCCCCCGCCACAAGATAAAACTTGTTCGGTATGGTGATGGTCATGCCCTGCGGCGGTATGGAAATTATCCTTGGTGCCTTTTTCGCTTTTTTTGCCATGTGATATTCTCCTTAAAAAAGTTTTGTTAAAATGTGAGATTATTATAATAAAAACGGGGGGAATGTCAATTCCTAAAATCGCATCATGGGTCTTTTTGCGATTTTAGGAAAATGTAAAACAGATACAGAAAACAAATTCAAATATTCATATATAAAAAAACCCGCGCTTTTACAGCGCGGGCTTTTTTATATATCATCAACCGCTTTTATTTCATTACGTCGACTTCTATCGTCCTTGACTGTACCGATATGAAAGACCCTACACAGGAAATTATAGCGTCGACGAAGCTCGTTGTAGTTTTGACCTTTACTTTTTCCTTTGATTTGATCAGGTCCTTGGTTGAGTTATCCGTCACAGGCACAAGCCCCCAAAGGACGTAAAAGACCATTTTTGTCCTAACTTCCTTGACCACTCCGCCCTCTTCAGGCATCAAAAACGCGAACTTACCCTTGTCTGTGGCGATGTTAATCGTGGAACATGATACAAAAGAGAGGCAAAAAATGAAAAGCAGTACCGCAATCAGAATTTTCTTCATCCCCTTAACCTCCAATAAAAATTTAACACATTTACGCATTATAGTACGAATATCCGGAAATTCAAGCAAAAAAAACAGCGGCCGGATCTCTCCGGCCGCTGTCGTTTTTCTACTATCAACTCTCTGCTATCTGAATGTTTTGACTTTATTTCTTTATCTGCAGTACCGTTACCGAATACGGCGGGAAATCATATACACCGTTGGTCAGGTTCACATTTATCATGGTCGGCCCCGAGTTCACTATAGGCCTGTAAAGTTCCTTGGACCATACGTATTCCTTGTCCGAAAGCTGCCAGGCAGTTGCCGAACTGGATACATTGAATCCCTTGACATTCAGCTTCGCGGCCGAGATGGAAAGCTTGGTCTTGTTGATGGCCATGATGGATATTGTGTTATCATCGACCATGGACGCGTAAACCGACAGGTCCGGGTTGTCCGATTCGCACGCTATCATCTTGGTGCCGAACCTGTTGTAATACATGTCAAAAACCCAGTAATGCGACCTCTCCGAATACTTCCTGGTCGGGTCGTTTTCCTCATCAAGCAGGCCGTGCCCGCCGCCCATTCCGGGCTTCTGGGTGTACAGGTCCCAAATGAAAGCCAGGTCCCCGCCTGTTTTCATGAATGAACCGAGGTAATCCGCGCAAAAAAGCGCGTTCTCCAGCTGGGCCGTCATCACGTTCTCATCGCCCGAGTTCCACTCAGTAAGGGCTACTTCCACATACTTGTTGGGGTACTCGCTGTTGACATATTTCTTTATCCAGGACCTGAACTGGGGCATATACACGGGCCAAGTCGTCTGCGGTTTTGTCAGCAGCGCCCTTGCGTCGTTATTCGCCCAGAACGGGTACTCATGCACGGCAAGCGTGTCGACATATTTGCCGCAATTTTTCAGGAACCTTTCGACCCAGAACGGGGTCTTTGTTCCCACCGATTTCCACGGATCGCCTTCGAGGCGCTCCTGATTCATGGGCTGCATGGGTACCGGCCCCATTATCTTAAGCGACTTGTCAAATGTCTTGATCTTATACGCGGCCTGGTTGAAAACTTTGCTGTAATTCGCGATGGATGTCCACCAGTGCACGTTTTTCATGTCTGTGGGTGAATCCAGGACGCTGTGGCCTTCTTTGGCCTTCGCGGGCCCGGGAACCATGGGCTTGTTGTCAAGCTCGTTGCCGATCTCGACATATTTGTACTTGACTCCCTTGTCTTTCATGTCCTGCAGCCATGCAACAGCGAAATCAAGCCTCTGATTTATCGTCTTGTTGGCCGGAGTAAGTATATTTATTGTGGGCAGCACTTCCACTGAATTGTTCATCATGATATCCATCCTTTTGACGAACGGCACCATGCCTCCCATATAGCTGAATTCCTGCGTGTCCTTTACCGTTCCGTCAAATTTATAAGCTTCCCCGGTTTTCCAGTTATATATATTGGCATAGTCGCCTCCGGGTATCCTGAAATACGTCGCGCCTATCTCTTTAAGCTTGTCAAGAGCTTCCGCGTCCCTGTAACCCTGGGGCTTGTGCCACGGAGCTATGTTCTGGCCGTACAATTTATGCCTGTCTATAGTCCTGATCACTTTTGAAGGATCTATGGTTATATTGACTTCCTTCACTGTCGGCGCTTTCTTTTTCATTATAGAGATGCTTCCGAGCGACTTCGTCTGGCCGGCCATGACAACAACGTCGCTGGACATGTCCCTAAAGCCGTTTGCGACAACTACCATCTTATACGCGTCTTCAGGAACAACCATTTTAAAACTTCCGCTGCCGTCGGTTACGGCAAGAGCGTCTCCCACGACAACCCTGGCATCCGCCACGGGGGAGCCTGAGTCCTTATCGATTACCTTTCCTTCAACATTCCCCGGTTCGCCTTTGAGCTTGCCTATTATGTTATCAACGTATATAGGTCCGGCATATGCCTGTGAGTTGTTTAAAACGAGGTAAATATGCCACATATCTCCGTTTACCTTGGCATTATCTACCTTGAATTTCAGGGTATTCTTGCCCGGCATCATCTGGCCCTTTAACTGGAAAAAGCTGTTTGCTTTTCCGGAAAAAACCAGGTACATTTCCATATATTCAAGCCCCTTTGCGGAAGCCTCCGGGACCGTAACATCCATGGTGACCTCGACAAGTTTGCTAATGACCCCGGCTTCAAACGGACCGCTGGTTAAGCAAACATCCTGGTTCCAGTCCGTCGAACCCGTGCAATCGATCTTAAGCGCGTACTTTCCCTCTGTTACGTACTTCGGGTCCTTGGTCACAGAGCATGACTTGCTCCATTTTCCAACGCCCTGCCAGCCTTCAGTGGTCCCCGTCTCGAACGACCACAACTTTACAGTGTGTTTTGCCGCGATGTCCTCGCCCTCGGCAAATACGGAAACCGCCAAACCCGACAAAAATACAACTGCCAGCAACAAACTTACTAATTTTTTCACCGCTTTTCCCTCCTTAAAATTTTTTTCAATTTTAGTTCCATTTTTTATTTCAACACCTTCAACCGCGAAAGGTCGCACGGCCTAAAATAATACCAGGTCGTCTATCCAAAGGTCCATAACCTTTCCGTTGCCGTTCTTGTACTGCCACTTGAAAAGGCGCACGCTGCCGAGCACTTCCTCCACAGGGAAAATATCCCCCTTGGGGGCCCACTGCGGCTGTTTTAAATCCTCCCTGAAATTGATGGTCACGGTGGTCCATTCCGGCGTAACGCGATCCGATATGTCAGCCTCATAATCCGCGTAATCAGTCATGCTCTTGCATGTCTTGCGGGCCGGCACGCATTCGCTTGATTCATAAGGAAGGATAAAACTCAAACGGCCGCCTTCCAGGCTGCCCTTTACGGAAAACTTTATGCCGCTGTATTTCTTAATATCCGAACCCTTGCACGTAGGGCATGACGAAAGCGCGTCAAACCTGACGAGCACGCCGAGGTAATTATAATTGAGGCCCAACGCGGCGCCGGTATAGCCCGTTACCCTGGCGGCATAACCCGTACCGTCCGAACCCGGCTGCGACATGACAAAACCTTCGTCATTGTCACGCCCCGGCGCGGCAGGCCAGACAGCGGAATTCCCGCCTTCCTGTGCGTCCGAATATGTGCTCCATATGCCGCCGTGTTTGTTGAACCTGGAACCATTGTCAAAATTATCCACGACATAGACCGTGGTCCCGGCGGCGGCCATGACCGCAAGAAAAACAGGTATGAGTTTTTTCAGCCACGCGTATGATGGCGCTTTTATTTTTACCGCGGCATTGATAAGGGCCGTCTTTAGGGCTGCTTTCCTGGCCGGCATCAAAATTTCCCCGAGTTTTGCCTCTGATAGCTTTTTTATTACGTCATTTTCGTCCATATCGTATCCTCACCGTCTTTAGCTCTACAAACTTATAACGGATTTGCCCCCTAAAGGTTGCGTTTTACCGTCAAAATACTTTTTAAGCCTGTCCACACCCCTGGAAATGAGGGATTTTATCGTCCCTTCATTTTTGCCGAGTATTGAGGCTATTTCGGATATTTTCTTTTCCTCCAGGAACCTTAAAACCAGCACTTCCTGGTACTTATCCGGAAGGGTCTTTAAAGCTTCCTTAACTTCCATATACTTTTTATTGTTATCAATCTCATCCTGGGCCAAAATAAGCTCATTTTCCATATCGCTGCCGGAACCTTTGTCCGGCACTTCATGGCCTGTATCGGGATCGTCATATGAATAAGGGCCGCGCGAATGCCTCCTGTAGTAATCTATTGTCTCATTGCCGGCAATCCTGTAAAGCCAGGCCGAAAAAGGCACGCCAGACCACTTAAATGAAGAAATTTTATTCAGGGCCTTGAAGAAAACCTCGGAGGCAATATCGTCGGCCGCCGCGGAATTGCCGGTCCTGTGCAGGGCATAACGCAGTATGGCGGGATAATAGGCTTCGAATATGACACCGAAAGCCGCCGGGTTCTTTTTTGCCTCTTCGACAGCCTGTTTTTCAGCCTGTTTTTCCAAGTTTGCTCCGGTCCAGATTTTTAATTTCGATAAAAAAACAAAGCCTTTTAAAACGAACGTGTAGAGAGGGGGCTTGCTCCCTCTCTACAAAAGACAAATTACTAATTGCCTGCTTCTTTATTAAAATATAAAAAAGAAGCGGACAATTAGTAATTAAGCCCTTATCACCCTGTTGCGTCCCTCTTCCTTTGCCCTGTAGAGCGCCTTATCCGCCTTGTCGATCAGGGACCTTCTCGCTATCGCGTCGCCGGGGTACTCGGCGACGCCCATGGACATTGTTATTTTT
>PMTB01000186.1 GCA_003167475.1 candidate division FCPU426 bacterium | reverse complement strand
GTGCATCTCGTGCTTCCACAGAAGGAACTTTACGAAGAAAGGCAGAAAGAACCGACCGCGTCGGTGCTTATTAAGATGAGGTACGACACCAAACTCACGTACGACCAGACCAAATCCATAGTGCATCTTGTCGCCAGCAGCGTGGAAGGCATGAATCCCGTTAACGTGACCATAGTTGACACCAAGGGCGAGGTATTAAGCGATGTCATTAAGGATGAACTGACAGATGATGTGGCGGGATCCAACTCATTTTCAAAACAACTGAAACTAACGAACCAGCAGATACAGATACAGAAGGACTATGAAAAAAATATTCAGAGAAGGGTTGAATCCATGCTTGGCCAGGTCCTGGGCGAGAGCAGGACGACCGTGCGGGTGACAGCGGAACTTAATTTTGACCAGGTGGAAAAGAAAGATGAAGTATATGAGCCGATAATAGGCGGAAAAGGCGTATTAAGAAGCTCAAAGAAAAACCTTGAAAGTTACACGGGCGCGGGCGTCTATCCCGGCGGAGTCCCGGGGACGGATTCAAACATCCCGGGCTACAAGTCGGTGGTAAGCGGTAATTCAAATTATTCCAAATCGGAAGCGACCGAGAATTATGAGATAACAAAAAGAGAGTCCCATGTGGTTGAGACTGTCGGCGCTGTAAAAAGGCTTTCAGTCGCCGTCATAGTGGATAATCTTCAGCCGCAGCAGGTTACATCCATCAAGAACGCGGTTATAGCCGCGGCGGGGCTTGACCTCGGGCGCGGGGACCAGGTGGCGGTTGAGAACGTATCGTTTGACCGTTCCGCGGAGAAAGCGGATCAGTACAAGATTGACGCGGCCAACCGCGAGAAATACACCACAACCATCATGAGCCTGGGCATAATAATAGGCATATTGATATTCGCGCTCTTCTTCCTGCGCTCGACATTGAAACCGAAAGCTATCAGGGAGAAACTGCGCCGCCAGATCGAAATGGCTTCAGCCTCGGCAAAGGCAGAGGAAGAAGTCGAGGTACCGCTTGAAGCGGTGCCTTCGGCCGCCGAACTCGCGGAAGCGCAGAAGCGCGCCGAGATGAAGCGCCAGATCACAAAAATAGCAAGGGAAAACCCGAAGATAATAGTCCAGTTAATCAAGCGCTGGCTTACGGAAGAGAAGAGGTGACTTAGATGGGCTTAACTGGAGAGCAGAAAGCGGCAGTATTATTGATCACCCTCGGTCCTGATCTTTCAGCCGAGGTTTTCAGGAACTTAAGCGATGAGGTTGTCGAGCAGATAACCCTTCAGATAGCCAACACCAAAAGGGTGCAGCCCCAGGACCGCGACGCGGTTCTCGAGGAAAGCTATCAGCTCGCGCTGGCGGAGGAATATATATCCCAGGGCGGCATAGATTACGCCAGGGAACTCCTGGAAAAAGCGCTGGGCGAACAGAAAGCCGTCGAAATACTCAACAGGCTGCAGGGCGCGCTCCAGATGACGCCTTTTGATTTTATCAAAAAGACCGATCCTCAGCAGATATTGAACTTCATTCAGAATGAGCACCCGCAGACCATAGCGCTTGTGCTTGCCCACCTGTCCGCGGACCAGTCATCCACAATTATTTCATCGTTGGGCCCCGAGATACAGGTTGACGTCGCGACCAGGATAGCCACTATGGACAGGGCGACGCCGGAAATCATCATGGAAGTTGAAAAGGTCCTCGAGAGAAGGATCGCATCCGTATTCACCCAGGAATTTGCCTCCGCCGGCGGCGTGAGGAACGTGGCGGAAATATTGAACAGGGTTGACCGCTCGACAGAGAAGGCGATCATGGAAAAACTCGAAGAAAATAATCCGGATCTGGCTGACGAAATAAAAAGGCTCATGTTCGTGTTTGACGACATACTCCTGCTGGATGACAGGACCATACAGCAGATATTGCGCGAGATAGACTCCAAGGACCTCGTCCTGGCCCTTAAGGGAGCGTCCGAAGAGTGCAAGAATAAAGTCCTTAAGAACATGTCAAGCCGCGCCCGCCAGATGATACTCGAGGATATGGAAGTCATGGGACCTGTGCGCTTAAAGACCACGGAAGAAGCCCAGCAGAAGATAGTAAACGTAATACGCCAGCTGGAAGAGATGGGCGAGATAGTCGTTGCCCGCGGCGGCGAGGAGGAAATTTTTGTATAAAAACCTGTATACCCCAGGTGAATATAATATAAAAGACACCCCGTACAAGCTACGGGGTTCTTTTTTATCAAAGGCCGCAAAGCTTGAAACTGAAGCGGCGCAGGCTCNNGCGGCGGCCGAGGACGAATTAAAGGCTTTGGACGCGCTTATTGACAGTAAAAAAGAGGAAATTTTCCAGCTTGAAAAGTTAAATCATGATATGAAAGAAAGTTCCGACATTGAGATCGCCACAAAGCTGCGCGAAGCCGAAGAACTCTCCGCGGAACTCAAGGCGAGCGCCGAGAAACAGGGCTACGAAGCAGGCATGGACAAGGGCTATTATGAGGGCCTTGAAAAAGGCAAGCTGGAAATGGACAATAAATACTCCGCCATAAGCACCACACTTACCTCCATCGCTGAAACCGCGCTCACTGAAAAACACAGGCTTATCAAAAGCACCGAGGACGATATTGTTAAGCTCGCCGTTGATGTGGCAAAAAAAGTGGTCGGCAGGGAACTTGTACAGAACAGGGACATAGTGGTTAATTTTGTAAAAGAAGCCATAAAAATGCTGGAGAACAAGGAAAAGATCATCATATACTGCCATCCCGAAGATATTGAACTCATAAAATCACACAGGGAAGACTTTATCAAGTTGACCGATCTTACGGAAGCGCTGCATATCCTGCCTGACGACATGCTTGAGCGCGGTGAGTGCAGGCTTGAATCAGACAGCGAGATAGTGGATACTGATATTAATTACCAGTTCGGTGAGATAAAGAAAAAACTCCATTTTTCGGAGTGACCGATGGGCATTAATCTTCTCAAATACCATGAAAAACTTCAAAAAATGCAGCTCCTCAAAACAAGCGGCAAGGTCACACAGATAGTCGGCCTTGTGCTCGAAGCCTCCGGATTAAAATCTTCCATAGGAGAGGTCTGTAAAATAATATCGCGAAACGAGGAAGTCACCATAGACGCCTAGAAAGAAGTGTTCAAGGAAGGCAAAGCCCTGCTCATGCCCCTGGGAGACCTGCGCGGCATAGGCCCGGGCGCGAAAGTTGTGGCCACCAACGAAGAATTCAAGGTCCCGGTCGGCGATCATCTTCTTGGAAGGGTTGTTGACGGATTGGGACGTCCTATCGACGATAAGGGCCCGCTTAAAGTAAAAGAATATTATCCGGTGTATAATAATCCGTCAGATCCGCTCATGAGAAAAAAAGTGGAGTTTCCCGTGGCAACGGGCATACGGTCCATTGACGGAGCGTTAACCATAGGCAAGGGACAGAGGATGGGTATATTTTCGGGTTCGGGAGTCGGCAAATCAACCACGCTCGGAATGATCGCAAGGAATACCAGCGCTGATATTAATGTGATCGCTCTTATAGGAGAAAGAGGACGCGAAGTCCGCGACTTCATAGAGAAGGACCTGAAAAAAGAAGGATTAAAACGTTCCGTGGTTGTCGCTGCGACATCGGACCAGCCCGCGCTTATCCGAAGGATGGGCGCTTTTGTTGCGACATCCATAGCCGAGTATTTCCGCGACAAAGGGCACAATGTTATGCTTATGATGGATTCGGTAACAAGATTTGCAATGGCCCAGCGCGAGATAGGGCTTGCCATAGGCGAGCCGCCGACAACCAAAGGATATACACCGTCAGTATTCGGGCTGCTCCCCAAGCTCCTTGAAAGGGCCGGAACAACCCCGGGAGAGGGAGCCATTACCGGTTTATATACCGTTCTTGTGGAAGCGGATGATATGAATGAACCCATTTCAGACTCAGTAAGGGCCATATTGGACGGGCACATAGTGCTTTCAAGGCAACTTGCCGCGCAAAGCCAGTACCCGCCGGTGGACATTTTAGAGTCGGTTTCCCGCTGTATGATAGATATTACCACTCCCGAGCATAAACAGGCGGCAAACAGGCTGAAAGAGACCATCTCAACCTATAAGAACGCCGAGGACCTCATTAATATAGGGGCATATGTCAAGGGTTCGAATCCATCCATTGATTACGCCATAGAAAAAATAGGCTCTGTGAGGAAGTTCTTAAAGCAGGAAATCGAAGAAAAAGCCGATTATGGCGAGACAGTAGATACCCTGCAAAGGTTATTTAAATGAAAAAGTTCAAGTTTAAACTTGAAACCGTCCTTAATGTTAAAGAAAGAAAGGAAGAGCAGCTTAAACATGAACTTTTAAAGCTCCAGGCCCTTAAAATACAGGAAGAGCAGTTTTTGGCGGAGGTAAAGGAAAAAAGGGCTTATATTTCAAGGGAAAAATCAAATGAGAACAAAAAAGGCACTGATATTCAGAGCCTTATACATTTTGAGCAGTATTTAGGGGTTTTATTGAAGAAAATAGATGATGCCAAAAAAAACATTAAAGTTCTGGAAAAAAAGGCCGATATAAAAAGGGAAGAGGTAGTGGAAGCAAGCAGGGAAAAGAAGGTATTTGAGAAGCTTAAAGAGAAGCAGTTTGGGGAGTTCCAGCGGGTGGTCAACGAAAACGAGCAAAAAGTACTTGATGAGATGGCGGTATCCAAGTTCAACCGCAAGGAACAGAAAAGTTATTAGAAAAAGAATATAAATAGTTCTTGACAGTATCAGACAAGTTTTGTATAATGTGTACGAGTTAAGCAGGAGTATGAGTATTAAGTTTTAAACGGGCCGATTGCCCGTGAGACTGATGGCCTGGACCGCAAGGAAGGCCTGAAGTTCGGAGGAAAAGATTGTGGTCAATCCAATTTTAAGTGCGAATTCTACAGCCGTTACAGTTCTATCCGCGCTTATTGGCAATAATACCGCGAACACTCCGGCAATAACTTCCGGATTAAACCCCGAACCAAATAATTTTAAAGCACTCATATCAAATTTATTTTCAAAAGAAAATTCCCAGCTCGCAAAGGAAGTCAATTCAAATGAAAAGATCAAAGCTTCGCTTTATCAGGCAGCTGCTATGATCAGCCTTACAGGCAACGCGGGGAATATCGCGGCGCTTGACACGCAGGCAATTTCAAAGGATACGATAGTTTCCAGCATCATGCAGAATAATAACCTGACAACCGCGGAGAGGGCCGTTTTCCTGAAGGCCTTAAAGACGACCGCGGTTGAGATCGTGATTAATTCAGCGGCAAAGTCAACCCAGCCGGAGCCGGCAGTTTTGACCGATGGAACGCAGGCGGCCGCAAATGTAAAACCAACGGTTACGGTCATGCAGGCTGAACCGCAGGAAGTTTCTCCCCAGACAAAGACGGCGCCTTCAACAGACCCCGCGCCGATAGGGCAGACAAAAACAATAAACGTAAAAATAATAAGCGCGCAGATAACAACTGCAGCGGCGACGCAGGCCCCGGCCGGAGTCAAAGACCTGAGTTCTCCGGAAGCGGCATTGGCCGTCAAAGGCGATTCCATCCAGGTTACTGCAAAGCAACCGCAGCCTGCCATTAATACACAGCCGGAAAATATATTGACAAGCACTCCGCCGGCTGCAGGCGTTCAGGCAGCTCCGGTTTCGTTGGCGGAAAAAATCCAGCCGGTTGAACAGGCGCTTGGCCTCGTGCGCTCGCTTGAAAATGAATTGATTTCCATATCGGTTTCCACCGCCGCAGCGCCTGAAACCAAACAGGCCGCGGCAGATTCACTCAAAGTATTACAGGCTGTGAAAATTAAAATAGAAGAGGTCAGGGACGCGGTTGGAACGGGCGTAAAAGCCCAGTCAAATTCAGCCGCGCTCAAGGACGCCATAAGCGGGATCATAACAAGTCTTAATAACATTGCAATTGCCTTACCGGCGCCGGTTACGGCCGCAGTCCAGCCTGTGGTTTCAAACGTGTCTGATGACCAGACAACGGGGGGCGCCATAGCGCTGAACCTTTTGTCACAGGGAAATCAGGGCAATCAGCAGGGCGGTAAGTTTGCCGTGACAACTTCAGGGCAGCCCCAGGAATTCAAAAGCATAGTCGCGAAGATAGTGGCTCTCCTTAACGAACTCAACGGTTCTTTGACCGTTACCAATAAACCGGTTTACGCCCCGAGGCCGGATATCGCTTTACAGATGGCCGTTAATACTCCGGCATTTCAGCAGATAAAAACAGCGCAGGTGGTTTTGCCACAGGATACGCCTGCAGTTCAGGTACCGGATGCGGCCCATGTCGTTGTTGTTGCGGATAATAATGCGCCTGCTGTGATTATGCAGACAAATCAGGTCAATGAGGATATAGTGCAAACCGCGGTTGTTTTGCCGCAGGCGGTAACTTTGAAAACGCAGGCAGATACAAATGCCATAATAAACGCTCCGGAACAGGCCAAAGTCTCGGCTATAGCGGCTCCGGAAGCGGTACAGACCGCGGCTAAAGTATTATTTGACAAGCTCGGGACAGCCAAGCAGGACACGCCTTCAAAGAGCCTGGTGTCAGACGTGCGCTGGATATCGGATAATATAGTGAAGCCCGCGGCATTGAGCAATGAAGCTGCGGTGGCTTTTGTCAGCGGCAATGAAACCATATTTGACAGGGTTGCGGCATTTGCCGACTCCATCAAAGAGCAGATAGTCATGAGGCAGGTGGTCTCAAAGATCAGCGATCAGTCGGGCCAGAAGGTCAATGAAATTAAAATGGTATTAAAACCGGAAAATCTCGGGAGCGTTTATATAAAGCTTGAACACACCAACGGCGAGATAAAGGGTACGATCCAGGTCACCAATGATTCGGTTAAGGACACCCTGAAAGCGTCCCTTCCGGAACTTAAGGCGGCGCTCGGCAGTATCGGAATGACGGTCAATAATTTCGACATATCCATGGCCAACTCGAACACCAGCTCCGATTTCCAGGGCCAGGGCAGGAATAATTTCTCGCAGTGGCAGGCAGCCGCTCAGCAGGTTGCCGCCGAGAATACGGATGGCGGCGTTGATTCGTTCGTCAATGCCGACGGCTACCTGAACTATCTAGCTTAAAAAAAAAGAAAGGAGGCGAAACTAATGGCGGTACAACCAGTAACAGCAGCAAACAGCGCATACGTAACAAAGGCAAACGCAACAGCGGATCAGATTGACAATCCGAACTCGACGATCAGCAAGACCGATTTTCTGCAAATGTTCATCACCAAGCTCGAAAACCAGGACCCAACCAGCCCGATCGATGATTCGAGTTTTACGTCGGATATGGCGCAGCTTTCGACGGTTGAACAGATGCAGAACCTGAACACCACGGCAACGGACCAGGCAACATCGTTGGCCAATCTTAACACGAATATCGTCGGATTGATGGCGATGCAGAACACGACACAGGCGGCAAGCCTGATCGGCAAGACAGTCACAGTTGCGACGACACTTACGGCAACGGACGGCACAGCGACAACAGTGGCGGGCCCGGATGTGACAGGATCGGTTTCAGTGGTAAAGTTTGTAAGCGGACAGCCGGTAATCACGATCAACGGAGTGGATTATCAGCTTTCAAGTATTAAATCAATCAGTGCTTAAAAGGAGGTGCGATCATGGTGAATAATGTAAGCAACAGCCAGATACAAAAGTTATCACAGCTGCAGGAAGCGCAGCGCATACAGCAAAATGTTGCTAACAATGTTGTTACACCGGGTACGCCTTCTTTTAAGCAGGTTTTAGATGGTGCGGCAGCCGCCAAGGATACCGACATAAAGTTTTCCTCTCACGACGAGAAAAGGCTCGCGTCACGCGACATTGAGCTGACCCCGGATATAATGCAGAGGCTGAAATCAGCGGTATCCAA
>PMTB01000110.1 GCA_003167475.1 candidate division FCPU426 bacterium | reverse complement strand
AAACCTTTTTCCTCGAATTTGTCCCTGTAGAGGCTGTTGAATTCATACCTGTGCCTGTGGCGCTCGAATATGAACTTTTCCTTGTATGCCGCGTATGATTTAGTGGCCGGCTTGACTTTGCACGGGTACGCGCCCAATCTCATGGACGCGCCCATGTACTCTATGTGCTTTTGTTCCTCGAGTTTTGATATTACCGGGTACTGGGTCTTGTCGTCAAACTCGGTTGAATTTGCATTCTTCATGCCGAGCACGTGCCTGGCAAACTCAATTGTAGCCACCTGCATGCCTAAACATATGCCGAAGAACGGTATCTTCTTTTCCCTGGCGTACCTGATGGCCGCGATCTTGCCCTCTATGCCGCGCGTGCCGAACCCTCCCGGTACAAGTATGCCGCTCACTCCGGCAAATGCTTTTCCGACATGGTTCTTTTTGATAAGCGGTTCTATATCCTTTTCCGAATCTATCCACTTTATATTTACCTTTGTATTATTGCCTATGCCCCCGTGGAGGATGGCTTCCTTGATGGATTTATAGGCGTCCTGCACTTCCACATATTTTCCCACGACCGCAATCGTGGTTTCGCTTGCCGGGAACTTTATCTTCCTTACGACCGAGTCCCATGTTTTCAGGTTTATCTTTTTCGCTTTTAACCCGAGCTTGGCAACTATCAGGTCATCAAGGCCCTGGTGGTTGAACATCCTGGGAACCTCATATATCGTAGGGACATCAAGCGCCTGTATTACGGCATTGTCGTCAACATTGCAAAATAGCGCTATTTTATCGCGTTCGGACTTGGTTATCTTTATCTCGGTCCTGCATAAAAGCACATCCGGTTGTATTCCTATGGAACGCAACAATGCCACCGAGTGCTGGGTCGGCTTTGTCTTTATCTCGCCCGCAGCTTTTATATAGGGAATAAGGGTCAGGTGCACGTACAGCACATTATCCCTGCCCATGTCCTTCTGCATCTGCCTTATGGCTTCCAAAAACGGCTGGCTTTCAATATCGCCTACCGTGCCCCCGATCTCAATTATGGCAACATCGACATCCCTGCCTTTTGTGATGGCTTTAAGCCTGTCTTTTATCTCGTTTGTCACGTGGGGAATTACCTGCACTGTCTTGCCGAGGTAATCGCCGCGGCGTTCCCTGTCTATGATGGTCGAATATATCTTTCCGGTGGTCACGTTATTTTCCTTTGTGAGCACCGCGTTGGTAAACCTTTCATAGTGGCCGAGGTCCAGGTCCGTCTCGGCGCCGTCTTCGGTTACATAGACTTCCCCGTGCTGGAAAGGGCTCATGGTACCCGGGTCCACGTTCAGGTACGGGTCGTATTTCTGCATGGTGATCCTGACGCCGCGCGCTTCCAACAGGGCCGCAATTGACGATGCCGCAACTCCCTTACCCAGCGAAGAAACAACGCCGCCTGTCACAAAAATGTACTTTTTTTCAGCCATGGAACACCTCTTTTATTTGTGCGGAATTCGAAGTTCGGAGTTTGGAATTCAAACCCTCATCTGAATCCGTTAAGTTCAAATAAGCTTCTTGAGCCTCGCAAAATCCTGCTTCGTATCTATGCCAATGCTTTTGCTCCTTACCACTACCACCTTCATTTTACAGCCGTTCTCAAGCATCCTTAACTGTTCGAGCTTTTCCACATTCTCGTAGCGGCTGTCCAGTTTGAGCCACCTGTCCAGAACGCTCTTTTTATAGGCGTATAATCCTATGTGTTTCAAATAAATCCCGGGTTTTAATTTTACTCCGTCCCTGTTGTGCGGAATTATTGACCTCGAGAAGTACATCGCGTTCGAGAAATTATCTGTAACGATCTTTACAACGGACGTATTGCTTATCTCTTTCGGGTCCGTGATGACACACGCGAGTGTTGAAGCGTCGCATGTTTTGTCAGCTATGAGGGCCTTTACAGCCTTGTCAATAAGCGCCGGCTCAAGCAGCGGCTCGTCGCCCTGGATGTTCACGACTATGTCGTTCATGTTGGCGCGTATGGACTTTAACGCTTCCCTTATACGCTCTGTGCCGGACTTGCATGATGCCGGCGTCATGATGGCCTTGCCGCCCGCGGCTTCTATGACGTTCCTTATCTTCACGTTGTCGGTGGCGACGTAAAGTTCTTTTAATGAATTTGCTTTCCTCGCGTTGGCATATACCATCTCTATCAGGGTCTTACCCTTAATCTTCGCCAGCATTTTTTCCGGGAACCGGGTTGATTTCAGCCGGGCCGGGATTACTCCAATAATATTCATAGAACTCCCTGCTTTTAAGTTTTTAAGCCAAAAGCCAAAAGACAAAAGTTAAGTATAGAACAAGTTAAGGCAAGTGTTCAAATAAAAACAAGCCCTAAAAGAGCATCACAACCACTTCGTTTTCATTTTGTTTCCCTTGCCCTTACTTATACACTTAAAACCTTTACTTTTGTCTTTTGGCTTTTGGCTTAACAACTTCATCTATGCGTAGTACTTCATCACTTTCGCTATTATATTCGTCGTTGATTTGCCTTTGACATACGGTACGTTCCTTACCTTCCCGCCGGCGGCTTCCACTATATCCGCACCTATAATCTTATCAAGCGCCCAATCCCCGCCTTTGACAAGCACGTTGGGGACTATGTCCTTTATTATATTGTACGGGTCGTTCTCGTCAAATATGGTAACTATGTCCACGCTTTCAAGGGCGGACATTACTTCGGCCCTTTCGTCCTGGTTTGTGACCGGCCTTTTGGGGCCCTTTATCCTTCTGACCGAGGCGTCGCTGTTTAAAGCCAGCACCAGCACATCGCCCATCTTTTTTGCCGCGGCCAGGAACCTTACATGCCCGCCGTGCAAAAGGTCATAACAACCGTTCGTGAAAACTATTTTCTTACCCTGTTTCTTGAGTTTCTTTACCGCAATTATGAGTTTCTTTCGGCCAAAAATGACCTTGTCAGTGTTTTTCATCGACAGCTTCTTCCAGTTCTTTTGGCGTCAGAGTCACTACGCCGACTTCTGCCACGACTTTTCCCGCGGCTATGTTCGAAAGCACCGCAGCCTCGTCAAATGAGGCGCCGCAGGAAAGAGCGAGCGTTACAACTGAAATTACCGTATCTCCCGCGCCGGTCACGTCAAAAACTTCCCTGGCAACTGTCGGCACCGAACGCATGGAACCGTCCTCATAAAGCGACATTCCTTCTTCCCCGCGGGTGATAAGTATCGCCTTTGAATTAGTGATGTCCTGAAGTATTTTCGAGGCTTTCAGCACATCGTCTTCGCTTGTTATCTGCAGTCCCGAGGCTTCCGAGGCTTCTTTTTTATTCGGTGATATAAGGGTGACGTCCCTGAATATTTCCACATTATCGGGTTTGGGGTCCACTGTGACGATCTTGTTCTTCGCCCTCGCCATTATCCCGTCAACAAGGGGCCCCGTAAGCAGGCCCTTGTCATAATCCGAAAAAATCACAGCATCCATTTTTTTTATTATTTTTGTAATCCTTCTTATTATATTTTTCGCGATGACGCTTGAAATATCCGTTTTATGCTCCTTATCAATACGGACGACCTGCTGGTGATGGGCTATCACCCTGGTTTTAACCGTGGTGGGCCTGCTTTTATCGGCAACTACCGAGGATATGTTCACTTTCACTTTTTTCAGGTAGGCGCCGAGCCTTTTGGCGTTATCGTCCCTGCCGGTTACCCCGGCCGCGAAAACTTTTGCGCCAAGCGATACCAGGTTCAGTATGACATTCGCGGCGCCGCCCGGCTTGGAGTCTTCCTTCTCCACTTCAACCACGGGTATCGGGGCCTCGGGCGATATCCTGGAAACCCTGCCCCAAATATACTCGTCTATCATCAGGTCCCCGACAACGAGTATTTTTTTATTTTTAAATTTTTTGATGATTTTTTTCAGCGCGTCTTTGCTTGTATTATTCAACTTAAATTTCCCCCGCGAGCTTTTTTTCGGTCATGTCGCAGATCACGTGAAAAAACGTGATATGCGTCTCCTGTATCCTCATGGTATTGGCTGATTTTACGTCTATGAGTATGTCGCAAATTCCCGCCATCTTGCCCCCGCCTTTTCCGGTAAAGCCGATTACCTGCATGCCTTTTCTTTTGGCTTCCCGTATGGCGAGGATCACGTTTTTCGAGTTGCCCGAAGTGGAGATGGCCATGCACATATCCCCGAAATTCCCCAGGGCCTCCACCTGCCTCTCAAATATCCTGTCAAACCCGTAATCATTTCCGCATGATGTAAGGATGGATGAATCTGTGGTCAGGGCGATCGCCGGATATCCCCTGCGCTCCAGTTTAAGGCGTACGACGAATTCAGCGGCAATATGCTGGGCGTCGGCGGCAGATCCGCCATTGCCGAATATGAGGATTTTATGTCCGGTTTTCAGGGTGTCGTGCAGGGAGTCCACTGTCTTTTGGAGTTTAACCTTGTTTGCCTTGTAACTTTTTGCCTTTACTGCGCAGCTTTCCTTAACTGACTTTTCAAAGTAATCGGCCATGACAGCTCCCTTTGTCTTAGGATGTATAATTATAATAGGTTTGGGAGGGTTTAGTCAACCATAAAAAACAGTAAGTTATAAAGCCAAAAGCCAAAAGACAAAAGTTAAGTGTTTAAGTTGTAAAGTGACGGCAAAAAGTTCAAAAAACAAACAATTGCAGCTTGCCTTATAGCACTACTTGCCTTCACTTGCTTCATAACTTAACTTTTGTCTTTTGGCTTTTGGCTTAAAAACTTTACAATTATTCCGCCTTCACCACATTTGCTTCCTGCAGTATAACATCGATGGTTCCGATCGCTATCTGGCTCTTTATCATGACCGGTATCAGGTTCTTGTCGTTTGTAAGCCATATCCACACGTCGCCTTTTTGCCTGAATATGCCTTCATACTTTAAAAACGGTTGCACCACCACGCAGTCAAAATCCCCGGCGTCGGTCGATACGGTCTCATAGCGGAGTTTTTTTACCACGATCTGATATTCCTTGCACTCATCCGAAGCCACGTCTATCCTGACCTCGTCTTGTCCCTTAAAAACGCTCCTGAAATAATAAAACTCGGAAAGGACGTCCTGGACAAAAGGCGTTATGTCGCACTTGTCCCCGTTTGGTTTTACAGCGTATCCCTGTTCGTGGTTGAAATCCATTGTGGTGGAATTGCGGTACCCGCCCTCTTCGAGTTTTTTATAATATTTCCACGAATAAAGCCCCATGACATCCATGTATGTGGATATGACGTCTTTTACCCTGTAAAACGACTCGAAGAACGGGGCGGTTCTGGCATTGGCTTCAATATGGTAAACCTGCCTGTCGTTGTATTTTTCGATATCTTTGACCTCAAGCGTGGCGATGCCGGCCGTAACGTTGAAGTATTTTACGCTGAATGTCAGTTTTTCGCCCACGCCAAAGGCTTTATTCTCCTCGACCCTGTAGGAAAAAATCTTTTTTACGGCCTCAGCCGTGGCTGTATTACTTTTGGATTTCACGCGTCGGGCGCATACATTGGTGGTCCTGAGCTTCATGCCTTCGGTAAGGACGGTATTGTCGTCAAAATTATTCAGTTCATATATGCGCTCCCAGCCGCTTCCCCTGCCGCAGACTTTTTTTGATATTTTCCACAAGCTGTCGCCCTTCATAACAGTATAATATGTATTTGCATCCGGGATGGCTTCCACGACCTTCTCGGCCGCGGCCCTGACCGCCTTTTCCGCCTTTGTCACCTCAAGCATGGACACTTTTTTTGCCATAGTGGCGCACGACGCCAAAATGACAGTTGTAATTGACAATAACAGTAATGTTTTTTTCATTCTCCAATGAGTTCCTTTAATTTTGATAATATCAGCCCCGGGCTGATGGAATCCATGACTAACCGCTTCGGAAGATTACCTTCCGGCTGCAAAATAACCTTCTTGTTCCCGAGCGGCGCCCACCTGGCCGGTTTCATTGCGGCTATCCGGTCAGGCGGAAAAAAACTTAAAGTCCTGACCCCGAGCGCCGCCGCGATATGCATGGGGCCGGTGGAACCGCTTATTAAAACCGAAGCCTGTGAGATAATTCCCGCGAATTCCCGCATTGTCAGCTCTTCATCCATTACGAATAATCCGTCTTTTTTTTCAATGGAATCCCCGATCCTCAGTAGCATATCCTTCTCGGCATTCCCGCCGGTCAAAAGAACCCTGTATCCGTTTGCCAGCAGCTCCACGGCAAGTCTGCCGTAGGCTTTCCAGCTCAAGTTCCAGGCAGACCCTTTACTGCCGGGATGGATGATGATAAAATCAGGTTTCAATCCTTTTTGTTCAGCGTACTCCGCGCCTTTTTGCCGTTCATCCGCGGTCATATAATAGTACTCTTTAACCGCCTGAACGCGCCCCAGAAGCCTGCCCGCCGTCATAATATTATAATCCGCTTCGCTTATCCCGGATTTTTTTCTGCTCATCCATACGGGCCTGTTATAAAACAAGGAATACAATCTCGAACCCGT
This sequence comes from candidate division FCPU426 bacterium, assembly GCA_003167475.1. Classification (GTDB taxonomy): domain Bacteria; phylum Oederibacteriota; class PGYV01; order PGYV01; family Palsa-1178; genus PALSA-1178. The sequence continues at coordinate 8,947 of PMTB01000110.1, read as the reverse complement.
CCCGTATCTTTGTGGTATTCCCGCCTCAAAAAACAACCAGGCAAGTTCGGGCCTCGGGTAAACCGCAATTACCGTGTCAAATTTTTCAGCTTTTAACACGGCAAGAAGCGCCTTTGGCCCGTTTTTGTCGTACCCTATGACATTATCGACATCCGGATTGTTTAAAAGCAGTTCCCCGGCGTATTTGGACGCCAGCACTGTAAGCCTGACAGACGGGTATTTGATCTTTAACTCATGAATCAACGGAGTTGTCAGCAGCAGATCACCAATGCCGTCCGTTCTTGAAACCAGTATTTTTTCCATAAACCCCTTCTAAGGTTCAGATTTTTCGATCTTAACGGTACTTCTCCACTATCGTCTTTATAATATCTTTGGTCGAATGGTCCTTCGGGTCACCCACTATCGCTATCTTTATGCCGAACTTTTTCGCCATTTCCTTTTCCGGGACCGTGTCCACGGTATAATCCGTGCCCTTGCAATGGTAAGTGGGCAATAGTACCTGTAAAGTTTTATCAACAGTCAGCTCGTTGAATACCACTATATAATCCACAAACTCAAAAGCCGACATTATCTCGGCGCGCTCGCGCTGGTTCACGAGCGGCCGGCCTTCGCCTTTTAATTTTCTCACAGATGAGTCCGAATTTAAACCCAACACAAGCACGTCGCCTTTTGACCTGGCAGCTTTTAAGAACCTTATATGTCCCACATGGAGTATGTCAAAGCAACCATTGGCAAACGCCACTTTCTTGCCCTGTTTTTTCAGTTTCGCCACTATCTTCGCCAGTTCTTCCCGCTTTTTGAGTTTAGACATTTTTAAGCGCTCCTTTTAGTTCTTTCACCGTGACAGTAGCCACCCCGCGTTTCATTACCACAAGCCCTCCGCCGATATTTGCCAGGTATGCCGCGTCGGAGAGTTTCGCGCCGCAGGCCAGGGCTATGGAAATTATGGATGATACGGTATCGCCCGCGCCTGAAACATCGACTATCTCATCGTTTCCGAACGGCGCGACCTTGACAAGTTTTTTGTTTTCAAAGACTATCATGCCGCGGCTCCCGCGGGTCACTATCATCCCTTTTGCCTTCATCATTTTGCCCAGCTGTTTCACTATATACTCCACGTCCTTTTCCTCATACTTTTCATAATCAACCGCGGGACCGGCCTCTGTCTCGTTCGGCGTTGCCGTGGCGACGTATTTGAACTTTTTCAGGCCGTAACGGGAATCGACAACCACCTTCTTGCCATTTTTAGCCAGGGCGTTTATGGCTTTTATAACGCCGTCTGTTATCATGCCGCTGCCGTAATCTGAAACAAGTATGACCTCGATATGTTCGGCCGCGCGTTTTATATTTTCGATCAGCATGGCTTCAATATCCTTGTCCAGGACGCCTTCGTTGTACCGGTCTATCCTCACTATCTGCTGCTTTACGGTATGGACCGAGCCCGCCATGACCCTGGTTTTTACAGGTACGCTGTAACTGCCTGTCCGTACTATAAACGAAGGGTCAACGCCTTTTTCTTCCATCATGCGCAAAAGGATCTCGGAGTACTCATCGGTGCCGACGATGGATACGGGTACGGCGAGGGCACCGAGGTCGGCTATATTCATGACAGGGTTTGCGCCGCCGCCGGCGAGGTAGGTGGATTTGTTGTATTTTAATATTAGGACAGGCGCTTCGCGCGAGATACGCTCTGTTTCGCCGTAGAGATATTCGTCAAGGATAAAGTCGCCGAGGACAAGGACCTTTTTGCCTTTGAATTTGTCTATAATAGCCGCGTATTTGTTCATTTTTTTGTTTCTCCTTTAATATCGCGTAGAGCGGCTGCTTGCTGCCGCTCATCGTTGAGCCTTCATTTTAAAGCCCGCTGCGAGAGGGTCTCTACATTTTTATCAGGTTTGTAGAGCCGTCGTCAGAGAGGCAGCAAGCAGCCTCTCTACAGGTTCTATATTATTATTTTAACAACAACCTGACCGCCTGATAAAAATCCTTCGCAACCACGTCGGGTTTATCGTATGCTTCTTTTATTAACAACTTTTCTTTTTCCCCGTACCCCGTCATTACAAGGGCCGTCCGCATCTTCGCGTTTTTGCCCATGTGAACATCAGTGAGTTTATCGCCTATCATGAAGCTTTCTTTAAGGTCTATGCCGAACTTTTTTTGCGCCGCTTTTATCATGCCGAGCTTGGGCTTTCTGCAATCACAGTCAACGAGGTATTTTTTTATGACCGCTTTTTTCGCGTGATGCGGGCAGTAATAGTATCCGTCTATTTTCAGGCCGTGTTTTTTCAGCAGACCGTCTATGTGTTCGTGGACGCTTTTGACAAAGGCTTCCGTTATGTATCCCCTGGCTACTCCTGACTGGTTAGTTACGACTATGACTTTGTAACCCCTGTCTTTAAGCAGTTTTAGCGCTTTTATCGACCTTGAATACAACCTCACCTTGTTGACCGAGTCCAAGTACCCTGTCTCGCGTATCAGGTTGCCGTCGCGGTCTATGAAGGCGGCTTTATTGCGCTGCTTCATCCGGCGTCTCTTCCTTATGGAGTTTGAACTGCAGGTTGTACAGTTTGGTGTATACGCCGTTCTTTTTCATCAGGGCATCATGGCTGCCCTGTTCGACCACGCCTTTGTTGTCAACGACTATTATATTGGCCGCGTTCCTTACGGTCGAGAGCCTGTGGGCTATGACGAATGTCGTCCTGTTCTTCATTAGGTTATTTATGGCTTCCTGCACGAGTATCTCGGACTCGGAGTCAAGCGATGAGGTCGCCTCGTCCAGTATAAGGATCGGCGGATTTTTTAGGATTGCCCTGGCTATGGCCATTCTCTGCCTCTGCCCGCCGGAGAGCCTTACGCCCCTGTCGCCTATGAGGGTATTGTATTTGTCCGGCATCTTTTCTATGAACTCCGCGGCATTCGCCGCGCGCGCGGCCATCTCGACTTTCGCCATGTCATCGGCTTCCTGCCCGTAGGAAATATTATTTTTTATGGTGTCGTTGAAAAGTATGGTTTCCTGCGTCACTATCCCTATCATATTGCGCAGGGACTCTATCTTGATGTCTTTGATATCCGCGCCGTCTATGGTAATATGCCCCTTTTTTACGTCGTAAAACCTGGCAAGCAGGTCCGCAAGCGTGCTTTTTCCGGCGCCGGACGGCCCCACGACCGCGAATATCTCGCCCTTGTTTATACTGAAACTTACGTCATTTAAGACGTCCTGCCCCTCTATATAACTGAAACTTATATTTTCAAATTCAACCGCTGTCTTGAATTCATTTATTTCCCTGGGGTTCTCTATCTCGGTTATTTCCGGCTTTGTGTCGATGATGACAAACACCCTCTCGGCCGCCGCGATCGCCTGCTGAATCACATTATTGATATCGTTAAGCTTTTTTATCTGCGGGTAAAGCTGGGTCAGCCCCGCTATAAAGGAAAAAAAAGTACCGGCGGTGAGCTCATTCTTAATTACGGCCGTGCCTGCCGCCCACACCAGTATGGCTATGCCGACCGCGCCGATGGACTCCATAACCGGAGATGACATGATATACGCCCTCGTGCCCCTCATGGTATGGTCAAACAGGCTGGAGAGCTCGTCGCCGAATTTTTTACGCTCATATTTTTCCATCCCAAAAGCCTTTACTATGCGTATGCCGTTGAACGTCTCGTTCAATATGGATGTCATATCACCCATTTTCAGCTGGACGCTGCCCGCAGCGGATTTTATCCTTTTGCTGAACCTGGAAATGGGAAGTATGGCCAGCGGAAAAACAACTATGGTTATAAGGGCGAATTTCCAGCTCAAATAAAACAGCAGCCCCACAAGGCCGGCTATGGTAAGGATGGACCCCACCAGGTTGCCGAGCAGATTGGCAAGCGCCCCTTGAACCTGAGCCACGTCATTAGTGATCCTTGATATAAGTATTCCCATTTTGTTATTATTGAAAAAATTCATGGAAAGTCCTGTGATATGGTCGTAGAGTTGTTTTCTCATGGTCAGGATTATCTTGCTTCCCACATAATTTATAAGGTAGTTCTGCACATACCCGCAAACGCCCTTAAATATAAAAATCCCGATAATGGCCAGCGGCAATATGCTTATCCAGCGCATGGCTTCGGTTTTGTCCGGGTTGGCGAGGATCTTGTCGATGACGGGTTTTATAACCCACATGGAGGCCGCGGTTAAAGCCGAAGTGAGGATCATAAAGAACATGGCTATAATCACCCTGTTAATATGGGGCTTCATGTACCCCAAAAGCCTCTTGTAAGTGTTCATTTTTCTCCTTTAAATCAGGTGTAAACCGGGTTTTTAGAAAAACTTAAATGAAATATAGAACAAGATATTTTAGACGATTTTCAGGGGTTGGTCAAGGTAAAATAATTAATCCCAAATCCCAAAAGAAGATTGCCCTCTTTTGGGATTTGGGATTTGTGATTAAGGTTTAGTTGCCCTTAATAGCTTTAATAACTTCCGAGTCCGCCGGTATATCAACCGATATGACTTCACCTGTGCTCGTGCCGATATAATTGACCGAAGCGGCCAATAATGCCGGGTATATCTTCCTTAAATCGTTTATTTTACCCGCGCCCGACAGCGACACTTTCCATACTTCGCTAAGTTTTGACCCCGGCTTACCGTTCTTTATGTCGTAAGCGTCAAGGATGACGTACTTTTTATAAGATGTGTATTCCCCTGTCTGCTCCGTGTAACCGGTCACTCCGTACTGCGGCTCCACGTATGTCGTGGAGTACTGGGTAGACGCTGTATTTGCGGGGTTTGCGACTGTATTTGTCTGGGTATAAACATCGGTGCCGGTCTGTCCCCATACGGGCACCGTATATGAGTATGTGTGTTTTTCAGGTTCGCCGATACCGTATGAAAGGTATATCTCCATCTCCGCGGGCTGCGAAGCGCTGGCGTAAGTATAACCCTGCATCGCCATCACATTAACCAAAAGCCCGGCATACTCCTTGAACTGCAGGTCATTCGAATTTACCCCGTTATTTCCCGGCATTATCTGGTACACTTTGTTTAATACCGCGGACCGGTCGCTTATTGAATCCACCTGGATATGGTAAGCCCGGACGCACCCCGAAGCCGAAAAAATAACTGCCAAAATTACCGCGGATAAAAAAAGTTTGTTGAATTTCATGTAATCCTCCTAATAATTTTATTTCAATAATTATACCACAAAATATACGGATCGCATAAGTAATAAAGATCCCGATTGCACTAAACCGCCGCGCCGGCGAACTGTGACTTGTACAGTTCCGCGTAAAAACCGTTGGCTTTGAGCAGTTCTTCGTGGCGGCCCTTTTCAACTATCTTCCCGTGGTTCATGACCAGTATAAGTTCGGCATCGCGTATTGTCGAGAGCCTGTGGGCTATGACAAAACTTGTCCTGTCCTTCATAAGCTCGGCAAATGTCTTTTGTATCTGCAGTTCGGTCCTGGTATCCACGCTGCTTGTGGCCTCGTCAAGTATGAGTATCTGCGGGTCGGCAAGTATGGCCCTTGCTATCGTAATGAGCTGCTTTTCGCCCTGCGACAGGTTGGAGGCATCCTCATTGAGGACGGTATTATACCCGTTTGGCAGCGCGCGTATAAAGTGGTCGGCGCGGGCGGTTTTAGCGGCGCGTATTATATCGTCTTCGGTCGCTTTATCCTTTCCGTACGCGATATTATCCCTGATGCTGCCGTTAAAGAGCCATGAATCCTGCAGTACCATGCCGAACATGCGGCGCATGGAACCCCTCTTAAGTTTGCTTATATCAAGCGAGTCCACTGTTATCGATCCGGCGTTAAGCTCATAGAACCTCATGAGAAGGTTGACCAATGTCGTCTTGCCCGCGCCCGTGGGGCCGACAATGGCGATCGTGTGCCCGGGTTCGATCTTCAGGTTGAGCCCATCGAACAATATCTTATCCGCGCTGTAGCCGAATGTGATCCCGTTGAAATCCACTGCGCCCGCGGGTTTTGCCGGGGCCTCGGCCAGGTTCTCATCGGAAAGTTCTTCGGATTCGTTCAATATCTCAAATATCCTCTCGGCTGACGCCACCGCCGACTGCAGTGTGTTTATCATGCTCGCGCTCTGCGCCACGGGCTGGGTGAACATCCTTATGTACTGTATAAAAGCCTGTACATCGCCTATCTGGATGGCCTTTTTCGCCACCATGACGCCGCCGGCCACGCACACCACAACGTAACCGAGGTTATTGATGAAATTCATCATGGGGAATATGAACCCCGATATGAACTGTGACTTCCAGCCCGCGTTATACAGGGCGTTGTTTACTTCCTCAAATCTTTCCAGGGATTTTTTTTCATAGCAAAAAGCGCGCACTATCTTGTGGCCCGTGAGCATTTCCTCCACGTGGCCGTTAAGCTCGCCCAGGGATTTCTGCTGCGTCATGTAATATTTCTGCGATTTTTTCGCTATAAACATTGTCGCTCCGAAAGAAAGCGGCAGTGTGATGATGGTCAGCAGCGTAAGGAGCGGGCTTATTACAAGCATCATAATCACGGCCCCGAGTATCCCTATCAAAGAACTTAATATCTGCGGCAGCCCCTGCTGGAGGGCGTTGTTTATATTTTCCGTGTCGTTGGTTATCCTGGACATAATCTCGCCCGACGTGCGCGTATCGAAGAACTTCAGCGGCAGCCTGGATATCTTTTCATCCATCTCTTTTCTCAGGTTATACACGGTCTTTTGCGCGATGACCGAGAGGTTTATCTGCATTATATAGGTAAAGACCCCGTTAAAAACAAATAGCCCCGCCAATATGGACAGCATCCTTATTATATACGGCATGTCGAGCTTGCCCGCACCTGAGGCGAACTTAAACATGCCGTTAATGGCCGTCCCGAGTATCTTCGGCGACGCCGTGGCTATGGCAGTGTTCACGAGGATAAGCAGGCACATCATGACAAGGGTGAAATAATACGGTTTAAGGTAACCGGAAAGCCTTTTTATGGTGCCCTTAAAATCTTTTGCCTTTTCAACGGGCCTGCCCAAAGCGCCCATTGGGCCGCCCCTGTGTCCCCCGCCTCCGCCGCCGAACATACCGCCGGGCCTTATTACTGGAGGGCGCTGCTGCTCATTGTTATTTTCGCTCATGCGAGTTCCTCCTGCGACAACTGCGAGTAAACTATTTCCCTGTACACATCGCAGGTCTTCATGAGTTCCTTGTGTGTGCCTATTCCGGCGGTGGAACCTTCATCGAGGACTATTATCCTGTCCGCGTCAAGCACGGTGGCCACCCTCTGGGCTATTATTATGACCGTCGATTTTTTTGTTTCATTCTTAAGCGCCGCCCTTAATGCCGCGTCTGTCTTAAAATCCAGCGCCGAAAAACTGTCGTCAAAAATAAAAATACCCGGTTTCCTGAAAAGCGCGCGCGCTATCGACAGGCGCTGCTTCTGGCCGCCCGACAAATTTCTTCCGCCCTGGGCGAGTATTGACATGTCTTTTTCAGCGAGCAAATCCACAAATTCCGAGGACTGCGAGGTCTTCAGCGCCGCTCCCACTGTTTCGCCGTCATGTTCCTTTGATCCAAAACTTATATTGTCGTTTATCGTGCCGGTGAAAAGCAGGGCTTTTTGCGGCACGTAACCTATCCTGTTCCTTAAGTCCTGCTGCGTCATTTCCCTGACATCAACCCCGTCAACAAGCACCTGCCCGGAATCAACGTCATAAAAACGCAGTATAAGGCTGGCCAGCGTGGATTTTCCCGAGCCGGTGCCGCCGATTATGGCGGTGACTTCGCCCGGTCCGGCTTTGAAGGAAACCCCGAATAAAGCCTTCTGTTCGGCGCCGTGATATTTGAAATCAACGTTCTTAAATTCTATATTGCCTCCTGATGGCGGGCTTATGGGCTTTTCAGGGTCGTTTATTTCCGGGACAATATCCAATACTTCGCTGATCCTGCCCGCAGAGACCTGCGCGCGCGGGATGAATATGAAAAGCATGGACACCATCATTATCGCGAACAGGATAAGGGAGACGTATTGTATGAAAGCAAGTATGTCGCCGACCTGCATGTGGCCCGCCTGTACCCTTAAGCCCCCGACCCAGACTATGGCTATCATCGTAAAATTCATAATGGTCATGACAACCGGCATTATGACCGACATCAGGGTCACCATCTGCAAAGATGTGCCCATGAGGGAGGCGCTGGCGTCATCAAACCTCTTTCGCTCGTAAAGGGTCCTGTCAAAAGCCCGCACTTCCCTGTTGCCGGCGAGTTTTTCCCTTATGACAAGGTTAAGCGCGTCGAGTTTCTTCTGGATAATCTTAAAAAGCGGTATCATAAACTGCTGAACGGAAAAAACTATTATGGCCAGCAAAGGCACGGCCACAGCCAGCACGAGTGACAACTGAGGGTCGCGCGAGACGGCCATAACAATACCGCCGACGCACATAAGCGGGGCGCGAAGCATCATGGAAAGCATTATGATGAGCGTCTGCTGTATCATGAGAACGTCGCTCGTGGTCCTGGTAATAAGCGAGCTTCCGCCTATCTTGTCGAATTCATAAAGGGAAAAATTCTCTATCTTCGTGAATATGACGGACCTTAACTTGCGGGAAAACCCCAAAGACGTCCTGGAAGAGAGGAATCCGGCCGAAAAAGCGCATATAACGCCGCCCAAACTCAAAGCCAGCATTATGCCGCCGGTCCTCAATATGAAGTTAATATCGCCTTTTATAATACCCTTATTCACGATCTCGGCCATAAACGTGGGCAAAGAAAGGTCCACCAGCGCCTGAATGAGAAAAAGGGTGACGATCACAACAATTGCGCCCGCGTAGGGTTTTAAGAACCTGAAAAGTTTGAACATACTCGCTCCGGTAATTAAGATTCCTAATATTTAGGTAGACAAAGTATATATAAGGGGGCGGGAAAAGTCAAGGGAAAGGTCGGGGATGGCAAGTTGTCAAGCCAAAAGCCAA
>PMTB01000072.1 GCA_003167475.1 candidate division FCPU426 bacterium | reverse complement strand
ACGCGTTCTGGTCTTTTATGAAACTCTGCGTCAGCTGGCCGTAATCCCTCAGGGTCCCGAATACGGGTCCTGCCATATCCACGCCGGTATAAAAATCAGCGTTATACGAAGGCATAAAAACGTCATACTCCAGGTAAGCGTTCGCCGGGATGGCCGTGGCCGCGGGGGTTGAGACTTTCAGATAAACAAACTGATAAAGGCTCGCGGTCGGGAGGTATGAAGTGAGCATCAGCGGCTGGTTATACGGGTTGAAGTTGCTGCTGACTATTATGGGCTGGCTTACCGCGTTTATGGCCGGCGCCACCGTGTCATTTACCGAAATTGTCTGGGTCCCCGCATTATTCAGTGTCGCGGGAAAGACCCTGTTACCGTAATCGCCCGACAGGAACGTATAATTTGCCGGAAGCAATGCCCCGATGTCGGTTGAGGTAAAGTGCACCGTTCCCGTATATGTATCGACTATATTGTCATACGCGTCAAGCGCTGTCACGGCTATATTAAAACCTGTCCCCGGATTTGCGGTGGACGGGGCGTCGATGCTGAACTTTGAAATCGTGCCGCTCGAAACGGCAATGGCATTGCTCGAGCCCGAGATACCCGAATTGAGGAGGTCCGCCGCGCTTAAAACCTGCGTCCCCTTTGTCTTTAAAGTCACCGCCAGGATCTTGTTTCCGTTATCATCCCTTTGAAATACCGTGTCCGGCGGCAGCGCCGCAAGCATGTCCGTCGACTGAAATGAAGCGGTACCCGCGTATAGGACGGTAAGGTTGTTAAAATCATCCTTCGCCGTGACCGTAATATAGAACGGCTGGCCAGCGCTGACAGCGGATGGAGCCGAGATGGAGTAAAACGAAGTTGATGCGGCCATAATAGTGACAATATTTGAACCGCTTATCGACGGCGTATCCAGGTCATAGGCTGTCAAAGACTGGTCTCCCGCGCCCATAACCTGCACCTGAAAAACATGGACGCCATTATCAGCCGGTTGATAAACGTATGAGGCAGGAAGGTTGGAAAGCGTCGTGCAGATAAAATCCACCTCCCCGCCGTAGTCGGTCACCACCTGCCCCGTAAAAGATTCCGCGGTGACTGTGATATTAAAAACGCTGCCGGCGGTGACGGTCGGAGGAACAAGAATTTGCAGCGAATACGCCGTATCGGCAAATGCTATTGTCGAAAATGACAATAACGACACAGTGAAAGTTGTGAACATAACTATGTTGCGCAACATTCGTTTAAAATTCAATTCACACCTCATTTTTTGCTCCCACTATATTATAGCAGATTAAGGTGTTTTTTCAAGAAAAACATAACAAAATATTTATCAGGCAAAACAAGGGTTTTTTATGACGAAATCATGAACTTTAACACACTTAAAACCGTATACAATGCTGTCGAAAAACCCTTTAAATCCGTGTAACTCTTTATCGTGCCCGGCGCTGACAAAATTTTTCTATGGATTGTNNTTATAATACAGCGCACAATCCATAGAAAAATTTTGTCAGCGCCGGGCACGACCTATCATTAAGGACTTTTCCGACAGTTTTTATACACAACCATAATGCGATTTCAGGATGTAATTAATACAAATATTTAGTTATTTGGCCGTATTTTCACCAAGATATTTTTCCACATCAGTAATCATATTATAAATGTCATGTAATTTTGACCTGTCTTTTGTTTTGGCCAAAAGAATCGCGATCTCCACCTTTTTTTGAGCCGGCGTTCCGCTCAATGATTCGCACATTCCAAACGAAGTGGCAATTTTCAGCATGCCCATTTCCCATTTCACTTCATTCTCCTGGGTGGCAGGCGGATATATAAGGTCGGGATCCCTGGCATCCCGGTATATTTCAAGCCAACTTTTTATATTCTCAAGAAAATCCTGCGTGTCGATTTGGAGCTCCTTTAAAACTATTTTACGGCTGCCTGCCCCGTCACACCCGCCGAAGCGCCCTGGGTCGCGGAACCAGGCGCAAAAATTCCTTTGTCCTTAAGCAGGGCCCTTATGGCATGGCTGTCCAGGAGGCCTTCATACCTGAAAAAAACAGCCCCCTTGTCATCAAGAAAGATATTTGCTGGAAATTTCCTGATATTATATTTTTTAACGATATCATCGGCTCCGTCGGAGGTCCCGGAATAAGTATTAATATCGACCTGGCCTTTATAGTCTTTTTCAATTTCCGTCAGTATGGGGTCCATGCGCTGGCAGATGTAGCATCCCCTGGCGTTTATTTCTATGTATGTTACCTTCTTTACGTTCGTAGTGGCGCACCCGCCGGAAACCAGGAGGAACGCCGCCACAGCTGAAAATATGATCTTATTTGACATGGGGCCTCTTTTCATCTGTTTTTTGCCTTTTATCTTCTATGGCCTTTTCAAACTTCGCCAGCAGTTTTTTTGCCATGGACTCGGCCGACCACTCCTGGGCGTATAAAAATGCCTCTTTTTTCTTTGCTTCATACAGGTTTTTATCGTCAAGCATCATCATTACCGCGTCCACAAAGTGGTCCACATTTAAGTCCACAAGCAGGCCGCCTTTGTCGCCACTCATTACCTCGGCCACGCCCATTTCCCCCACCGCAACGACCGGCGTGCCCACAGCCATGGCTTCCGTCACCACCAGCCCCTGCGTTTCAGTTACAGACGCAAAAGTAAAAAGGTCGGCGGCCGCGTAGCAGTTTACCCAGTCCTGCGGCTCAAAATATCCGAACCATATTATGTCGTTCTCCACGCCTTTTTCCTTTGCCGCGGCATGTACGGCCTCTTCGGCCGGGCCCTTTCCGGCCACCATGAGCTTTATAACGCGCCCCGGTTTTAAAGCCTTTACCTTCTTAAGCACGTCAAATAGAAAGGGTATATTCTTTTCATGCCCTATCCTGCCCATAAAAAGGAAAAGGACCGTGTCTTTCGGGATATTGTTTTTTTTCCTGAAATCATCGCCGTTGAATTCTTTGAATTTATCCATCTTTATCCCCGTGGGATTGACGAGCACGGGCCTGGTCACATTATAGGTTTTCAAAAGGTCGTGCATCTGGGTCGAAGGGGTTATATTCAGGTCCATTTTATTGCAGTACCACCTCGAAAACCACTTTGAAAACCACAGGCCTATGGGCCGCGGCAGGAACTTCAGGTAATGCACATAAGACTCAAACATCGTATGATACGTGTGTATTATCGGGCAGCCCATCAATTTGGCCCATTTGACCGCTTCAATACCGAGGGTAAAAGGCGTCTGGGTATGGATGACGTCAAAATTATGGTTAAGTAATTCTTCCTTTATTTTCTTTCTCATAGACGGTGTCCATGGATTTGGGAGCCTGTCTTCCGGGTCAAAAAACAGGTAATGGGACTTTATCCTTATGACATACTTTTCGTTTTCGGGGTCCTTAAAATCCTTCTGTTCCACGGGGAATTCAGGCGCGATTATTTTAACTTCATGCCCGAGCTTCCGGTACTCATTTGCAAATGTGTCTATGGAAGTAACAACCCCGTTTACCCGGGGGCGGTATGTGTCGGTTACTATGGCAATTTTCATCAAAATCTCCTTTTTTAGTCTATCCACATTAAGTTTTTAAGCCAAAAGCCAAGAGTCAAAAGTTAAGTTAAAAACAAGTAAAGACAAGTAAAACCAAGTAAATTCGGAGGCTTTGTTTCGGATTCACTTTCACTTACTTAACAACTTCAATACTTTACTTTTGGCTTATGGCTTTTGGCTTAACAACTTGTCTTACTTGACCTATTTGCCTTCCTTGCGTTTCTCTTCCGTGATCTTCTCCCATGCGTCCCTTGCAAGGTGCTCTATATTCGGAAAATTGGATATCTGATCGTATTTTACCGCGCGCGAAAACCATAACACGGCTTCGTTATAGTTGCCAAACATCCTGTTTAACTCGCCCGCGAGGTACATGATGCCGGGCACTCCTATTTTTTCAGGTATGTGGGACCCTTTTTCAAATGTCTTGATGTAATACTCAAGCGCCGGCTTCAAATACTCCCGGTCCTTTTCATTATTTCCCTGTTCCCTGTACATCCAGGCAAGATGCATATAAAGACCCGCTATCGTAAGCGGGTCCTCCGGTTTGTAGTGCTTTGCGAACATGATGGCAAGCAGGTGTTTTTTTACCGCTGTCTCAACATCAGTTTCCTTTGTCTGGGGAAAATCGATGTTCTTTTTTGATTCCTTTATGGCGCGGGCCATCTTTAATATTTCAGGGTGGTACTCCAGCGTTTTGTCGTCAAATTCGTCGTTTCTGGCCCCGTAATTGCATTCCGGGCACACTGTAACCGCGTATAACAAAGGGTTTATATCCTCATATACCTTATGAAAATCCGGTTCAGAGGATTTTACTTTAAGCACTGACGGTTTGACCCTGGGCGTCTTAAAAACCGCGTCGCACGCCGGGCATTTGACTTCTTTAAGCCAGATCGGTTCGGTCATGGAGCTCCTTTTCATTAAAATCAGATAAATTCAGTTCTGAGTTCTAAGTTTTGGTTTCTCTTAAAACTCAAAACTGCTTTCATCTTGCTTTTTCATTTTACTTAAGGAATTCCTTTATCCTATCAAGGCCCTTATCTATGTTAGCCAGCGACGTGGCGTATGACAGCCTGAAGTGAACGTCACTTCCAAACGCTATTCCGGGAACTACCGCGACTTTGGCCTCGGTCAGCAGCATGTCGGCCAGGGTCATGGACCCGTCTATCTTCCGGCCTTTGATCTCTTTTCCGATAAGTTTTTTAAAGTTTGGGAACACATAAAAAGCGCCGTCAGGTTCGACGCACGTAAGCCCGGGAATATCGAGCACCCTTTTGAGTATATGTTTCCTGCGTTTGTCAAACTCAGCGACCATATCTGATACGATTTTTTCATCAGTTTTCATGGCTTCTATGGCTGCATGCTGCGATATGGTCGTGGGGTTTGAGGTTGAGTGCGACTGCAGGTTGTCCATCGCCTTGGTAAGTTCCATGTCGTCGCAGGCCGTATATCCGATCCTCCAGCCCGTCATTGCGTGCGACTTGGATACGCCGTTGACCACTACGGTTTTCGCCTTT
>PMTB01000078.1 GCA_003167475.1 candidate division FCPU426 bacterium | reverse complement strand
AAATTTTTCATGGGTAAGCTGGATAATGCCAGATTCATCTTTCCGGATTCAACTTTTGCCATATCAAGTATCTTATTAACCAGCAATAGCAGGTGATTCCCGCTGGTTATAACATTATTAACGTATTTTTTTTGTTTCTCATTGAGCGGCCCGAAAGTCTCGTCGTATAATACCTCGGAGAAACCATTAATGGAGTTAAGCGGGGTCCTGAACTCATGCGACATATTTGCCAAAAATTCGGATTTTGCGAGGGCCGTGCGTTTTAACTCGATGGACAGCGCTTCCAGGTCTTCATGGGCTTTTTTCAGGCCATTTTCCACTTCCCTGCGATCCGTGATATCATCTATGGCAAGGAGTATTATCCTTTCCTTTCCCAGCACCCTTTCGATCTGCCTGGCATTCAAAAGCATTATGCGCCTGCCTATACCGGCAAAATCATGTTCCACCTCATAGTCATCAAATGATGTTTTCTGGGGAAGGATGGTTTCGAGGAGTTCCCGGAGTTTGGGGATATTCCACTGCTTGTTCCAAAGGTCATAAATAAGATGGTCTATAGTCTCCTCGGGTTTTACTTTGAAAAATTTATAAAAGGAGCGGCTGGCAGTGACTATCCTTAAGTCCTGGTCCAGCGCTATCAGGGGTTCGCGTATGGTGTTGATCATGCTTTCGGCGTATTCGCGCGCCGAGTCTTCGGATATCTTGGTCTTCACCAGTTCTTTCCAGGTCTTTTCCAGACCGTTTTCTATTTCCCTGCGCTCGGTAATGTCCTCGATGGCCAGCAGGATTATCCGCTCTTTTCCCGACGCTCTTTTGATCTGCCTGGCATTCAAAAGCATTATGCGCCTGCCTATGCCTGCAAAATCGTGTTCCACCTCATAGTTGTCAAAGGAGGCTTTCCGGGGAAGTATGGTTTCAAGGAGTTCCCGCAGTTTGGGGATGTTCCACTGCTTGTTTCCAAGGTCATAAATAAGATGTCCCACTGTCTCCTCGGGCTTTACCTTAAAGACTTCATAGAAAGAGCGGCTTACGGATACCACCCTTAAATCCTGGTCCAGCGTTATCAAAGGCTCGCGCACCGTGTCGATGATGCTCTCTGCGTATTCCCGGGCTTCATCCTCAAGCATGGACATTCTGTGTTTTTTTTCCATATTGAACTCCTTTTATTCCGCGTTGTGAATACCCCGGGCTTGACTTCGGCTGAGCTCAGTCGAAGCCCAGCCCGGGGATGAACATACGCTAAATATCGCACGCTTCTTCAGAAGCGTGCGCACCAATCGGATCAAAATACCCCGGACTTCAGTCCGGGGTATTTTATATTTCTTCCTGTTTTCCGTTTTTTCTGCAAAGTTCCAATATTATTCCCGCTATGTCGGACGGCGGAGCCACGTAATCAGCCGCGCCTAAGTCTATGGCGGCCTTAGGCATGCCAAATACAACCGAGCTTTTCTCGTCCTGCGCCACTGTTAAAGCGCCTGCTTTTTTCATGTTCAGAAGCCCTTCTGCGCCGTCTTTTCCCATCCCTGTCAGCAGGACTCCCACGGCATTTGCGCCGGCATACAGGGCAGCGGATGAAAACAGCACGTCTACAGACGGCCTGTGCCTGTTTACCCTGGGCCCGTCTTTTATTTCTATATAATAATCCCTGCCCATGCGTTTTAAAAGCATGTGCCGGTTTCCGGGCGCAATGAATACCTTCCCGGGTGATGCTTTATCCCCGTTTTGCGCTTCTTTTATCTCAGGCCTGCATTCATTATTTAAATGCTCGGCAAAACTGGTAGTGAATTTCTCAGGCATGTGCTGGGTAATCAGAATGGCGGGTATGTCTTCAGTGTACTGTATTAAAATATCCCTGATGGCCTCTGTGCCGCCTGTGGACGCGCCCATTACCACTATTTTTTCAGTTGTCTTGTTCATGGCAAGCGTGGCCGGTTTTATTTCCTGCGCTTCGCGGTTTTTTTCCCTGATTCTTACCTTTGCGGCGGCTTTTATCTTGCTTATGAGGTCAACTGCCATATCACCGACTGTATACGACGGCCCGGGCTTGCAAAGCACATCAATTGCGCCGGCCTGCAGCGCTTCCATGGCCAGGCTGCCGGCTTTTTCAGTCAGGGAAGAAACCACTATGACCGGCATGGGATGATAATGCATGATTTTTTTCAGGAAAGTAATGCCGTCCATCCCGGGTAGTTCTATGTCCAGAGTCACCACATCCGGCTTTAGCGTTACTATTTTATCCCGCGCCACATAGGCGTCAGAAGCCGTGCCTATGACCTCAATATCAGGGTCGTGGCCAAGCTCTGCGGTCAGGATTTTCCTGACAACTGCCGAGTCGTCTACAATGAGGACTTTTATCACAATTACCCCTTTTCAAAATAGTAATATACCGGATGCCCTTCCACTATAAAACCTATACCGTCCTTTTTCAGCAGCGCTTTCCATTTTTCCGCGCTGATTTCCTTTATCTGCGGGAGACCGATTTTGCCCTCAAATCCCTTTTTCCTGAATATTGCTATGAAATTCCCGCATATCAGGTTCATGAGCTCCATACAGGCGTCATATTTGTTAGCCTGGACAAGCGGGTCCTTTTCATTTATCCCGAGGGAACTGGCTGCAAGCATGGTAATAAATTCTTCATCCGCCGCCATTGTGATCTTACTTTCCGCGCCTTTTTCACAGTTAATTTCAACACTTGTGAATTTGCTCCCTGACGGCTGAAGTTCTTCCGCGGTCACAATATCACCAAAAACCAGCGCAAACTTGGCCATTACTTCTGTTGCCACCTGCGCAAGCACTGTTTTTTCATTCATTTGAGCCTCCCAGGATTTCAAATAGTATCTTTTTAATGGTCTCAGGCGTAAACGGTTTGCGCAGGTAAGCCTTTACTCCGGCGGCCATCATTTCCTCCACCATGATTTCACTGCCGTCGCTTGAGATAATAACCACGGGCATTTTTTTCAGCAGGCCATGCTTTGACATTGTCTTTATCATTTCATGGCCGGACATCACAGGCATGTTTATGTCCGCAAAGACCAGATCGATCCATTCCTTGTCGAGGATTTTCAGGCCTTCCTGCCCGTTTTCCGCCTCGTAAATGCCGCCCACTCCCACTTTCGAAATCCCGATGATTTTTTTTATTATCATCCTCGCAGTTGAAGAATCGTCAACAATCAGAAAGTTAAATGCCATTTTTCGCCTCCTTGGATTATTATATATCTACTTCCCGCTTTCCGGATTTTACTGTCAGCATACCCGTGGCCACGTCCAGCGATAATGACCTTGGCATGGCGCCGCCCACGTCTTCGGCGGATATGAGCACATCATTTTTCCACAACAGCCTGCGCGCCAGTATATAATTGCGCTCGCCTATGTTATAAATTGAATCCTTATTGCACACATGGCTGCACCCTGTCAACTTGACTATGGCCCTTTCCTTTTTCAGGCCGAGCTTGTATGCCTGCTCAAAAAGGTATGGTATTCCCGTGTCCACGAACATGCACGGGTTCTTTTTTGCTTTTTCCGGGGACACGCTTGAGAGCGGCAGCTGCGAGTGAAGCATGCCTGCCACGTTTGCCACAGGGTCATATACGGTAACGCCCAGACATGACCCCAGCGCGTATGTGACTATGGAGTCGCCCTTTTTTGTGGATATCTTCATGTCGCTTACTTCCACTGTTACTTTCATGCTCTAAGCTCCCGCGTCTTTTATATGAATCGAGTTCACTGCCCTCTTAAAGTGCGTCTTAAAACCTACCAGGCTCTCTGTATTCCCGAGCATCAAATACCCTCCCGGCTTTAACAGCCGGTAAAATTCATTTACAAGCTTTTCCTTGAAGGCATTGTCAAAATATATCATCACATTCCTGCAGAATATGAAATCCATGTTTCCCTTCATCGGGAAAGGAATAGCGCTTAAATTCAGCCTTTTGATCATTACCAATTTCCTTATTGTGTTTTTTACCGAGTAAAAATTCTTTTTATTCGTTCCTTTGATCAGGGACATATGCTCTTTTATGTATTTTAGCGGCATCTCGCTTTTTACCCTTGCCTCCGGATAAATCGCCTGCTTTGCCTTGCCGAGCGCCGTTGCCGAGATGTCGGTGTCCAGGATTTTTAATTCCGACGGCATGTTTCCCGCCGCTTCTTTGAGTACAAATGCTATGGAATACGGCTCTTCGCCCGTGGAGCAGCCGGCCGACCATATCCTGAATTTTCCCTGTCCCATTTTGGCCCATGCGGATATTTTTTCCCTGAAAAAATCAAACTGCTCAGGCTCCCTGAAAAACGATGTCACGTTGGTGGCAATGGAATCCATCAGTATCACATGCTCCATGCCCGACCTGTCTTTTATC
>PMTB01000172.1 GCA_003167475.1 candidate division FCPU426 bacterium | reverse complement strand
CACCAGCGTAATGGCTCAGGACTCGGTCCTTAATATCTTTTTCGCGGGCGTCGAAACCCCGTGGACGGCGGGGCAGGGGAGCACTTCCTTCACATGGGACGGCACGACTGACGCAGGCCAGAGGGCCGCATCCGGCTCATACTACGTAAGGGTGGAGCAGCTTGACACCTATGGCCACACCATAACTCTGACCAAGGACGTGTCCGTCATCCAGAACCAGACATATGTGGAGCTGAAAATATTCAACTCCGCGGGCGAGCTGATAAGGCAGATAAGGGACTACAATAAGGTGCCCGCCGCAAGCGTGGTACTGAGAGCCCCCGACATGATAGTGATAGCCAAGGATAATAATTCCAAAGTGACCATAACATACGGCGCCGGCCCGGATGATTTCATCCAGTGGGACGCGATGAACAGTTTTGGCGTCGCGGTCACATCGGGCGTCTACGAACTGCAGGTAACTGAAGCGACAGAAACCGGCAGGGTGATCACGGCGGAAAAATCATTGACGATACTCAATGAAGGAAACCAATACCTGGGGGATATAAAAGCGGTACCGAACCCGTATTTCGGGACGGGCCCGGGCATTGAGATAAGATGGGATTTTGCCGGAGGCGCTCCCAAGCCGGGCTTCGCGACCATAGTTATAGTAAATATGGCGGGAGAACGCGTAAGGACCCTGACAGCCAGGCTTGAAACAGGCAAGGCGATGTGGGACATGAGAAGCAGCTCCGGAAACCCGTGCTCAGCCGGCGTCTTTGTGGCGATAGTAGAGGCCCAGGGCGACGACGGCCACACGCAGATGAAAAAGGTGAAACTGGCGATAGCCAGGCCCCTTAATAATAATTAGTTTAATCGTAAAAGGTTAAATAATAGCTCTTACCCATTCAACCCCCGGGGGCCATCAAAAAGCTCCCGGGTTTTATTTTAAACAAAATATTCAGATAGTGGATGTAGGGGCGGACCTATGTGTCTGTCCGCTGCGGTCTGATGTTGTTTTGAAATGTACTACCACACAGCGCCGTCATTGCGAGGAGCGAGCCGTTCAGCGACGAAGCCTATAGTCCATGGAACATGGAAATCTCTGTCCTTTTGCAGGCTTTGTTCAGCAGGTTTTTTAATCATGCCTTGCGTCACACAGGCCGCCAGATCCGGAAGGCTATATGGATAAACCTTGCATTACCATGTTTTTACTGTACACTTGATATGCAGCCTTTACAAAAAACAAGGAGAAAATCTATGGCAAAAACATTCAGCTTCCAGTTAAGCGGCCCGTCCTTCATCGGCCTTTACGTACGCGACGTCAAAGCATCCGGTGAATTCTATGAAAAAAAGATGGGATTCAAACGCTATCCATTCAGCTTCCCGAACGCCGTTCAATTCGGCACATACCCGATCCCGTTCGCGGTGATCCAGGCGCTGCCGGGTATGGACCTTGACAAATACCCAAAACCAACAAACGCGAACTCCATTTGGTTCAAAACCAACAACAGCCAATCGGTACACGATGCACTTGTGGAATCAGGCGTCAAGATTTTAAAGCCCATCACAGACGGCCCGTTTGGTAAACAATTTACAATAGAGGACCCGGACGGTTACGCTATCTTAATCTACGACCGTGACCTGCCGAATACGATAACAGTGTAGGTTTTGCAGGGAGTCTGAAAATTTGTAGAGAGGGGGCTTGCTCCCTCTCCCGGCAGGCTTTAATCCTTGTATTTGATGTCCTACCGGGTTACGGGATGCTATATCTCATTTATCGACCCGCAATGTTTGTCACGGCATCCAACTGTTACAGTTTAAGGAGGCTTTCATGGACTATTCAAAACTCGCATCAGACTCATCCGTTTTTTTAACCGCAGAATCCCTTTCCCGCCGCGGGATTATTACCGAGGTTTTAAATACCAAGGCCGAGGCTTTGACCCGGCTCCAGGCCCTTATACCGCCGGGTGCCGGCGTTTCTACGGCTGCTTCTATGACACTTACCGAAATCGGGTTTGAGGGCCTGCTTAAAGCCGGGGCCAATTCCTGGGTGGATTTGAAGGCGCGGCTGATGACCGAGAAAGACCCTGCCAAGCGCATGGAAACGCGGCGGGCCTTCAGTTCGGCCGAGTATATTGTCGGGAGCGTGCATGCCGTTGTAGAGACCGGGGAAGTGGTTGTTGTCAGCCAGACCGGCAGCCAGGTCGCGCCTTATGCTTTTTCCGCTTTGAACGTCATATGGGTGGTCGGCGCGCAGAAGATCGTGCCTTCTTTGGAAGACGCTCTCCGGCGGGTGCGTGAATACTGCTCGCCTGCAGTGGAAAAGATTGGTATTGAAAAACTCGGGCGGCCAGGGATGGGGACTATCGGGAAGATATTGGTTTTTGAGAATGAGCTTGTTTATGTGGGACGGAAAGTGCGCATGCTTTTGGTTAAGGAAGTTTTGGGGATTTGATAAAATAAAGAAAGTTTTAGCATGCAAAATTCACCATCTAATTGTATAATAAATAATGATGATAAAAGGGGCAAAATTTCAGGCAGGTTCAGAACGAATGAAATCAGGTGTTTTGTTGCGGGCAACGCTGATTTTAATGTTTTTCGGCGCCGGAGTTTTTGCCTTGCCGCCTGAATACCATGAGATGATATATTCGGATAATAAGGCGCTTGTAGGGTTAAGGTGTATAAGTTTATCCCTGTATGTCGAGTTAAGCGGTGATAAAAAGTCCCGGGATGCCGTCGCCGATCAAACCATCAAAGCCACTATCCAAAAGGATATGTATAAAATCGTCAGGCATTATCTTGTTAAAAAGGGTTTTACCGTGTCGCCTCAGGGGACAAAATGCGCGGATCCGTATGTGCTGGCCTTTGTTATCAGCCTGAAGAGCCGCGAAAACAAATGGTGCATAATAACTCCCGAAGTGCGGTTAAAACAGGATGGCGGTGGTTTTGCGCCCTGGATGGCGCAAAATGGGAGCCAGGTCGTCGGTGGGGACAGGTTGTTTGACGCGCTCAGCGGGATATTTATGGACCTTTGCGCACAGTTCACGGATGCCGTGTATTCCGCCGAAAATAAGGAGCAATAAAATGAAAAAACTTGACCTGTCTATATTGGCCTTCCTGATCCTTATTCCGTTATGCACCACCGGCCTTTATGCCAACGGTGCCTCTTTTTATCCCGGTTTGAACGGCAAAAATGCCATTCCCTATAATATACGCGGCGTGCAGCTTGTCAGCGAATCCATACATATCCACCGCCTTAATACCGTTTGCAGTTTTAAACTGGTAAATCTCAACAGAAAAGCGGTAAAGTTTACGATGGGATTTCCGTTTAATATCCCCAATTCCACTTTGGCCATGACGGTTGACGCGAAACTGCTTAATAATGTTTACAAAATAAATGATTTCAAGGTGACAAGCGGAGGGCGCGAAAAGAAAGTTGAGTTGAAGATCAACGATAACGGCGGCAGGAATGAAAGCAATGTGTATGGTTTTGTGATGCTGTGGGACGAGGATTTTGAACCGGGACAGGAAAAGGAAGTGGTATGCGAATACAGGACCATTTGGAGTTGGTATACAAGTGATTTTGGGTCCGACCTGTATTCCACATCCTACATACGCGAAACGGCTAAATACTGGGAGGATAAGATCCTTGAGGCGCATTTTTACATCGATCTGGACGGTCTTGATGAGATATCCGATAGCGAGCACACAAGCAGGCAAAAATCCAGGATCATGCGGGTGGTAGAGGGCAGCGGGAGCGTGTTGAGAAACATCACGAAGATCGAACCGGAAAATTATTTCATAAACATTAAGGATAAAACGATCGAGTGGCATGAATATAATGTGAAAGAGATGAAGAATATTAATTTTCAATACGGCGTCACCTCCGGATACTCCGGGAATTTTAGGGACAGCAGGCAACTTGACAGGATCTGTGATATGACCCGGCTATACCTGCAAAAAAAAGGCATCGTGGATCCGAGTTTGCCGGGAAAAGAGAGTTTTGACGCAGAAATACCGGATTATACGAAAGTCGCACGCATTGCGGAAAGACTTAACATTTTCTGGGGCGAAGGCGCCATTAATATGGAAGGATGGGAGCAGCGTATATTCTACAGGCTCGTAAGGAATTATTATTTTGCGAGGCACGGCCGGAAATTTGACGACCCAAAACTGAATGATTTTTATTCCAAGGTTTTTGCGCCGGGGGATATTGTGCCTGGCGACCTTACCGAAACCGAGAAAAACAATGTTGAAATGATTGATCAATACGAGAAAGAGGTGCTGTATAATTTTAGGGAGGCCGATACCGAAACGCCGAAGTAGGGCGGCCCGGGACGGGCGCTATCGGGAAGAAATGGAAAAAGACTCCTGCGCCTTTTATGACAGACTGGGCACGCTGGCACTGGCGCGCGGACTTGAAGATACGCTTCTTGAAAAAAACTTTCGATGTTTTTGACAGCGGTCTGCCTGATATTTGTTTATGGATGCCGTAGGGTCGAAAATCCCCTTGAATCCCCTTTGAAAAAGAGTATAATAGCAAAAAGATTGGCTATATGAACAATTGCTGAATTTTATTTTTATTGCGGCCGGGAGACGACTAAAATGAACTCATATTTGAAAACAATTCAACTGCTCGGGATTGCCTATAAGGCGGATTGTATTTCTATCGATGAATACAGGGAATTGACGGGCAAAGTGGACGCTCTAAAGGGCAAGATAAAAAACCCGGCGGCCATAAACAGTGATATTGAATCCCTTATCTCCTTGAAAAAAACTTTTAACCCGGGTACCATGACCGAAAAATCATATCAAACCCATCTGGATAAACTCCTGAAGGACGTTCACAAAAACATTTGAAGC
>PMTB01000004.1 GCA_003167475.1 candidate division FCPU426 bacterium | reverse complement strand
CAGAACTTTATGCCTGTGCATGAACTTATGTCTGTCTCCGTGTAATTAGGCGCTCCCCCAGTCGCGTTCAACTGCGAGCCCATGCCTATGCACGGATAGGTTGTTCCTGCTATACCAACCGACCCTGTTATCCTCATCGCGTACGCGGTCGAGTTTGCGCCGCCCGCTGACGGGGTCAGAGTATCGCCGGAGGCCGGCCATACTGTCGCCGGTGTTCCTCCAAGGTACGTGTACCAGAACCCGCCGTAGTTGTTCGCGGCGTTGTCGTCTTCCATATCGTCAAACGAGCATCCGCCTCCGCTCGGCGTGTTCGTAGCCGTCGGGATGCCTGCGGTGTTGGTAGGAGTAAAGGTGAATGTATTCGTCGCTCCCGGAAGAGGTGTGTTTGTATTTGTGGCTGTAGCTGAATTGGTGAATGTCTTTGTCGGGGTCGGAGTGAATGTATTCGTGCCGCCTGATGTATTGGTGGCTGTCGGGTACGCAGTTGGAGCCGCAGGGCAGCTTGCGCAGCCATAGAGCACCACCTCGTCAACCCAAAGGTTTACCGATGTCGTGCCCGCGGTGGCGTAGAAATTCGTCTGCCACTGGAATTCCTTGGCGTGCTGCAGTACGGTCGTCATAACAGCCGACGTTCCCCATCCAGGCGCCTGTGCGAAAAGCATAAAGTTGGCGTCAACCTGCGACCATGTGGCCGGGGCCGTGAATGTGTAAGCGTAATCATTGTAAGCGGTGAGTGAAGCTCCCGCGTTGCTTGTGTAAGGTACTTTAATCAGGTAGCCGTTGCCGTCGCCTTTTACCCAGAACCTGATACCCGTGCATGAACTGATATCGGTCTCAGTGAAGTTAGGCGTGCCCGCGTTGGCGTTCAACTGCGAACCCATACCTATACAAGGATATGTGGTGCCCGCTATACCGACTGTTCCGGTAATACGCATCGCGTAATTGGTACCGTTTGCCCCGCCCGCCGAAGGCGTGAGCGACGCTCCGACTGCAGGCCATACTGCCGCAGGCGTTCCGCCTAGGTACGTGTACCAAAAACCACCGTACAGGTTGCCCGCGTCTCCGTCTTCCATATTGTCAAACATGCATCCGCCGCCGACAGGAGTATATGTAGCTGTTGCCGCGCCAATGGTGTTCGTAGACGAAGGCGTAAAGGTAAATGTGTTTGTTGCTCCCGGAGGAGGTGTGTTTGTCGATGTGGGAGTTGGTGTAAATGTGAATGTCCTGGTGTACGTATTGGTGAATGTGGCTGTTCCCACGACCGTGGTCGGGGTTGCCGTGGCCGGGCATGAAGCGCAGCCATAGATATATATATCATCGACCCAGAGATTTACAGCGGTCGTCCCCGCTGTAGCATAGAAATTTGTCTGCCACTGGAACTCTTTAGCGTGTTTTAAAACCGTAGTGAGCACCGCTGATGTTCCCCATCCCGGAGCCTGCGCAAAGAGCAGGAAGTTGCCGTCAACCTGGGACCATGTGGCCGGCGCAGTGAATGTGTACATATAATCATTAAATCCTGTGAGCGACGCTCCGGCCGCGCTTGTATAAGGTATCTTGATCAAGTAGCCGTTACCGTCGCCTTTTACCCAGAACTTTATGCCTGTGCATGAGCTTATGTCAAGCTCGGTATATGTGGGCGATCCTGAACTTGCTGTCAACTGCGAACCCATCCCGATGCAGGGATATGTGGTGCCGGCTATTCCGACTGTCCCGGTTATCCTCATGGCATAAAGCGATGAATTTGCCCCGCCTGCTGACGGTGTGAGAGACGCTCCTACCGCCGGCCATACTGTGGCCGGTGTTCCGCCCAGATACGTATACAAGAATCCGCCATATTGATTTCCAGGGTCGCCGTCTTCCATATTGTCAAATAAGCATCCCTGGTTGGGCGTGTTTGTGGGCGTGTTTGTAGGAACCGTATTTGTAGGCGTAGGAGTGAATGTATTTGTGGAACCCGGCGGAGGCGTGTTCGTCTGCGTCGGAGTCGCTGTTGCCGGGCATGAAGCGCAGCCGTAAAGATAGATATCATCCAGCCACAGGTTCACCGAGGTTGTGCCTGCGGTCGCGTAGAAATTGGTCTGCCACTGGAACTCTTTGGCGTGCGTCAGGACCGTAGTGAGTACCGCCGAGGTACCCCATCCAGGGGCCTGCGCAAAAAGCGTAAAGGCCGCTGTCACCTGCGACCATGTCGCCGGTGCCGTGAAAGAGTACATGTAATCATTGAAACCGGTAAGCGAAGCTCCGGCTGCTGATGTATAAGGAATCTTTATCAGATAAGCATTTCCATCGCCTTTTACATAGAACCTGATACCTGTGCAGGAACTTATATTGAGCTCGGTGTATGTGGGCGAGCCTGAACTTGCGGTCAACTGTGAGCCCATTCCTATGCACGGATATGTGGTGCCCGCGATACCGACTGTTCCTGTTATCCTTGCCGCGAAGAAAGGCGAAATTGATCCGCCCGCCGAAGGCGTAAGCGTCTGCCCGACTGCCGGCCAGACCGTCGCCGGTGTGCCGCCGAGGTAAGTGTACCAGAACCCGCCGTATTGGTTTCCCGCGTCGCCGTCTTCAAAATCATCAAACAAGCAGGTACCTGCAACCGTCCCGACAGGCGTCGGGGTGGCTGTCCCGCTCGACGCGAATGTCTCGGGAAAATTGCCCGACATAACAAGAAGCGTCCAAAGGCCGAGTGTGGCGTTATAGTACTCATTATTATTGCAATGCGTGGTGAACTGCTGGGCTGTCCTTGTGTAATATTCAGTAAGTTTTGCCGCGTTCGACCCGCCCATGAAAGCGCAGCCGGCCGGCCCTATAAATGAAGCGTTGTTATTAGAGCTTGTCTTTGCGCCGCTGCTCACGGAATAGCCGTCGCCTACATTAGAAGCCACTATGCCGGTGAAAAATGTTTCCTGCAGGTTTATCTGGGCTTTTGAAGTCGCGGCTCCATGCCAGATATAATCTATTGCCGACCTCATAGGCACGCGGCAGGCATTATATGAATAATTATCGTCTTGTCTGTTCCCGGACGTATCGCAAGTTTCAGACGTAAGCCCGTTTGTGGCGCTCCTGTCCTGCGCCAGCATAGTGTCGCATTTTGTGACCACTGCCGCCCATCTGTTGCCGCCTTCATATGTGTCAAAATCGCGGTAAAAAGCGGTCGAATAATACGAAGGATATTGCGTTGAATCCCAGTTGTTTCCCGGGCCCATATGGTTGTCGGCTTTCCTGTCGGTTGAGTAAACAGAATTTAACATTGCCGTGGCGTAAGCCGCGTAAGTTATGGTCTGTCCTGCGGGAATCCCGCCCCAGCGCCTTGAAGCCTGTATGAGCGCAAAACTCATGTCCGTATCAGCGTCGGTCGCGGAGTTATTGTCCCCCGCCACTCCGCCGATCCCCGTACCTGCTGAGTTTGTCCTCCATGGCATCAACTGCCCGCCGCCGTTCAATGAACAAATGTATAATTTATATTTCCATAATTGGTCAAATAAAGTCTGGTCATCCATATATACCGCAAGCATAAGCCCGTATGCCTGTCCCTCTGAAACGGTTTCACCCGTGTGGGGGGCTTCAGGGGAAATGACCCTGGTCCCGTTCGAGCCGACAACGGAAGTGAATTTGCTCTTCCATGTCGACCACTTGGTATTAAGGTCGCTGGTCATGCCCGACCCGCCGGACAATTCCTGCCCGTAAGGATAAGTAACCCATAATGGCGATGCCATGATGGAACCGGCCGCCAAAAATGAAAACACAAGGACCATCGCAAACACAATTCTCTTAATTGGATTCATTTAAAAACCTCCATGAAAAGTCGGTATTATATATTAATTAGAGAGCACAATTAACGCTCTGATATATATGACAAATATCAGGTAAAAAAGTTTCGTTAAAAATACAAAATAATTACAAAAGCCGGTCAGTATTCCCAATAGTACCCAAATAGGTACAATATAAACAGGAAATTCCACGTGATGGAAATTATATTTTAAATGGCCATAATTGTCAATGGGATTTTAACGGTTGTGGGTGCGGTTGGATATATCCGGTTTTTCACGATAAAACAAAGGCTGTTTCTTGATTTTATTTGGTCGGGTCTTGTTGGCCGAATATTATTCGGCACATCGAGGATCGCAGGGTCTCAAATGGCGCATTATATGCGCCGCTACTCTCCGGTAAATCCGTGTAACCTCCATAAAACGAAACGCCCGGCTTTTCAGCCGGGCGTTTCTTCTACTATCAACTCTCTACTATCTGAGTGTTTTGATCTACTGGATTATTACCTTCTCTATCGGTGACTTTGCTTCTGTTCCGGTTGCCTGGTCGGTCACTATTATCACGTAGTAGTATATTCCCCTGGCAAGGCCCGAGAAATAAGATCCGGCTACGTTGAGCAGTACCTTGCCCTGCATCTGCGTGGCGTCATCCTCATACCTTCTGATGAGCCTTCCCATGCTTGTGTAGATTTTGAAGACCGCTTTTGTGATCGGCCTGTTCACCGTGTAAGCTATGATCCTGTCCGGCGTCGTTCCCGGCGTCGGGTTCGGGTTCGGATAGATCAGCACAGGTGTGGCAGTGACAACTTCAATCACATTACCGAGCGTAGGCGTCGGAGTTATGGTGAAGGTCGCTGTGCCTACCGGCGTCGCCGTATTTGTGAATGTGTTTGTGTTAACAGGCGTCGCTGTGCTGGTGTACGTATTTGTGTACGTGTTTGTATTTGTCGGCGTCGGAGCAAGCAATGTTATGCCTGATGATACTGAAACCGGCGAACTTGTTATAACCAGCGCGCCGTCGTTGCCTGACGCAGTTCCCTGTATGACTATTCCGCCGGTACCTGTCACGTTATAAACCCAAGTGAACGTCGTGTTGGCGCCTATGGCAAGCGTCGGGTCGTTGGCCGGAGTAGGACCGCTTGCAAGTGACAAGCCTCCGCCGATTATGCTAAGCGTCGAAGGAGCCACGTTGGTTATATCCGCATTGCCCGGATTATTAACAGTCATTATTACCGTCAACAGCTGGCCCTGTACTGCGCTCGCCGGCGCGTTGATCCCCGCTGAAAGCGCCGGGTTTGAAACTGTCGGCACCGTGGTGAATGTGTAGGTCGCTGTCGGCGTATTTGTGTTTGTGAAAGTGTTCGTGAATGTGTTTGTCGGCGTCTGCGTGAACGTATTGGTCGCGCCCGGTATTGTCGGCGTGGGCGTGTATGTGTTGGTATTTGTCACAGCTGTAGTGTTTGTCGCTGTCGGGTACGGCGTCTGAGTGGCCGGGCAGCTTGCGCAGCCGTAGAGCAGTATCTCGTCGACCCACAGGTCGGCTGTTACCGTGCCTGCCGCGGCGTTGAAGTTCGTCTGCCACTGGAATTCCTTGGCATGCTGCAGTACCGTCGATATCACAGCCGACGTTCCCCAGCCCGCTGCCTGCGCGAATGTCGCGAACGGCGCGTCTACCTGCGACCAGACGGCAGGCGCGTTGAATGTCACTTTATAGTCGTTGTAGCCTGTCAGGTTATTGCCGCTTCCATCCGTATAAGGTATCTTCATGAGATAATTGTTGCCGTCGCCTTTTACCCAG
>PMTB01000054.1 GCA_003167475.1 candidate division FCPU426 bacterium | reverse complement strand
CGGGTTCGCGGGAATAAGGTTTTGGGCAATAAGAGGGGCATCGGACCAGGTGGTTAATTACCGCCTTGATATGGTCAGCTCAAACAACCCTGACCAGATGTCCTCAGGTTATTACGGGCACGCATTTACACTCCCAACCGGGGTCTGGACCTTGATAGATATCCCATTTTCGACAATGGGATTGTCGTGGGGAACAGGGATTGATAAAACAGAATCATTAAAACTGGTGCAGGCGATTAGGTTTGAGACAGGCAATACAATTCCTCCCTACAATACGGGTTTAACAGCTGACCTTTCAGTGGACAATATTGAGATTTACGGCAGCACTCCATGCCCGGCTGTCAATACGCCTTCAGTGACCATGACACCTACCACTGATCCGGGCACCGCCACTTATACCAGAACCGCCGCGCCGTCATGCACAATAACGCGGACAATTACTACCGGACCTTCACCCTTCCCCAGCGCCACAGGGGTATGGTCAATGACATTCACGCCGACCGCGACACCGACCATGACTGCATGCTGTTTGGCGCCCAGCGTGACCAGAACTACCACGCCGACATTTACGTCGACCGCGACAGCGACCCTTACTTCATGTTGTATGGCTGTCAGTGTTACTATGACCCCGACTATTACGCCGACCCTCGGCAATTGGAACAGCGGGCCCGTGGTTGTTTACCCCGCGCCCGGCGATAACGGCGGGCGCAATACCTGCAAGGACCCCAACGGGAACATACTTGTTGTCGGGCTTGAGTGGAACGGGCCGTGCGGATGTTATGTGATGATAATTTACAGGTACCTGCCCGACGGTACGCTGGACCTTTCATTCGGAAGCGGCGGCAGGATGGTATGCCCCGGGCCCGAGGTACATTATTTGTGGGACGATTCCATGACAATAAGATGCGACAGCACCGGAAGGATTTGCGTAGCCGGGTATTCCGACACCTGCGGAGGCACATGCGCGGATGTGATAATATACCGCTTCCTGTCCGACGGCACGCCGGATAATTCATTTAACGGCGGCCAGTGCTGGAGGACGTATGACAATCTCGCCGGCGGCAACGGCAATGATTATGTTTATGATTTTGATTTTGACTCAAGCGGAAAAATGGTATGCACCGGAAAGAGCTGGAACGGAACGGATTACGACGCGATAATACTGCGCTGCAATGCCGACGGCACGCCGGACACCACATTCGGGCCCGGCGGCTGCAGGATAATCAGCAAGTGCTGCGGAAGGAAGATATGCTGTTCCGGCGGTAAAATATACATAACCGGCTGGAGCGAGTCGTCGGATCCGGGCTGTACCGGGGATTGCAAGTCCCTCTGTGTCTGGAAATATAACGAGGACGGCACCCCGGACGCGACTTTCACCACGAGCTGCTATATAATGACGGCAATCGGCCACAAATGCTGCAAGCCAAGGTCGATTATCGTAACGATTGCCGGGAAAATAATTGTCACAGGAAGCGTTGACGACGGAAGCGGCTGCACCCTCGCGTGCAAAAAAATGATAATACTGGTATACAACGCCGACGGCACGCCGGACACTTCCTTTAACGGCACCGGTGTACTGACCGATGTCAGCGGCACGGAAGGGACCTGCGTTATAGAAGTCGGCGGGAAGATAGTGGTATGTTTCAACAGATATAACGGAAGCAACTCGGACTGCGTCGTAAGGCGTTACAATATGGACGGCACCATAGACACAACCTTTAACATGACCGGCGAGGAGGTTTATGACTCCGGCAGCGACGACTACTGCTATTCGATACTGAACCTTACGATCTGCAGGCTCATACTGGCCGGGCATTCCTTCCACATAGGCACCGGTTATGACATGATACTCTGGAATATCGAGGACATGTGCCCGCCGCATACCCCCGTGTCCACAGCCACGCCTACTTTCACCGCGACGCCCACGCGTACCATGACCATGACGAGCTCGGCCACGCTGACAAACACGCCTACGTTCACTCCGACATTCACAGGGACCCCCACATTTACATTCACGGTTACCGCGACAAGTTCGCCCACCCTGACGTTTACCGTTACCGCCACATCCAGCCTCACTCCGACACAGACCGCGACAGCCACCGGAACGCCCTCTGTTACCGCCACTCTGACCGTTACCAGGACAGTGCCGCCGACGCCTACCATAACGCAAACCGTTTCATGCGGTTTTTCCGCGACGCCGGTATTCAGCGTGGAAATGATTTTCAATCCGGGTACAAACAGCGACGTGATATTTAATATTACGTCCGGCAGCGTCCTGGGTACAAATCCGGGCCTCACGGTTCACGAGCACGGCCAGTGCCCGGACAAACCGGCTTTGACGTTCACATCGTCATTGATACCGTCTGAGACCATGAAGTACAAGGTTATTTATCCGAAAATGACGGGGTACGGCGACGTGGATTATGTGGATGTCACTTACGCGGACCAGTGCGGCAATTCAGGCTCGGCCCGCGTCCAGCCTGAAAAATCGGTGATAAGCCAAAATGACGTCCAGGTCTTTAAAAATGTGATAAATCCCGACCAGGGAGAGCGCTGCAGGATATCCTGCAGGGTCTACGGGGATGATCATATGTCCGTGAAGGTCTATTCGGAAAGGGGCACCCTGATAAAGGAAGCGCTTAACTCGGATGTTTCCGGGAGCGGCTGGAAAGACGCAATTTGGGACGGCACAAATACAAAGGGTGATAAGGTAGCCAGCGGCGTTTACGTCGCGCTGGTCAAATGCGGCGCATATACAATGAAAGAAAAGATAGCGGTGGTCAAGTAATTTTTAAACGGATCGGGATACAATAAAAAAAGCCGGGTAAAATACCCGGCTTTTTTTATTGGCTGTTTTTAATAAATTTAATGTCAATCCAGCCGGTATTGCCGTTTTCCAGCTGTACCAGCGCTGCGGCTCCGGTCTTTTTCAGGATTTTTACGCTGTCCCCTGGCCTTAAGCTGCCCGCGATGGAGTTCTCGTTTAAGTCAACCTGGCGGAAGACATTTACGATTGAAACGCCGTCCGTGGGGAGTATGACGGCCCTTGATCCTCCAAGGTCCTGTTTGAAAGGCCCGGCTGAAACGCAGCCTGCGGACAAAATCAGAAGCAGGACAAAAGCCGATATAAAGCGCATTTTTTCACCTCGAATAATATTTTTTGTTGATTAAATATATCATTTTTGCGAATATATTTCAACCTTCCTGAAATTGCATTGGGGGTCTTTTTGCAATTTCAGGAAATGTAAAGATATCAATTTATCTGGTATCTTGACAACAGGCTTTAAAATTGTTATAATTATCACATAGAAGGTGATATACAAGAAACCTTTTATAATATTGAAATAATATCCTGAAAAAAGCAAAAAAGACCTCCGGGCGGTTTCAGGAAAAGAGGTGTTTTATGAATGTTTCCACAAAAGGAAGGTACGCGCTCAGGGCTTTGACCCATTTGGCCGCTTCCTACGGCGAGAAGGATAACGCGCCTGTTTCCATCAAGGAAATATCCTCCAAAGAGGACATCTCAAACAGATATCTGGAGAATATTTTTGTGGCTATGAGGAAGGCAAACATCGTTAAAAGTTTAAAAGGTGAAAAGGGCGGGTTTATGCTGGCCCAGCCGCCGGAAAAGATTACGGTATTTGACATACTGCAGGCCGTGGAAAAAGGCACGGCCCCGACCAAGTGCGCGTCTGATTTTGATTTTTGCGGGAACGCGCCCAAATGCGGCATAAGGAAAGTATGGGTAAAACTTGACAAGCTCGTAAGCACGTTCCTGAAGGATACGACGCTCAGCGAAGTGGCAGGGGCGCACGCGGCAATGAACAGGAAGGCCAAATAATAATATAAAGGAGAGCTCCATATGGACAAGGTATATTATCTGGACAATAACGCGACGACAAAAACAGATCCTGAAGTGGTTAGCGCAATGATGCCGTATTTTTCCGAAAATTATTTCAACCCTTCGGGCGTTTATTCGGCCGCCCAGGAAGCCAGGAAAGACGTGGAAAACGCGCGCTCCGCGGCGGCAAAGTTTTTGAACGCGGACCCGAAAGAGATTATATTCACAAGCGGCGGGACGGAATCGGACAACATGGCCATAAAAGGGACAGCCTACGCCAACACGGACAAGGGAAAGCATATTATCACCACAAAAATAGAGCACCATGCCATAATAAATACCTGTAAATACCTGGAAAAACACGGCTGGGAAGTTACATATCTGGGGGTTGATAAGTTTGGTATTGTTGACATTGAGGAACTGAAAAGGTCGATAAGAAAAGATACTGTCCTCATATCCGTAATGTACGCCAATAATGAAATAGGGACCATACAGCCCATAGAAGAGATAGGGAAGATAGCCAGGGAGAACAGCGTGTATTTTCACACGGACGCCGTCCAGGCAGCCGGGAAGGTTTTGCTCGACGTGAAAAAACTCAACGTGGACATGATGTCCATATCCGGACATAAATTCCACGGCCCCAAAGGCGTGGGTATTTTTTACCTTAAAAAAGGGGTCAGGATACACTCTCTTACCCAGGGCGGGCATCATGAGTTTAACAGGCGCGCCGGCACGGAAAATGTTCCGGGGATAATAGGCCTGGCAAAAGCCTGTGAAATAGCCTCCGCCCACTTGACTGACAGCGCTGATATGGCGAGGATAAAGGCCATGCGTGACCGGCTTGAAAAAGGGATAATTGAAAGGATACCCGAAGTGATAGTGAACGGGCACCCTGAGAAAAGGATGGATAACACTTCGAACGTGTCCATTAAATACATCGAGGGCGAAGGAATGCTCATACATATGGATTTCGAGGGGATTTGCGCCTCTTCAGGCTCAGCCTGCACCTCGGGCTCACTGGATCCGTCGCACGTCCTGCTTGCCATAGGGCTCGACCACGGCACCGCTCACGGTTCGATAAGGTTCTCATTGTCAAAATATACTACGGATGAGGACGTGAATAAAGTTCTTGAGGTGCTTCCTCCGGCTGTCGTAAAATTAAGGAGCATGTCGCCGTTCTGGAAAGAGAAAAATAAATAGAACAATAGAACAGATGAAAACAGTTTTAAGTTTGAAGTTTTAAGATGAAAAAAACCATCTTAAAACTGCTCTTATCTGAATTAAAAGGAGACCTCCATGGACAAGGAAAGCATGATAAAAAGGATAAAAGAGCTGAAGACCCAAAAAGGCGCGATCATTGTGGCGCATAATTACCAGATCCCGGATATACAGGACCTTGCTGATATAACCGGCGACTCGCTTGAACTTGCCAGGAAGACAGCCGCGGCAAAAGAGAACCTTATCATCTTCTGCGGCGTGAAATTCATGGCTGAGACGGCAAAAATACTATCACCGAATAAAAAGGTGGTCATACCGAGAATCGACGCGGGATGCCCGTTGGCTGACTGCGTGACCGCGGAACAGGTGAAGGAATACAGGGTCAAGTACCCTGATGCCATGATAGCGGGCTATGTGAACACCAACGCCGATGTGAAAGTGCTGCTTGACGTGTGCGTCACTTCCGCGAACGCGGTTGATATAGTCAGGAAGCTCCCTTCCAAAAGGGTGGTATTCCTGCCTGATAAGAACCTCGGATATTGGGTGCAGAAAAACGTGCCTGAAAAAGAGGTCATAATACACCAGGGCGGATGCATTGTGCATATGATGTTCAAGAAAGAGGATATTATAAAGTCAAGGGAGGCGCATCCGGGCGTAAAGATAATAGTGCACCCCGAATGCCCGCCTGAGGTTGTCGACCTGGCGGACATGGTGGCGTCAACAGCCGGAATGATAAAGTATGTGAAAGAAAGCAAGGACGACAAGTTCATCATCGGCACCGAGGAAGGCCACCTGCACAGGCTCAAAAAAGAAAGGCCGGACGCGCAGTTTTATTCCCTCGGAAGCGCGAAGATATGCGTGAACATGAAAAAAACAAGGCTCGAGGACGTGCTTAAGGCCCTGGAAACAGAAACGCCGGAGATAATACTGGACGATTATATAATAAAGAACGCCATCAAGCCGATTGAAAAAATGGTGGCTTTCTAAAAAGGAGAGTGTCATGAAATATTCCGAAAAAGTGATGGAAAGGTTCAAAAACACGAAGAACATGGGCAGGATAGAGAACGCCGACGGCATAGGCAAGGTAGGCAACGCCAAATGCGGCGACGTCATGTGGATATATATAAAGGTGGAGAATAACATAATAACGGAGTGCAAGTTCGAGACCTTCGGGTGCGTAGCGGCCATAGCCACTTCATCGCTCGCCACAGACCTGGTAATGGGCAAGACCCCGGAGGAAGCCCTTGAGATCACAAATAAAAGGATAGTTGAAATGCTCGACGGCCTGCCGCCGGAAAAACTGCACTGCTCGGTGCTGGCCGAAGACGGGATAAAAAGGGCCATCGAGGATTACCACCGCAGGAAACAGGGACTTTCCCCGTTGCCTGAAAAGGAAGAGGATGAGCACGAACACGCGCATGACCATGATGAGGAAAAATAAAACAATTAAAAATTCAAAATTAAAAATGTAAAATTATGGTCTATTGCTGCAGGTCGTAAACGGCCCTTGCAATATTATGATAGGCCGCGAAGCGGCACCTTAATTTTACATTTTGAATTTTGAATTAAAGGAGCAAGGATATGTCCCGCATATTCGTCGGTATGAGCGGCGGAGTTGATTCCACCGTCGCAGCCGCGCTTTTAAAGGATGAAGGCCACGAAGTTGTGGGAGTAACGCTGAAATTATGGGACGAAGCCTCCAGGTGCTGCAACCTTGAGGACATACAGGACGCCAGAAAAGCGGCTTTTAAACTCGGCATAAAACATTACGTCCTGAACATGAAGGACGATTTCAAAAAAAGCGTTGTCGATTATTTCATCAGGAGCTATATAAAAGGCATAACGCCGAACCCATGCGTCATCTGCAATGAGGAGATAAAGTTCAGGGCGCTGCTTCAAAAAGTAAAGGAAAATAATTTTGATTACGCGGCGACCGGCCACTACGCCCGTATTAAGGAAAAAAACGGGAAATACCTCCTCAAGGAAGCCCGCGACAAGACAAAAACCCAGGAATATTTCCTGTCCCGCCTGGCGCCCGCGGAATTAAAAAGCATTATTTTCCCGCTCGGGGAATATAAAAAAAGCGAGGTTGTGAAGCTCGCTAAAAGCCTGGATGTGTATGTGGAAAAGCCCGAGAGCCAGGAAGTGTGCTTCATGCATAAAAATGAGACGCCGTATGAGTTCATTAAGAGGAACTCAGATATATCCATGATAGAAAAAGGAGCTTTTTACGACAGCGGCGGCGGTAAAATATCCGATATCAGCGATTCCGCGTATTTCAATTATACCCTGGGCCAGCGCAAGGGGCTTGGTATCAGCGCGGGCAAGCCGGTGTATGTCGTGAAGATCGACGCGGAGAAAAAAAGAGTTGTGGTCGGGGATAAAAAGGAAGCTTACGCGCAGAGGTTTATGGTATCTTCGCTTAACATTCTTATTCCCCAAAAAAAACCGGAATTCCACGCCAAAGTAAAGGTAAGGTATAAGCAGAAGAAAGCGGAGGCTTTCGTCAGTATTTCAGGCAGCAATGCCGAAATAACCTTCAGGGAACCGCAGTTTGCCGTAACCCCCGGGCAGCTTGCGGTCATTTACAGGGCAGACGCTGTAATAGGCTCCGGATTCATAGAATAGGGACTTTTGAGGACCGAACGATTACGGTCCGGTCAAAAACAAAGTGTCTTCACAAACCGGGAAAAAATGTGGTATAATTAAGGCATATATGTATATATAATTAGCCAATCAAATTTGGCGGGAGTTTTGATGAAAAAAGTCGTATCCAGACGGACAAAAAGGAAAACAGATAAGGAAATTTTTAAGGAGATCCTGAAGATTTCTGAAGATATGCATAATATTGCAGATATCGACATACTTCTTGACAAAATACTTTACGAAGTCAGGCGTTTTACCAGTGCCGAGGGCGGGACAATATTCATGGTTGAGGATAATAGCCTCCGCATGAGTTACACCCAGAATGACATACTCTTCGATGAAAATCCGGCTAATAGATATAAATACCTGAATAAAGTGGTCCCGCTTGATCCGAAATCGATCGCGGGCGCGACAGCCATCAGGGGACAGGTGCTTGAGTTCAAGGATGTTTATAAGATAGGGTCGTCGTGCGGATGCGGATTCAACAAGCAGTTTGATATGGATTCAGGGTACCGCACAAAGTCCATGATTTCCATACCGCTTAAAAGCGCGCGCAACAAGGTCATAGGGGTTATGCAGATAATCAACGCCAAGGATGAAAACGGAAAAGTAGTGCCTTTCTCGGACCAGGACAAGCTTTTTATATCATATTTCGCGAACGACGCCACCGTGGCCATAGAAAAGGCAAAATCCACGAGGGCCATGGTCCTGCGCATGTTAAGGATGGTCGAGTTCCGGGACCCCAAGGAAACGGGCGGGCATGTAAACCGCATGGGTACATACGCGGTTGAGATATATCAGAGGTGGGCTGAAAAACGCGGATTCCCCGTGGAACTCATACGCAGGTACAAGGACAAGCTCAGGATAGCGGCTATGCTCCATGACGCGGGCAAAGGGGCCATCTCCGACCAGATACTTAAAAAGCCGGCCAAGCTGGATGTCGACGAATTCAATATAATGAAAATGCATACCATATTCGGTTACAGGCTTTTTTCCGGGAAGGATTCCGAGCTTGACGCCATGTCGGCGGAAATAGCGCTGTCGCACCATGAAAAATGGGATGGCACCGGGTACCCGGGAAAAATGGAAGGTATGCTAACGTCGGCCTGCATAGTGCCGGCGGCCGGAAAAAAAGACATGGAGATCCCGATCACGGGCAGGATAGTCGCGGTAGCCGACGTATATGACGCACTTATTTCCAAAAGGGTCTATAAGGACGCATGGGATGAGGGCCGGGTGCTGGAATACATGAAGGTAAGCGCCGGGTCGCATTTTGACCCCGAAGTGGTCGAATCATTTTTTGAAATATACGACGTTATTAAGGCCATCAGGGAACAGTACAAAGAAGACCCTGAAAATAAAAGCTAAGTAAAAAAGCGGCGCGTTTTTTGTTATTGAAAGAACGCCTTCTTGCAGGTATAATATTTTTTAAGAAATAAAAAACCCGGGGGCATTATCATGGCAGTAAGAAAAAAGAAAAGCGCGGTAACCGCCGTTAAACAGGAGACGGTCGACAGGCAGATAATTGACCTCGACGTGAATATGTTTGTATTAAAGCCGAATTCGGTGCTGGTACTTCCGGAAACCCCCAACATATACTTAAGCCCGGCAAAGGCCAGAAAACTCATGAGCGACCTCGAAAAAGCAGTGTCCATGTCGCGCGACGGAGTCATAATAAGATTTAAGGGCCAGATAAACCCCAGGCAGGAATCCGCCGACGACGATGGAAGCATGTTCCTGACAAGGGAACTCTCAGTGAGCGAAGTGGAAAGTTAAGGTTCTTTTGAACCGTTTGATTGTCTGGATTGCGGTTCAAAAGAACCTTAAAATTTATATAGGGCATGATTAATTATGGATTTTTTAAATTCATGATAAAATCGCAAAAAAGACCTCCAAGCGATTTTATCATGCGGAGGATTCCTTGCAAATAATCATCAAAATACTGTTCTTTATCCTGGCGTTCATACTTGTTTTCATATCATTTGCGCTTTCGGGCTCGGGTCAGGACATGTATTTTTACGTTGGGTGCGGATTCGGGCTTGCGGGCATACTGGTTTTTATGATGTCAATGAGGGCGGCTAAAAAAAACGGGGATACGGCAGCCGATAAAGGCGAAAAAATACCGGAGGAAAAGTGATATACACAAGCGCCAGTATAGGCAGGACTTTTGTGGTAAGGTTCGAGAATAACGACGATTTCATAAAGGAACTGGAAAATCTTGTAAAAAAGGAAAAAATAAAAACAGGTTTTTTTGTTTTCCTCGGTGGAATGAAAAAAGGTTCGGTGGTTTGCGGGCCGAAAAAACCCGTAATACCGCCCGAACCAAACTGGGTCTCATTCAAAGACGCCTGGGAGGTATTCGGCACAGGTTCGGTTTTTGAAGGCGATTCCGGGCCACAGATACACATACATACTTCGGCGGGAAAGGGCGTAAAAACCCTCACGGGCTGCTTAAGGAAGAACGCGGAGGTTTTCATCACCGTTGAGGCGTTCGTTATGGAACTTAAGGGCATCAAGGCAAAGAAGGAAATAGACGAAAAAACAGGGATTAATATGCTGAAATTCATGTAATGCGATTTTAGGCTTGATTTACCATTGTAACGCTGTTATTATCATATTAACAGGCGGTTATACTTACAATACAGGAGAAAAACGATGAAGGGGCTAAACCTCAATACCGAGGAACGTGATGGAATACTGGTTGTAAAGACCGAGGGCTATATAGACACGACTACGGCCGGGGAACTTGAAAAGATATTTGATGCCGCTTTTAAGGCGAAAAAGTACAAGCTTGTCATAGATCTTTCAGGGTCGGATTATGTCAGCAGCGCGGGTTGGGGTATTTTTGTCGGCATTAAGAAGTCCCTTCAAAAAAATAAGGGCGATATTAAACTGGCCAATATGAAAACCGAAGTGCTTGAAGTCTACGAGGTCCTTGATTTTACCCACATACTTGAGTATTACAAGGACACCCAGAGCGCCATTGCCTCATTTAAGGGCAAGGGAAAATAATATGGCACTGTCTGTTGCTATCGGCGATATTAACGGCGTGAAGGTTATAAAATGCACGGGGTATATAGATTCGGAGAACTCCGGACAGATAAAGACCGTGATAGAAGACCTGCTTAAGGCCGGTTCATTTAAAATTGTAATGGACCTCGGCAGGGTGGATTATGTGAGCAGCGCCGGATGGGGGCTTTTTGTCGGGTATCTCCACGAAGCCAGGAACAACAAAGGCGATATAAAGATCTGCGACATGAAAAAAGAAGTGCTTGAGATATTTGAACTCCTTGATTTTGTCAATATCTTCCAGTATTTCAAGGACTCCGCTGACGCTGTTAAAGCTTTCTAAAGCGCATGGCCCGGGCAAAGCCGGGAAGGTCAAAAAAACCTTGAAAATCGCCAATAAAACTGTTATAATTGAACTGTTGTTAATTATCCTGAGGAGGTAATTTAAAGATGGCTGAAAAGAAACAGGGGCAGAATGATTTTATTGTCAGCACCCTTAACGGTATTTACGACGCGTACGATCCCTATACAAAGATACACAGGCAGGCAAAGTTCGAGAACGGCATATTGCACGGGATATACAAGGAATATTTTGATGAGGAAAAGAAGCAGATGAAAATGGAGGGCCATTTTGAAAGCGGTATGAAGCAGGGCGTATGGTCCGAGTTTGACAAAAAAGGCAGGATAGAAGCCGTGAAGATATGGAATAAGGGCGAGCTGCTTGAAAGAACCATGTATGACGATGAGGAAGAAAAAGGCTGATAGACAAGTCTTTATAAAATATAAAACCCCGGTTTAAAACCGGGGTTTTGTTTTTGGAGGACCTTATGGCAAAGAAAAAAGAAAAGAGCGCGAAGAAAGGGTGCGGCGGGCAATGCGGCTGCAGCGGCGGATGTTCGGGCGGGGAAAAGGCGGTTTATCACGGGCTTTATGTCAGTTTTGACCCGGAGACAAACCTGTACATAGAGGCTAATTATGAAATGGGAGTTTTGCACGGGGAATACACGGAATTCTATGACATGGACAGCGGGCTTATAAAGTCAAAAGGATTTTACAAGGCCGGCCTGAAAGAAGGCCAGTGGATAAATTACGGGAATGACGGGGCCGTAAAAAAAATAGAGGATTTCAGGAACGGTAAAGCCCTGAAAAAGTAAAAAACACGGTGCGTCATATAAGACCGACGCTTAAAAAATATTTTTTTAAGAAACTTGACAAAGCAAAATATATTTGATATAAATTATAAAGAATTAAAGTCGGGTTTAAGACTAAAATTAAACTAACAGGAAGTATGGAGCCCGATGCAGCAGCAAATCTTTTCAGGGACCATACCCCAAAACTTGACTTAAGAAAAAGATTATGCTATATTACTACTGAAACAGTGATATACAAGAAGCTCTTTAGACAAGCGCTGCAAAACAGATGATAAGTAACCTAAGATAATATGGGTGCAGGTTTCCCCCTAACCCCTCCCAAAACCCCTTATATCGTCCTGCACCCATATCTTAGAAGGCCCGCGGTAATGAAAATTGCTGCGGGCCTTTTTGTTTGTGCCAGTTAGCTTTGAGGAACTTGAGCGACGAAAAGCTTACTGGCACACATACCCGCTCAAGTCCCGGCGCTACTGCGCCGGGACAAGCGGTATCTTATAATAAAGCGCCAAGGATAGGATACAAGCAAACTAAGGTTTACAGAGGTTTTACAACCAAAATCCAAGCCCGTTCAAGTCAAAGCCGTCGTAAAAGTCTTTTATGATAAGTCGTGCCCGTTGCAAGGCAAATTTTTCTATGGATTGTGCGCTTGTATTTTGAGAGTTTTAGTGGCGCACAGGCCATAGAAAAATTTGTCTTGCAACGGACACGATAAAGAATTACCCGGATTTATAGGATTTTCCGATGGTACATAAATCGACACCCTAGGCTGTAAAATAATAAACTATTGACAAGAACATAAATACCTAGTAGTATATCACAAAGAAGGTGATATTCACTCTTTCGGCAAGTTCGGGTAAGTAGCTGAAAAACAAGGCGGTGGAAAATGCTCAGGGACATGATAGAAATTGACGAGGAAAAATGCAACGGATGCGGCGTGTGTGTGCCCGGATGCCCGGAGGGCGCCCTGCAGGTTATTGACGGCAAGGTCCGCCTTGTATCCGATCTTTTATGTGACGGCCTTGGCGCCTGTATCAGGCAATGCCCTGTAGACGCGCTTAAGGTGACAAAAAAAGAGGCTCAGCCGTACGATGAAAGAAAAGTACTCGGAAACATTGTGAAAGCAGGCGCAAATACGCTGAAGGCCCATTTAAAACATCTGGACAGCCATGGCGAGACAAAATACCTGAATGAAGCGCTGAAGTACCTGAAGGGAAAAGGGATAGATATCCCAAATTATAAGGAGGCGGCAAATATGCATGGACACGATCACGGCGGCGGGGGCTGCCCGGGCTCAAGGACACTTGATTTTTCAGGAGATAAAGGGCATACTAATAACGACGATAATCCGCTAAAACAACCATCCGAACTCAGGCAGTGGCCTGTGCAGCTGCATCTGGTTTCGCCCAACGCGCCTTACTTTCAGAAAAAAGACCTGCTTTTGGCAGCCGACTGCGTGGCTTTTTCCATGGGTAATTTTCATAATGATTACCTTAAAGGAAAATCTCTGGCAATTGCCTGCCCAAAACTTGACGAAGGAATGGATGTTTATATTGAAAAACTTGTGTCAATGATCGATGACGCGAAGGTAAATACCATTACGGTCATGATAATGGAAGTGCCCTGCTGCGGAGGCCTGCTTGGGGCGGCAAAAGAGGCTGTTTCGCGCTCCAAAAGGAAGGTCCCGGTAAAGGCCATACTTGTCGGATTAAAAGGGAATGTGCTCAACGAGGAATGGGCATGAATATTAATGGACCTGGAACTAATCAGGAGTTTGCATAAAAAAGCGACGAATTGATAAGACTACTAAAGAAACGCGGAGGAAAATATCATGAAAGAAAAAATATCAATAACAGACGGAGTAAATTACTCAAAAGGTTCCATAGTTTCAAAACAGATAATAAACAAAAAAACAGGCACAGTCACATTGTTCGCTTTTGACAAAGGGCAGTCGCTTTCGGAACATACGGCCCCGTTTGACGCCATGGCGCAGGTCACAGACGGCACCGCTACAGTGATCATAGGCGGCGAGCCGCATAAGGTAAAAACAGGAGAGATGATCATAATGCCGGCCAATATTACCCACGCTGTGAAAGCGGATGTAAAATTTAAAATGCTCCTGACGATGGTCAGGGGATAATTTATACGGCGGAAAAATATAAAGAGCAATGAAACTGAAAAGATTTGATTGTAAAACGATGTTTTATTTTTTCGCGCACGCAAATGAAATATTTCACACCAGGCGGTACAGAAAC
Source organism: candidate division FCPU426 bacterium (assembly GCA_003167475.1). Lineage (GTDB taxonomy): Bacteria > Oederibacteriota > PGYV01 > PGYV01 > Palsa-1178 > PALSA-1178. The sequence continues at coordinate 10,793 of PMTB01000054.1, read as the reverse complement.
AGCGGCAATCGTTAAAAGACGGGCCAATGGTTTTGAAACAGGATATCTTTCACATGGTTTTTGTTGTGTTTTCTAAAAACAGTCAGAACATTGGGTTATAAGTTGGATTTAATACCACTATTTTAGTTGACATTGAGAGATGTTCTGATATAATGCTACTGAAAGAGTAGGAATAGTAGTAATTGGAAAAGAGGAACAGCGTATCATGAAGGAAAAAACGGCTGGAAAAGCGGTATACAGGGCGACGTATTACGACTATCTTCTTGCGGCTGTCGTAGTTGTTATTTTTGCCGCTCCCCTGCTGTCATTTGTCAAAGCCCCTTCAAGCCCCGCCAAAGCAATTGTTTACCGCAATAACGCGGTTGTCAGCGAACTGAACCTTTCCGAGAATTCCGTCACGTCTGTCGGAAATATGAAGATAGAAGTGAAGGATAAAAAAATCAGGGTACTTGAAACGGATTGCCCGAACCAGATATGCAAACACGCAGGGTGGATATCCCAACCGGGGCAGTCCCTGGTATGTCTTCCAAACAAGGTTGTTGTGGAAATACCCGTTGACCATCAGAACGGGAAATATGATGTCATATCCTATTGAGGCGGATAATGAAAATACAAAATGACCCCAAGGCACAAAAGACAGCGCTTTTGGTGACCTGCGCGGCCATACTGCAGATGGCAGAGTCGTTTTTTCCGCAGCCGGTGCCGGGCATTAAACTGGGGCTGGCGAATATGATAACAATAGTGGCGCTTGTGGATCTTGGGTTTGTTTCCGCCATGGAGATAGCGGTACTGCGGACAATTGTAAGCTCGCTGCTTTTAGGGACATTCCTTACCCCCACATTTATGCTCAGCTTTTCATCGGCTATAACCAGCTCACTGGCCATGGGGGCCGCATACGCGGTAATATCAAGGATGAAACATCCGGCGATCAGCCTCATAGGAATAAGCATCATAGGGGCGGTTGTCCATAACCTGACGCAGATCGGCTTGGTCTACCTGCTGATTATCAAAAATGAAGGCGTTTTTATGCTGCTGCCATGGCTTGGCATAAGCGGGGTTATTATGGGTTGGGTCACGGGAATTATCGCCTCAAAGGTATGTGAAAAACTTGAGGACGGCTCGGAGACGGAGTATGAAGGATATGAGATACGGCTGGCGGAAAACGCGGGGCAGGGGAAGAATTTTAACAAAAGATACATTCCCGGCGGTTCCTTCCTTCACGGCCTACCGGCGGAGTTCAAAATAGTTTCTGTCGTAGCCATGGCTGTGGCGATCTTCGCGCTGAATAACCTGTATTCATACACGGTCCTGCTGTGCCTGGTGCTTATTATTTCAATGGCGGCCGGTATCTCTTTCAAGGAAGCGTTCGGCGGGGTAAAAAAAATGGGTACTTTTATATTATTCTCATTTGCTTTGCCATTATTTTTCAACGCGGGCGGGCATGTGATTTGGGCGCTGGGGCCGGTAAAAATAACACAGACAGGGTTGAATACCGGGGCGCTTTTTGCATTCAGGCTGGTGCTGCTCATGCTTTCCACGGACCTTATGATAAGGACGACAAAATCGGAAAACCTGCTTAAAGGCATTGAAACCATCCTGAAGCCTCTTAAATTCGCCGGCATATCGGGCAGCAGGGCCTCTTCCATCATCGTTTCGTCATGGATGTCGGTCCCTGAATTCTGGGATAAGGCCATGGCGCTCGTAAAAAAGTTCAGGAAAGATGAAAATAAAGGGATGAAAAACGCCGTTTCGGTGGTTTCATCGGTAATAGTCTCGCTATACAGGCAAACTGAAATATAATAAAAAATGAAAGGAGGAAAAAAATGGAAAAATCAATTTTCGCTGAACTTGGTCTTGAAAAGCTGCCTTTCTACGGCAAGGTGTTCCTGACTATGTTCTTACTGTGCATAGGCTGCGGCTATCTTTTGGCAATCACCAATGTGTTTATGAACGTGGGTATGACATATAACGCAATCGTCGACCATTACAGGGGCAATGAAGCCAATATGGTTCCGGTACCTGAAATAAAGGAACTTGTCACACACGCTCACACGCATGTGATCGCAATGTCAATGATGTTCTTTACCCTGGGCATGGTGTTTATGCTCACGAACGCGCACCCGCTGCTGAAAACAATAGTGCCGGCGGTGTCCTTCTTTTCAATACTGATGGACATAGGCTCAATGTTCCTGGTACGCCTTGTACTGCCGCAGTTCGCCATAACCATACTTCTCGCGGGTATGCTTTTCGGCGTGTGTGCGTTGATAGAGATAATGATACCTTTATATGAGATGTGGCTTAAAAAGATCAAAACAGTATAAAAAAACACTGAGAGGAGGCGTAAGAAAAGATCGACGGCGGGCATTAGCCCACTGACAAATTTTCGGGAGGAAGTCATGATCAGAAAAATATTGGTTTTAACAGCAGTGCTGGTCCTTTTAGCCGGCCTGTCAACAGTCGTTTTTGCGGCAGATACGGCGACAGGAACAGTCATAGCCGCAACAGCAACGCCGGAATCAGGTCCCAGTGTAAAAGTCGGCGGATGGGTTAAGATGTGGATTTTTGACCGCCCGACGGGTATAGGATCGGACTCAAGCAGCTCGGGCCCCGGAACAACCAAACAGATGGACCTTACGAAGAATTATGGCGTGATGTTCAATGAATTTGACATGATAATCGACGCCAAGTTAAGCGACATGGTCAGCTTTCTTATAGAACCAAGATGGGCGGCAAGCACAGGCGCAACGCCGAAACTCGGACAGGTCACAGCCGGGACGCAGACAAAAATGGCGGCAGCCGATATGGGACACGGAGTGGCGGAAATGATTTTGAACCTTCCGCAGGACTACACGCTCGAGGTTGGAGCGCTCAGGCCGCTTTTCTCAATGGATTACGGCGCAGAGCTGTTCTTTGACGAGGAAATGACGACCGGAAAATCCACCCACGATATCATGGTTGTGGAAGACTATGGATTGGGCCTTGCAAAAAGCGTGTCTTTTGGCGACCTGACAATACCCATGAACCTTTACATACTTAACGGGCCGGCTTCGACATTTGCATTTGAAAATAACAATCAACCGGGTATAATGGTCCACGTTGAACCGACATACGGGATATTGAAACTTTACGGATCCGCACTTACTTCACGTTATGACAATAACGAGTGGTACGCAAAGACGCAGCTGCTTGGCGGTATAAATTTAAGCTGGGCAGGATTGACGCTCAGGAGCGAAGTCGCAAGCGATAAAGTTGAGCGCGCGATCGGAAATGTCGCGGGCGTAAAAAAATCCGGAGTGGACCAGTATGACACGGGATATTATGTCAAATTGTTCTACAGGGTAACTCCGTGGCTGCAGTTCATGTTACACCACGACCAGGCAGTGGAATGCGCCGCTACGAACGTGGCGACAAGGTCGGCTACGAACAACTACCTCACCAACACGATCGGTTCGGAAATAAACCTTTCCGACAGCACTGTCGTCCAGGTCAACTGTGAAGTCGGTGACTGGAGATCGTCAGACGGCGTAAAAAGGACCGTTTATACAAGGCCGAACATCGCTGTAAGAAGCTCTTTCTAAGTTAAATACATATCACCGGGCAAGGGGCGCCTTGAAAAAGGCGCCCCGACCCACGGCTTAATTATGCTATAATACGGACTTATAGAAGTAAAAAATCCACTCAAGGAGACAGGGTATGAAAAAGTTCATGGTTTTGGTTATGGCATTGGTATTTTCGGCAGCGCTTTTGGCCATAGAAACTGAATCAGTCAAAAACCTCACGCAGGAAGACAGCTTGAAGGCGACAGCGGTAACTCTCACGGCCGTTCAGACGGCGAAAATACAGGCGGCAATGGGCACAAAACAGCCTGTAAAAACTGCCTATGCGGTCTATATAGGCAAGACCGACGCTGTTGTAATAGAGGAACAGATGGGCAAGTGGGGCCCCATCAAATTCGCGATAGATATCGATAAGAAAGAAAGAAAGGTAAAATCAATAGAAATATTCTCGATGCAGGAAAAACGCGGTGTCGCTGTAAAGACAGCCGGTTTTTTAAAGCAGTATGTGGGCAAGAGCACGGCGGACACGCTCGAAGTTGGAAAAGATATCAGGGGCGTTTCCGGCGCGACAATAAGCTCCAAAGCTGTGACTACGGCCGTAAAAAGGGCATTGCTGGTTTATAACGAAGCGTTCCCGGCCGCAAAATAGTATTATTTTTATAAACCGGCGCGGGACGGCGGAAGAATGCCAGCAGCGGTTTTTCCGTTGTCCGGCCCGGATTTTTTGCGCATTCATAAAAGAATATTTTTATGATATAATTTTTTTATCCAAAACATTCTGATAAACAGGGAAGGTAAATCCATGAAAAAGACCTTTATAACGCTTTTGGTTATCCTGCTTGTCGCAGCCGGCTTTATAGCAATAAGAAAATTCGCCCAGCCGCCGCTCCAGACCCGTACCAGGTTTATTATGGACACCGTATGCACGATAAAGGTACCTGGAGGCAAAGAAGTTATTCCCATGATGGACAAGGCCATGGACGCCATGGAAGCGGTGGAGGCCAAGTTTACCATCCATAAGGAAGGCGCCCCGCTTTACGAGTTTAACATGACAGGCAAGCCGGTCACGGACCCGGAGATACTTTATCTCGTAAAGCTCGGGCTTGATGTCTGCAAACAAACCAACGGCGCGCTCGACCTTACCATAGTCCCGGTGATGAAAGCCTGGGGTTTTTATAAAGGGGAGGAAAATAAAGTCCCGTCCCCCGTCGAGATCAAAGAAGCGGTTTCAAAAGTGGATTACAGACTGCTTGCCATAGAAAACGGGAAACTTGTCAAAAAGAAGCCATATATACAGATTGATATGGGGTCCATGGCAAAAGGATATGCCGTGCAAAAGGCTGGGGACCTGCTTAAGGCCAACGGGATCAAGAACGCGTTGATTGACGGCGGCGGGAATATATTTGCGCTTGGTAAATATGCCGGAAAACCGTGGAAGGTCGGGATAAAAAACCCGCGCGGCGAGGGCGTCATAGGTGTGCTTGACGCCGAGGATATGGCCATAACAACGGCTGGCGATTATGAAAGATTTTTTATCAGGAACGGCATAAGGTATCATCACATAATGGACCCGAAAACGGGAAGCCCGGCGCGCGGGGTGGCCTGCGTCACAGTCATAAGCCCAAGCTCGACGATCGCCGACGCGTGGGACACCGCGTTATTTGTGCTCGGCAAGGATAAGGCGCTGAAAAAAGCGGATGAACTCAAGGAAATTGAAGTCCTTGTCGTCACGGATGACGGGCATACATTCATGTCAGCACAGTTGAAAAAGGACCTGACGGGAAAATAGGAAAAACTGACACCCCCGGCATAAATAAATTTTCATAAAAGCATTGATTGTAAAGTCCTTTTGCTATATAATACTACCATAGTGGTAGTATTTAAAAGAATAGATGTTCACATGAGGTGTTTGGCAATGAAATTTTCAACAAGAGGAAGGTATGCTTTGCGCGCGATGATAATGCTCGCCGAGCACTATGGCGACGGCCCGCTTACCATCCGCGTTATATCGGAAAAACAGGAAATATCGCTCAAATACCTCGAGGCCATAATGAGGACATTCGCAACAGCCGGGCTGGTGATAAGCGCCAAGGGAAAAAGCGGGGGGTTCATACTGGCTAAAAACCCGGCTGAGATATCCATGGCGGATATACTTAAAACATCCGAGGGGACGCTATCCCCCGTGCCATGCCTTGACAATCCGGAAATATGCGCGCTTAAGGAAGGCTGCAAGTCAATGAAGATGTGGAAGGGACTGAAAGAAGTAACGCTGAAATACCTTGAATCGATAAGCCTGCGGGATATAGCCGTACAGGAAATGGCGCGGCATTTCCAGGACTATCAGGATTAAAGACGGACTTTAGAATTTCAGGGTGGTTTTCGGGATGTTCTGGAGGATATCCTTGAATACCCTGAACGTGATTTCAGCGGTCCGTACGCTGATTATGCAGAAATCGCCGAGCGAGCCGCTGTCCTTGACGGTGCTCATCATGGAGGATTTTTCGGAAAGCATGTCAAGCGCGGTTTTGACCTCTTTATCCGTGAATTTGGTGAAGAGCTGAACAGTACCCTGCACCTGGGTCTCGGAGTTTCCGTCAAGTTTATCGCTCGTGCCGAGGATCAAAAGGTTTGCAAAAGGATTTCTGCCGAGCTGGGCAATCTTTTCAGACGTTTTGTTCGTCAGGCAGTAGAAGTTCTTAAGGTCCGGGTCCGACGCGAATACCATGATGCGGGAGTTTATTTTATCGCCGTTCAGGGTATTAAAGGACGCATATAAAGACCTTTTTAGTATTGCCGAGATGAATTCCGCGTTGTATTTTGGTGTGGCCATGTTAATTGAGCTCCTTTTCCTGAAACTTGTTGTCGGCTTAAGCCGTGAAACTATATTAAATGATATCATATTTTTGTAATCTTTCAATATTTATTTATGCAAGTTAAATGGTAGGAATAAGTTATCCGGGTTTATTTGATTTATTAGAGACAGTCCGAAAAGTCTTTATGTTAGGTCGTATCCGGTGCTGACAAAATTTCGCCTCAGAATTTTGCGCTTATATTATAAAGGGGTATCGCGCAAAGGTCTGCGTCAAAATTTTGTCAGCACCGGATACGATAAAGAATTACTGGATTTAGAGGGTATTCGGGCAGTATCTATTATTTTATGCATAAAAAGATTTTTTGACATACGGCCGGTATTAGGTTATAATAACATCATATTAATGATATTAACCAGTGATTTCTTAAATAAGAAGGAGCGCACAATGAGGATATCAACAAGAGGAAGATACGCCAGCAGGGCGCTATTACATCTCGCGTCAAAGCACGGAAAGGGTCCCGTTTCACTCAAGGTTATATCTTTGGACCAGGAAATATCGGTCAAATACCTTGAAAATATCATGAGGCTGCTTGTTAAAGCCGGCCTTGTAAAAAGCACAAAGGGCAAGAACGGCGGGTTTATACTCGCCAAGGAACCCGAGGAGATCAATTTAAGCGAAATTGTGACCGTCGCGGAAGGTTCCATAGACCCGGTATTCTGCGTAAGCGATCCCGCAGGATGCAGCCGCTCGAGGACATGCGCGTGGCGCGACGTATGGAGCGAGCTGAAACTGCGCAATATGGAGTTCATGAACTCCATCACGCTCGCGGACATGCTTGAAAGGCAGACCATGAAGTCGAAGCCGAGGGCGAAAAAAGTAAAAGTATAGGTTGAAAAACCCTTAAGAATAAATCCGGGAAAGCCGAACATAAATAAGCGACGGAAAATAACATATAGCGGGCGGCATCCCCTAACCCCTCCCCCCAAAACCCCTTATTTGCCGCCCGCTATTTTTTTTGCAAAAAAAATGAAAGGAACACAAATTGAAGGCAATATCACTTTTATCAGGCGGGCTTGACTCGACGCTCGCCACAAAGATCATCAAAGATATGGGAATAGAGGTCATTGCCCTGAATTTCACCTCGCCATTCTGCCAGTGCGGCGGGAAACATAAGGACGGGTGCAAACATAAGGCGCAGGAAATGGCCGAGCAACTCGGCGTGGAGCTTAAGATGCTCAATACGTCCGCGGAATTCGTAGAGATAATCAAACATCCGAAATACGGCTTCGGCAGCGGGGCAAATCCCTGCATAGACTGCAGGATACTTAAATTTTCCACCGCAAAAAAATATATGGAAGAGATTGGAGCCTCGTTTATTATAACAGGTGAGGTCGTTGGCCAGCGGCCTATGAGCCAGAACCGCCGCGCCATGGATATCATAGAAAAGGAAAGCGGGCTTGACGGGCTGATAGTCAGGCCTTTGTGCGCCGGGCATATGGCACCCTCCATTCCCGAGCAAAAAGGCTGGATAGACAGGAGCAAACTGCTTTCCATAGAAGGCAGGAGCCGGGAAAAACAGCTGGACCTGGTTGACGAGTACAAGATAGAGAATCATGCCTGCCCTGCCGGAGGCTGCCTGCTTACGGACAAGAATTTCAGCATGAAGATAAAGGACCTGAGAAAATCGGAAATGCTCAACCTGAACAATGCCAGGCTTTTTGTGTACGGCAGGTACTTTGCCGTGACGGAAAAATTCAAAATGGCCGTGGGACGTGACGAAGCCGAGAATAAGATAGTGCAGAATTTCGCCTCGCCGGGAGACCTGCTTATAATCCCGTCCACTAAGGGCCCTTCGGCCATAGGCCGCGGAGATGTGACGGAAGAAAATATACAAAAGGCTCTCGGCATCATAGCGCATTATTGCAAAAAGGACCCGGGCCAAAGCCTGAACTACAGGATCGTCGGCGAAGGCATAAAAACCGCACCTGTTGGGTCGATAGCAGAAGTTGAGCCAATGCCGTATTCGGTCAACGTGGCGTAATTCAATACTGCCGCAACGATGGATAAGATCCCCCGTTAATATATGGTATGATGATTACAACCCAAAACGGAGGACCTAAAATTGAAAAAAACATTCCTGATAGTCTTTATCCTTATTTCTTCCCATTTGCTCGCCGCGCAGACAAGCGATAAGATATGCCTGAATTCGCTCGGTTTCAAGCCCGGCAGCTTAAAGCGCGCCTCCATAACGGTCCAATGCGGGGAAATTTCCGTCAAGACCGCCGGCAACAATAAAACTGTATATAAAGGAAAGGCTGAGGGGCTTTTTGACAGCCCTGAAACCGGTGAGAAAGTATATATTTTTGATTTTACCGCGGTAGATGAACCCGGGACATATTATATAGAGGCAAAACCCGCGGGCAGGTCTTTTGATTTTAAGGTCGCGGATAACGCTTTTGACGCGGCTTTTTACACTGTTACGCGCGGTATGTACCTTTGGCGCTGCGGCATTGCGGTAAGGGGCGTCTATGGCGGCGTCACGTTCTCCACAGAAGCCTGCCATACGGATGACGCGTATCTTGACATGGCCGGCGGTCATGGAAAAGTTGACGCGACGGGCGGGTGGCATGACGCTGGCGATTACGGTAAATATGTCGTCAATGCCGGTATTTCCGTCGGTACCATGCTCATGGCATGGGAACAGTTTAATGGCAATATAAAAAGGGTTTCGCTTGATATACCCGAGTCCGGTAAGGACATCCCTGATTTTCTCGCGGAAATAAAATGGGAGACGGATTGGCTCATAAAAATGCAGGCTGACGACGGAAGCGTTTATCATAAGGTTTCATCGGCGAGTTTCCCAGGGGCCATCATGCCGCAGGATGATGTTGTACACAGGTACTTCGCGCCGTGGAGCAGCGCGGCCACGGCGGATTTTATCGCGGTTATCGCCACGGCCGCCCATGACCTTGAAAATTACGATACGGCAGCTTCGCAAAAATATACGCGCGCGGCTGAAAAGAGCATGGATTTTCTTGAAGCGCACCCTGAAAACCATCTTGCGGACCAAAAAGGTTTCAGCACAGGGCTTTACGACACGGGAGATGAGGACGACAGGCTTTGGGCATACGCGGCATTATGGAACCTGACAGGGAAGGAAAAATACCTCAAAGAATTTGAAAAAAGGGCGCGGCAGTTCCGGGTAAAAATAGACGCTGACTGGGACTGGGGAAATGTAAAAAATCTTGGAATGCTTTCATACCTGTTTTCAAAGCGTGAAGGCAGGGACGGCGCCCTTGTTGAAGATATCAGGACACAGCTTATAAAGTGCGCGGACAATATTTCCGATACCGCTGCAAAAAACCCGTATGGCAGGCCAATGGGAGGCAATTTTTACTGGGGAAGCAACGGCACTGTGGCAAGGCAGGCCGTTGTGCTGTATTCCGCGGACATACTGCAGCCGTCCAAAAAATACAGGGATACCGCCTGTGACGCCGTGGGAAATCTTTTCGGGAGAAATAATTACTGCAGGTCATATGTGACCGGCCTGGGGTTTAATCCCCCAATGCATACACACGACCGCAGGTCCATGGCTGACAAGATTGAGCAGCCCTGGCCCTGGTACCTTGTGGGCTGCGGGCTTTCAGCCACGGGTTGGCAGGACGACTCCGATAGTTACAGTACAAATGAAATAGCCATAAACTGGAACAGCGCTTTGATTTATGCGCTCGCGGGCATGTTGTACGACGGGCCCGATTACACTCCCACCGCGACTATAACCGGCACGCCTCCGACATTAACGCCGACTTTAACCCCGCTTCCTCAGGGGCTGCTGTATGACGGGGACTCTCCCGGATACAGCGTGAGCGACGGTTCGAACGAGAATATGGCCAAAGGCATAACCGACATTAAAGGCGGTTTTCCGGGCAGGGCCATGGCAATTTCTTTTAAAGGCGGCAGCGAGGACCAGAAAGTCTGGATGTGTAAACGGCCGAAAATGATAAACGGGAATAATTATATAGAGTTTGATATAAAAAGTCTGGCCGGAAAAACAGGGGATATCTATTTAGGCATCAGCACCGGCGCCTCTTACGATAAGTTGTTGAACATTAAGGATTACATTGCGCAGGGGAATATTACCGTCAATTGGACAAAAGCAAGGCTGCCGATAGGCGATATGCTCATGATTGGCGACACTTCCATAAATGAACTGGTCTGGGTGACTGACCAGAAAAAGAACGTCACTATTGCCGTGGATAATATATGGCTTATCAATTACACGCCACCTACCGCGACCATAACCGGAACATGGACGGCCAGCCCGTTCGTCACCCCGACCCCGACATATACCATAACTCCAACCGCGACAGACACCCGGTTTGTGACAGAAACCGCTTCTCCAACGCCCACGCACACTTTCACT
>PMTB01000068.1 GCA_003167475.1 candidate division FCPU426 bacterium | reverse complement strand
CATTTTTCGAAGAACCCGGCTGTGCCTTTACATCAAAAGTTATCCCGCCGGCGGTTTCCTTCACGTTGGCCGTCATAATTTATATAAGAACTTTACCCCGTACATAAGCAGATGCTCGACGACTTCCACTATCAAAAGCGCTATGAACGGCGAAAGGTCCACCCTTCCAAGGTACGAAGGGAAAATTTTCCTTATTGAATTCAGGAGCGGGTCGGTCAGCTTTGCCACGGCCTCAAAAAATTTATAATATGTCACTATCACTTCCTGCCTGAGCCAGGTCATTAGCGACCTTATGAGTATGAGGAATATGTACACGGTAGCTATGCATTGTATGATGTCCTGGATAAGATTGTATATGTTACTTCCCAAGTTCATCGGCCCTCTCTTTCGCGGAAATGACGGCTTTGATGAAACTTTCCTTAAGGCCAGCCGAATCCATTACGTTCAAAGCCTTCTCGGTTGTGCCGCCTTTGGATGTGACATTCTGCCTTAAAACAGCGGGAGAATCCTCGCTTTTTTCCAGTAATTCCGCGGAGCCCTTGAAAGTCTGGGCGATCAGGCTCTTTGCGTCTTTCAGGTCAAAACCCAAGCGAGAAGCAGCCTCAAGCATGGCCTCCGCGAAGTAAAACACATAAGCAGGCCCGCTGCCGCTTAAGGCAGTGACCTTATTTATCTCGGACTCGGGGACATTGACCATGACTTTGCAGAAGGTGGAAAGTATGTCCTGCGATATTTTTTTATCGTCCGCGTTTACTTCGCTTGAAAAAGCATAGCCTGCGGCTCCCTGTCCGACCAGCGCCGGAGTGTTGGGCATGACCCTGACTACGGGACACTTTGACCCAAGGAGCGACTGTATCTTTTCGACCGAAGCGCCGGCCACTATGCTGATAAACAGGTGGCCCGGCTTAACCGCGGCTTTCAGCGGCTCTAAAACCGCGGCAAGGCTCTGCGGTTTCACTGCAATTATTATGATGCGGCAATTATTAAGGGCTGCTTCATTTGACGTTTCTTTTTTTATTTTGAACCTGACGCAAGCGGCAGTCAGCGTCGCCTGGTCAACGTCAAAGGCTGATATTTTGAATTTGCTTTTCATCTTGGATGTTGCTATCCCGTTTATAATAGCCTGCGCCATCTTGCCGCAACCGATAAAACCAATTCCCGACTTGTTCATCATTCCGAAATCATCTCCTGGTTTTTATGATCTACACATAATCCCTTTTGCCGAATATCGCCGTACCTATGCGTACCTGCGTGCTTCCTTCATCGATGGCGACCTTAAAATCATCGCTCATTCCCATGGATAAAATATCCATTGACACATTTCCGCCCGCGCTCGAGGCTTTTAAAGAGTCAAAAAGCGTCCGCGCCTTTTTGAAATAAGGCCGCGCGTTCTCCGGATTGTCCGAATAGGGCGCCATAGTCATAAGCCCGGCGATTTTAATACCGCCCAGCCGCCGCACCCTGTCAATCACCATAGGTGCCTCTTCGGGCAATATCCCGAACTTTGTTTCTTCGGGAGAAACTTTAATTTCAAGCAAACACCTGGTAACCCTGCCTGAACCCAATGAAAGCCTTGATATTCTTTCAAGTAACTCTATGCTGTCGCATGATTCTATTACACTAAAATTTTCAATGACTTTCCCGGCCTTATTTCCCTGCAAGTGCCCGATAAAGTGCCATGTAATCCCGCTGTGGGAATTATTAATTGCCGCAACCTTGCTTTCGGATTCCTGCACCTTGCTTTCGCCGAATTCAATGAGCCCGCATTCAATCGCGGCCTCGACCGCTTCAACGCTGAAAGTTTTTGTCACTCCAAGCAGCTTTACATTTTTATTTATTGAATCAATTTCTTTTCTGATTTCATCGATGTTTTTCCTGATATAATCAAATCCACTCATTTATATCACGCCTTTTTGCTTATTTTACCTTGAATATCATTATAATTGTTATAAATATTTTTTCAACTGTATTTTAAGGGGTTTTTGGTTTTAGTTTCGTATCGTGGAAATGGCCGTTTCCAGCCGCAAAAATGTCGATATACGCAATCAGAAATACCGCCAGGCGGGATGTTTGTGGCTTAACGTGAAACTGTTTTCAAAATGAACAAATTGACGGTTCGGAATACGGAATGGTTTGTTCCCACAGGCTGAATTCATACAGCCTGAAACTAATACCCCAATCAATCAGTCCCGTGCCGGCTTTTTCTTTTACACCGCTTAGAATACGTTCTTTGATTTGTCTATAATTATCTTAAACGGATAGTTGTTATACCTTATGCTAAGCATTTTAGTAAAGTACAGCTTCATGCGGTCGCCCGGGAGCATCTCCGCTTTTGTGGCCGTGGTGTTGTAGACCCACAGTGTGTCGTCGTCGAAGCAGACCTGGTATTCGATGCCGTCGTCTCCCCTTATTATGAACGAATACTTCTGTATGACATCGCCGTTCTCGTTCCTGCCGACTATCGGGTTCTTTTGCGTTACAACGCCTGTCAGCGGAGCCTGGAAGGATTTTTTCGCCGGCAGCGCGTCCTTATCCGTCATTTCATCGAACATCTTTTTATTACCGTAAATATATATGGCATTTGCCAGTACGGCTTTTTTATTCTTTGGCCCGCGTATGTCAAGGTAGCATTTTTCATTCAGGTTGGCGGTGCTGCCGTCGCTTTTTAAATATATCTTAACATCGTCGGGCAGGTAAAACTCCAGTCTTGTCTGCACTTTGCGCAGGGTATATTTGGAGCCCTCCACCTTTTCAAGCGCGCCGGTCGCTATGATCTTTTCCTTTATCACCGCGTCGGAGGTGCTTGCCTTATCCTCCACAGTGCCGCTCACGCCTCCTGCCACGCCCTTTACCGTGAATTCCCTCGGCTGTTCGTCATCATCCTGGTTGCTCAAGGCAAACGCGCTGCCTGCCGCGAAAAGCCATACCGCCGCCATTAAAAAAATAATTTTTCTCATCTGTTTCCACCCCGTATTATTGTTTTTTGTTCCTTTTTTTTGCGTATAAGCGTCGCTTCAGCCTCGGAGNNCGGAGGGCCTGATATAAACCGGCGCAGCCGTGTACAGGTCCGTTTTTTTAATCTGTTTTGCCTTCCTCAATATCATTTCAGCGAAGACTCCCATGTCTATATGTTCCACCTGCTGTGTATTCACTCCCGGTTTCATGGCCGGATAATTATCCCTTTTCAATGATACCACAGTATCGCCTTTTTTCAGCTTTTTCATAAAATTATCTTTCGTAAACAGCGTGTATTTTCCCGCCAAAACCTTTTCTTCCCTTTTTGAAGCATAAGCGGCCGCGTAAAGTTCGTTCCTGCCCGCGTCAAGAATGGACCATACCCGTCCTTTTGCCGGGCTTGAGTTCGCAAGTATGTCAAGGACAACCGCGCCTGTGTATTTTTTTCCCACGGGCTGGGCAAGGCCCTTTAAAGCCGCCATACCGACCCGTATTCCTGTAAAAGAACCCGGCCCGAATGTCGAGGCAAATACGTCCACATCAATCAGGCTTAAACCGGCTTTTGCCAGGCTGTCAAGTATTATGGGCATAAGCACCTTATTATAATTCTTGTCAGCGGCTATATATTCTTTCAAAATACATTTTTTGCCGGCATAAACCCCTATTGCTATCTCTTTTGAGCTCGTATCTACAGCCAGTATGTTCATTTGTCATCCTTCATGATATAGACGCGCTAAAACCGGCTTTGTGTTACTTCGTACCGCGTTTTTTATGCACAGCCTGTTTTGTTTTAACCCCTGGTTTGGACGCGTTTTTTTTATATATTGTTATGGACCTGCGTTTATCCCCGGCGTGCTCTATCCTTATCATATACGTAAAATCGTCCCAGGTTTCTTTTATTATTTCCGGCCACTCGACAAACACAATAGACTTGTCCTCGGACAGGCTTTCCCTGTACCCTGTCTTTTCAAGTTCCTCCAGGCCTTTGAGCCTGTAAAAATCAAAATGTATCATCTGCATTTGCTTTCCACGGTGGGTCTTCATCAGGGAAAAAGTCGGGCTCACTATCTGCTTTTCATTTATACCGAAAAATGCCGCAACCCCCTTCACAAAATGGGTCTTTCCCGCGCCCAAGTCCCCCGAAAGCGCAACCGTATCTCCCGGTTTCAATCTGCCGGCAAACGCGCGCGCCAACGACTTTGTACCGTTGACCGAATCCGTACCGACGGCTTTATGTTTTTTAAAACCTTTTTTTAAAAATGATTCCATACTTTTTTTCCCGTTTCAATTGTTTTTTTTCCGTTTTTTACCAGTTTGATGCCTTTTTTAGCGGTTATACGGCCGGCTTCAAAGACTGTGAGCGAGTTTTTTTCCATATAATCAGCCATTTTTTTTGCGTTTTTCGCGGCTACCGTAAAAAGCAGAACAAAATCTTCCCCGCCGTACAGGGCGTAATCAGACACCTTTTCCCCGTATTGCGCCGCCGTCTTGCTTGCCGAGAAAGATACCGGCAGTTTGTCCACATAGATTTCCGCGCCCGTCGAACTTTCTTCGCATATCCTCGCCAGGTCGCTCGCTATGCCGTCCGACACATCCATGCACGCGTTCACCATTCCGCTGTCAAGCAGCATACGTCCCTCCATGTAGGCGGGCTGCGGCACGAGATGTTTTTTTACCGGTATGTATTCGGTCGCGGAAAGTCCGGATCGCGTTTTTTTGGAAAGTATCTTCAGGCCGGCGTGCGAGTCCCCGAGGGTTCCGGTGACAAAAACCATGTCCCCGGGCCTGGCTTTATCCCGCCTCAAAGCCCTGCCCTTTTCCACTTCCCCGATAACCGTGATAGTTGCCATTATGACCGGGGCCGCCGTGGTGTCCCCGCCTATGATATCGGTGCTGTAATTACCTGCATAGTCAAGTATCCCCTGGTAGAGCGTGTCCATGTATTTTTGTTTTATCTTTTTTGGAAAGGAAATGTTCACCAAAGCGTACAGGGGCCTTCCGCCCATGGCGCAAATGTCGGATAAGCTCGCGGCAAAAGCGTGGGCGCCGATCTCATAGGGCCGGAAATATTCCCTTGAAAAGTGGACTCCTTCGCAGAACGAATCCGTGGTTATTATCATATCGTATTGTTTTGTATAGGGCAGTATGGCGCAGTCGTCGCCGATTGATCTTATTACGGGGTTCCTGGTGTTTTTGGCGGCAGTTTTTATCCTGCCGATAAATTCAAATTCACGCATTTATTTTGCTGTCTTTGCCGAAAGTGCGTCGTACCTCAACCTCGCGTATTCAGTCACGATCTCAGGGAACTCTTTTACCACCTTCTCGTAAACTTTGAAAGCAAGCGGTGTTTTTCCCTGTTCCTCATAAATCTTGCCCTTGCTGGTGAGGGCTTCCGCGCTTAAAAAACCTTTTTCATATTTATTGATGATCATGTCATAGTATTTCAGGGCGTTGGGGTAATCTTTTTTTGACCTGTAAGCGTCCGCAATGCCGAAAAGCGCCTCGGCCGCCCAGTCGGAATCCTTAAAATCCACGGTTATCCGGGTGTAAACCCTTATTGCCTCGTCCGAATTAAGGATGCTGTTGTATGAATCCGCCAGTTCGAGCTGAAGCCAGGCATACATGTCGGGATTTGTATCCTTATACTCCGTGGACAGTTCCTGATACATACCGATGGCTTTCAGATACTGCTCGGCGTCCTTGCATGTCTTTGCCAGGGAAAGCCTCGCCTGCTTGACTTCTTCCTTGTACTCTTCCCTGCCGCCGAACCTTGAAATAATCGTGTCGTACTTTTTTTCAGCCTCGTTATAATGCTTATAGATGGCGTTCTTTTCCGCCGATTCAAGCATACGCTTTATAAGTTTCGGGGTATTTCCCCAGGCTGTGTAATAATCTATCAGTATGGACGCGGCGGACAGGACCACAATGGTAAGAAGCGCCGCGTACAAACCCCTGGGATTGAAACTTTTCACAGCGGCCGGCGCATTTTCATCCGTTTTTTTTACAGGCTCCGTTAAAACAACTTTGCTGCTTTTATTTTTTTTTGCCATTGGTTTTCTCCCATGATTTTCCTTAAAACATGCTTATTTTATAATTATCTTCTTTTCCGCGAAATAATGCTCGCCTGTCACGGAAATAGCTTCAACTTTTGTCAGGTATTCACCCGGGGGTATGATCACACCGAGCGGAACCATCTGCTTTATATACCATATATTTTTTGCCGGATCGCGTTTCAAGGGAATCTTGTATGAACCGAACATATCTATGAACCCCAAAACTTTAGCTATGTCGTCCGATGTCTTCACGTTTACAGTAACGATAGTTCCCGCCTGGATACCGGCTTCCGGAGTAATCGTGAAATCCATAATACTTTTGGCTCTGGGAAGCGTGGCACATCCGGCCAACAGCAATATCAGGACCGCGGGGGTTAAAAAAAACGGCTTAGATCTCAACTTCTTCTCCTGCTTTTAATTCGTCGGTGAATTTAAGCCTGGAGGCTATATCGCCGGAGGCGCCTTCGGTATTGCTGATAACCTCGAGTCCTATGTAGCCGGGGGTGAAGAATAAAACTATGATAAGCATTGTGAGCTTAAGGTTCGTGAGCAATCCGTCATAAGTGAAAAAGGCGTATTTCGAGTTGAGCCATACAAGAAGGACGGCCGCAACCACGTATATGAAACCAAATGCCAAAACCACTCTTTTCACGTTCTTCGCCCTGTACGCGTTCGTATCCAGGTCAAGCTGGAGGTTGTCAAGCTCTTCCTTTTGCTCCACCGTCAGAGGCTGGTTGATAAGTTCTTCGATCTTGTTCTTTATTTTATAGTTGTCCAGGAATATTGAGATAATCCATCCCCACATAATAAGGAAAAGCAGGGAAATAAGAATCAAGAATATGGGTACTATCATTTAAGCCTCCTGTTTTTTAAGCGCCTTGATCGCTCTCGGCACGTTATTGATGATATCTTCAGCGGTTATTCCTTCCCCGCTAATTTCCTGCAAAAGCATGTCCCCGGCCAGACCGTGCGTATAGTTTGCCGCAATCCCTGCCTGCGCCGACAACATGCTGTGCGCCATAAAAGCCGCAATTATGCCGGTAAGCGCGTCCCCGCTTCCGGGAGTGGCCATACCTGAGTTTCCGGTCGTATTTATATAAATGTTGTTTTCCGGATCGCCCAAAATGGAACGTCCGTCCTTTAAGATCACATTCACTTTGTATTCACTTATAAAAGAACGCAATACTCCTATTTTGTCCTTGATTATATCCTCTATTTTCAATCCTGTCAATCTTGCCATTTCGCCTATATGTGGAGTGAGTATAACATCTTTGTCCATATTTTTCAAGCATGTTTTATCGCCCTCGATGGCGTTAAGGCCGTCCGCGTCAATGACCATGGGCTTTTTTATATCCTTTATGAGTTTCTTTATCAGGGACTGCGTTCCCTTATCCCTGCCCATCCCGGGCCCTATAACCACGACTTTTGCCTGGCCGGATAGCTCCATTATATGCGCATAAGAGTCCTCACTGATAAACCCGTCTTTTGTTTCCTTCAGGGCCGCCACAATGACCTCATCTGACCTTGATTTGACGCTTGTTGCGAGGGATTGCGATACCGCCACAGTAACTATCCCTGCCCCTGATTTTAAAGCGGCCTTGGCAGATAGGACCACGGCGCCGGTCATTCCGGGTGAGCCGCCTATAATAAGGACCGGCCCAAAATGACCCTTATTGGCGTTCGGGTGCCTGTAGGGCATCATTGGGATCACAAGCTCTTTTGTAATGAGGACGTTCTTCCTTGGCCTGGACAATAATTCCGGCGGAAAATTGTTATCGGCCACCACAAGCTTCCCGGTGTATTCAAGCCCTGGATAAATGGTCAGGCCTATCTTTGGCAGGCCAAATGTGACGGTCATGCGCGCGTAAATGCCAACGCCTTTTATATCGCCGGTATCGGAATCCACACCCGACGGAATGTCCACCGACACGGTGTATTTGCCCATCATATTAATATAAACTATCAGCTGGGCAAGGAACCCGCCAATATCATTTTTCAATCCCGTGCCTATGAGCGCGTCAACCACAATATCGCACCCGAGTATATGGCTTTCATGTTTTTTTATGTCATCCGCAGACTTAAGGTTGATTATTTCAACGCCGTACTTCTTGGCGGCGTCAAGGTTGTTCCTTGAATCGGCCTTAAGCGCGGCGTAATCACCGGTAAAAAACACCGACACAAAAGACCCTTCGGTCTTTAAATGCCGGGCAATTACAAATCCGTCCCCGCCGTTATTGCCGCCGCCGCAAAAAACATTCACACGCTTCATAAAAAGTCCGCCCAATTCCATGCTCAGGGCGTCCACCACATTGACCCCCGCGTTTTCCATAAGTATAGCCGCCGGAACAGAGTACTTTTCAATTGTAATGGAATCTATTTCCTTCATTTCAGAAGAATTTACCAGGTACATGTATGCCCTCCAAATGTGTTTTTACGTTATTATGCAAACTGCGGCCGCCGCGTCATGGGTATGTGAGATGCTGATGCTGAGGGACTTTCCTTTTTTCTTTTTTAATATCGCTTTTATGACCGGGCTCAGGACGATCTCGGGTTTGCCGTGGGCGTTATTGACCGTTTCTATTTCCTTAAGTTTGATGGTCTTGTCGGTGGATACCGCCTTGATAAAGGCTTCCTTAAGGGCAAACCTGCCGGCAAAATTCAGTATGGAGTTCTTCTTGGCCGAACAGTAGGCTATTTCCCTCTCGCTGTAAACGCGCTTTAAAAAGCGCTTGTTCTTTTTAATTGCGGTTTGCAGCCTTTTTATGTCGCAGATATCTATCCCGATGCCTTTTATCATAATCCTGATTTTATCACAGAGCGGGCCGTTGCGCAAGGGGTTGGCGGTCTCAATAATCTCAGAAATCTCAAGAGTCTCAATGGTTTCTATACGTTTTCCTTGATGTAGCGCGCCGCGTCGCCGAACCTTGCTGTCCATACGTCCTTGTTTCCTTTGAGATATTTCAGCAGCGTCTCATGCGCCTCGGCGGTCACGGATATATAATCCCCGCCCACGCCGTGAAAAAGTATTATTGCCCACGAACCCGTCTTTTCGGCTTCCTTGACAATGTTGATAAGGCCCTGCCCGTCTTCTTCCACACCAAAGCACGGCGCCTCATATTGCGGAAATTCCCCGGGTTTCGCGTAGCCGCTAAAGGTGCCCCTCGCGGCAATGAACATCTTTTCTATAAGCGGTTTATAGCTGACACTGAGCCGCGGGCCCACAGCAGTCTGGCCGCATGGGTACGCGAAAACCAGCTCCTTTTCTTTATAGCCAAAACCCCTTATCGTTTCAATATTGTCATTTATCTCTTTTTCCATCCTGTCAATTGTGTATTCCTGAAGGCTGTAACCTTTTTTCACAAAATCAAATGAATCGCTGCATGGGTGATGCAGGGTGTGGCAGCCTATTTCATGGCCGTCCGCGGCTATTTTTTTCCATTTTTCCCGGTTTTCAGGGTTGGTCAGTCCCCATGTAGAAGGAAAAAAAGTCCCCTTTATACCGTACCGGCCAAGTTGGGGCACCGCGTTCAAAAATTGCGATCCAATGCCGTCATCATAAGTCAGCGATATTGCGCAGCGCGCGTTGGAAAACCATTTAAAACTTTTATTATCCGCCATTTTTATTTTCCTTACCTGCTTTCTTTCCTGATAAGTTTATACACATTCACCCCGGGCATCTTATTATCCGGTCCAAAATCATGGAAATCAATGTCTTCCCTGTTTTCCCACAGCCTGTCGCCGCATGGAAGCCTGTATAACATATAGTGCCTTATATCAAGCCTTTTAATATAAGCGAGTGTCGCCCTTTCATAATCCGACCCCTCATCCCTCCTCATTATGACAAAATCAGGCTCCTTTATATTTGACAGGTCGTCCCCGGTAAGGCCGCCATGTACTTTGAGCCCCGTATAAAGCTTTAACGGCATATCGGGATAGGTTATCAGCACTTCGTCCCCCGGTGAGGAATTCGCGTTTATGAATTCAACTATGCATCCGCCCGCCTCTTTCCAGGAGCCTGTTATTTCATTGACGAACTTGACAAGCGGGCTGTCAAAAACAACGGCAATAGCGAGCGCGACGCCGGCCGCTTTATTCATTTCAAAC
>PMTB01000278.1 GCA_003167475.1 candidate division FCPU426 bacterium | reverse complement strand
CCAACGCCTCATAAACGGCTTTTAACCCGGCCGCAGTTATGCCGTCGTCATTTGATATCACGCAAAAATATTTTTTTTTCACTTTATCCGCCCCTGAATATATTTTTGTCCGCATAGTATTTCAGGCCTTCCAACAGCCCTGCCGCCGCCGCCATTTTGGCCTCGTAGAAATCATGTCCGGCCAGGAGCCGCTTCATCGCCGCGTGCGCGTTCCCGACTATTATACCGTGCTTGAATTTTCTGAACAGGTCCACGTCATTCTCCGAATCACCCGCCACAATCACTTCTCCGGAGTCAAGCCCGAGGCTCTTTATCAGATAAACAGCAGCCTCACCCTTGTCGCATTTTTTCGGGAGCACATCGAGATAAATGCCATGGCTGGCTATTATCTTGACCCCGATCCTGTTCTCTTTCATAAGCCTGCCCGCGGTAATTTCCAGCTCTTTTTGCCTGTCAATATCCATATAATAAGAAGCCTTGTAACCGTTCCTGGCGGACTGGCTTTTCAGGCCGGGAAGGGCATCCAAAACCGACCGCACCTTATCGACATCCCACCCGTCGGAATCTATTATACAGGGCCATTTTAGATCCCTTTCATAACCGTTGCCCTTCCTTACGTATATATCCGCCCCGGTCGAGGCTATAACGGCGTCCGGCTGCATAAGCCCTTCGTACTCTAAAGCGTTCAAAAACTCTTCATAACTGCGGCCGGAAGCATACACTATAAAAACCCTGCCCTTAAGCGTCCCCAAATATGCGTTAAAAGCTTTGAGACCCTCTTGGTCACCCAGGAGGGTTCCGTCAATATCGCTTATAATGGTATTCATCTTTTTTTAAGCAATGCCGCCGCTATGACCGCGCCAAGGAGCGCAAAAAGCATCCAGGCAAACCAGTCCCCGTGAAGCGTATAAAACGACTTCCCTGCTGAGCTGTTGATCCTGATATCACGGACAAAAGCCTTCTTTTCAAACAGTTTTGTTGTTCCCAATATCACGCCCCTGTCGTCGACAATTCCCGATATACCGGAGGCCACGCTCCTTACTATGTACAGCCTGTTCTCAACCGCCCTGAGCACCGCATTCGTGAATATCTGGGCCGAAGCCGGGGAAACCCCGTACCATGTCTCGTAAGAAAGATGGACAAGCATTTTCGCGCCTTTTAAAGCGTGTTCCCTGCTGATCTCCGGAAAAAAACTGTCAAAACATATGATCGGCCCTATCTTTACCGAATCCAGCTCAAAGGGCTCGATCGAAGTCCCGCTTTTAAAACCGACATACCCGTAACGCTGAACGACTTTTTTCACAAAAGGTATGACTTCCTGAAGCGGTATATATTCCCCGAAAGGAACAAGGTGGTGCTTTGAATATTCTCCCGTTATATTTCCGGCCGGAGCAAGCATAAAAGCGGCGTTATAATAATCGGTTTTTCCGCCATTTATAACGGCCTTATCCGAACCCACCACCGCGTAAACTCCCTTTAGCCAGGAAGCAATCTCGGGGCCCCCGTTTTTTTCCATGTTAAGGATGCCCGGATAGCCGGTCTCGGGCCAGATAATAATATCCGGCTTTTCAGGGGCGACAGAATCGTAAAGCGCCTTCATGGTTTCCATTGTATATTTCCTGTATTCCGGCGTCCATTGCACATTCTGGTCTATGTTGGGCTGCATAACGGCCGCCCTGATCAGCTTCGTCCCGCTGTTTTTATAGAGGTTTGAGCAGGCCGCCGCGGTCATAAGAAACACCATAATAATTACCCAGGCTATACCGCCGGCACTCCTGAATTTAACATGTTTCCCGGAAACAAATAAAGCGATAAGGGCATTAACCGAGATTATCATGAAATTAAGGCCGGAAACCCCCGTGACGCTTAAGACCTGAAGTATCCATGTGAACTGGTGCTGGCTCTGCGCCGGCGTCAGTACGGGCCAACCTGAGAACAGCCATTCCCTGATGTATTCCGCCAGGGTAATAATGACCGGAAATAAAAAAATAAGTTCAATACCCGCTTTTTTACCGAGATATTTTGCCGCCGCCAGGCAAGCCGGGTAAACCGAACCGAAATAGCAGCAAAGCATGATCAGCGCCGGATAGGCCCCCAACCCCATGGGGCCCACGAACAGTATCCAGTACAATGAACCCAGATAGAAAACGCCGGCCGATAAAAAACCGTACCAAAACGCGGAAGAAACCTTCTCTTCCCTGATCATCACATACATGACCGGCACAAAGGCAAACCACATAAAAAAAGTTGTATGCACCTTTGCCGTATTTTCGATAAAATTCGGGAAACTGAAGATAAGCAGCAAGGAACTCAACAGGGACAAACTCAGGTGAAGTATATTTTTTTTCATGTGTTGATGATAATACGCCTGAATGTTTTTGTCAACCGGGTATTGGGACCTTAAAATCCGTATACTATGCCGTCGGATAACCCTGTAATTCCATGTAATTGTTTATCGTGTGCGGCATAGGGCAAATTTTTATATGGCCTGTGCGCTACCAAACCACTTATAATACAGGCGCACAATCCATAGAAAAATTTGCCCTGTGCCGCACACGACCTTTCATTAAGGCTTTTCGGACAGCCTCTATACAGGCTAATTAAGAATTGGGAATCGCTTCTCTTCTGAAACATTTACCAACAAAAAAAATGGCCGGGCTTTTCAGCCCGGCCCTAATGAAAAATCGTTTATGTTACGCTGTTGTCGTTGTTGAAACCGATGAACCTGTGTGGTTTATAAGCATATCCAGCATCTCGTTTATCACCGTGGACAACTGCACCGAGGCGTCATAGGCGCGCTGGTACATCGCGGCTTTTGCCTGTTCCGCGTTTACATCCACTTTGGTAATGTTTGCCTGCATGGTGGTGAGCTGGTCCAGGGCGCTTTTATAGGATGAAAGCATGCTCGAAGAACTGTTCATGTCCCCTGAAAGCTGGCCCAAAACCGACTTGTAATACTGGTCAAAGGTCATATTGCCCACCATTTTCATCGTCTGTGTAAGATTGCCAGACTGATCTCCCATTATAAAAGGAGAAATTGTGCCCGCAACCCCGCCGTTACCGACCCTGGTGCCGAAATGAAACTTTTGATCGGGAAAATAATTGTACTCGCTTATTCCCGGAGGGGTCGCCGAATTCCCGTCAAGGGCGAATATTGACCATGTTGTCGACAGGATGGGGCTGGCGTTCGCCCAGGCTATCTGGTACTTCTGATTCTCCATATACACGTTCAGCGTACCGTTTAAAGATGCCGCATTATCAAAGATGTAACTCTGATTGGCCCAGCTTGCGTTCAAATTGAGATTCTGGCTTGCCAGGGATCCCTGATAAACTATGGGGGAGGTGCTGATCTGTTCCTCTATCAGCTTCATGTTCCTCAGGAACTGGCCGCCCAGGTTGACTTCCGAAATCTCAAGCGGCGCGTCAGATACCATAAAGAATGTCTTTGTGACGTCATTATAAACTGCGGAAAAAAGGTCCGAATGGGTGTTTATGGAGTTCACAAGGTCGGCGACGGTCATGGTTGAAGTTACAGGCACCTGTACATTGTTTATCAGAAGGTATCCCGACGTGCCTGCCGCAAGCGGCACGGCCGATAAAGGCGAATTGGAGGACAGCGTCAGCGGCTCCGAGATAACCCTTGTTGATACCAGCTTATCGTTAAGGTTTCCGAGTATTTGCGCTATGTCACCTGGGGTATACATGGTGTAGTTGATGTCGCTTCCGCTCGTGATCGATCTGTTAATGCTGATATCCGCCGCGGTTGTGCCGCTGAAAAAATCCTGGTTATTGGTGTTACCGCCGGTCTTTGTGGCGTCATAAACGGCGTTCACGGCCGTAATAAGCGTATTGGCGATCGAATCCAGCTGTGATTTGTAGGAATGGACTATATTATCCCTTGAGTCCAGAATGCCGGCTATTTTACCGCCGGTGAACACCGCGTTGCTCAACTGGACCGGATCAGTGCCGCCGCTTGTGGCTATACCAACCGACTCAAGCTTCGAATCCTTGACATTTATGGTTATCGGCGCCGTCGTTGTATTTATGGATGCCGATGTCATGGTAGTGAGGGTGCTGTATCCGTCGGCGCCGTTTACAAGTGGCCTGCCGCCGATCATAAGTATTACCGAGCCGTCGGTCCTGTTTTGTGTGTCAAAATTAACAAGTTCCGACAGTTTTGCCATAGCCGCGTCCCGCTGGTCAAGAAGGTCGTTTGGCGCTTGCCCCTGGCCTTCAACGCTCACTATCGACTTGTTAAGCTGGTATATCTGCTGCACATATGTATTGACCGACTGCACGGTATTCTTCAGGTCTGCGTTCAG
>PMTB01000180.1 GCA_003167475.1 candidate division FCPU426 bacterium | reverse complement strand
TTAGTCGCGGCTCCCAAATTTATTCCTGTCCATATTCCGGTATTGAAAGAATTGTCGTCAAAATTATCAGATGTCGCGCAGCTCTGGACAGTAGGGGTTGTCGTAGCTGTCTGCGTAATTGTAGGCGTGACCGTATAAGTGGCTGAATTGGTTTTTGTGACGGTTACTGTGGACGTGGGCGAGTTCGTGAAAGTATTGGTCGCCGTATAAGTCGGCGACGCCGTCGGCGTATTTGTATTCGTCGGCGAGACAGTAAAAGTATCGGTCACCGTATAAGTCGGCGAGATTGTCGGCGAATTTGTATTCGTCGGCGAAACAGTAAATGTATCCGAGATGGTAAACGTGGGGGAATTTGTGAATGTATTTGTTATAGTCGGCGTAGGCGTGCTTGGAGCGTAATATTCATATGCGCCTATATCATAAAACGATTCGTTCGGTCTGGCATTATTGTCGTAATCCATTGCCGGCGCGTTTGTCGCTCTTCCCAAATTCCTTGCTTTGACAGAAGTGGAAGCCAAATGAAGATCCGTTGTGCTGACAAGTTCCGTACCCACTACGGCGCTATACTGACAGCCGTTTGCGGTAAGAGTGGCATCAACCCCCTGGACTCCAAAAGCGCAATTGAAAGTAACAGCCTTAGCCAGGTTGTAATAATATTGGACATACAGATCGTTTGTATTACCTATAAAAAGGGAATTATTTATATACGAACCAGACCCAAGCGCGTTATTATTCACATTGTCATAGAAACCGTAAGTGCTGTTATAAAAGGTGCAATTTCTTATAATTGCCGCAAGCACCCTGGTCGAACCGGTATGATAAATACCTGCGCCGACCGCACCGCCTCCGCAATTCTGGAAAATCGTATTTTCAGCGATAAGTTCCATGTCCGCATTGCTGGTTGTATATATTCCATTTTTGGTCGTTAACCCGTCTATCAAGCACCTATAAAGCTTCCAGCAGGTGGCGGATGTGCTGCCGTTGCTTGCGTTATACATCACGTTTGCAGCCGTGCCTCCGTTCACTTTAAAAGAACACTGATAAAAATTCCAGGCGGTATTTACATTCACTCCCGTCTCGACCGTATAACCTGAGCCTGCGGTATGGGTAAAATTGATCGCGCTGACCGTTACACCTATGCCGCCGCTGTTGCAGAATAGATTTCCGCCGCCGACATTTCCGGTCGAATCCCACGTAAAAGGCCCGCCAACATCCGAGCCGATCAACAAATTATTCTTATTCAGAGGAATACTCTCTGATATGTTTTTCTGGAGTAATATCGTATCGCCGGTAGCCGAATTGGTCACGGCCGATTGCAGGGTATTGTAATTAGGCGGGCCTCCTCCTATACTATTCACATAACGGACTGCGCCAAATACCGCGGCCGGCATTAAAACAAATATTAAAATAACCGCCATCGGCAGTTTGAAATGAAAAGTGCGCGGCTTTTTATTGATGTCCGGGTTATCCGTCATTTTATTCCTTCCTGATCCGCGCACTAACATAAATACGCGGTAAATTTAAAATGTATTTTAGGGGCTTTTTGATGAAACATGGAAGTATTGCAAACAAAACTGTATAGCACCCTTAACTTCATATAATAATTATACTTATGATAAACTTAAAAGTCAACATTCTTAATTTATAGATTAAGCAGACTCCCTTATTATAAGTTCCGGCTGAAGTATTATGTTTTTCGGTTCCTTAAGTTTGCCGTTCGCGGCGTCTATGGCTATTTTGAAGGCTTCCCTTCCGAGTTCGGTAATGGATTGCTTTATGGTAGTCAGCGGCGGGCTGACGACGGCCGACATTTCAAGGCCGTCATATCCCACGACCGACAGGTCCTGCGGCACTTTTATGCCCCTTTTTCTTGCCTCTTCAAGCACGCCGAAACACGTATAATCACCGGCTGCGCAGAATACGGCATCGAGTTTTTTATTCACGGAAAGGAACTTGGACAGCGAATTCTTACCGTCCTTAAAGTCAAAATCCTTTATCTCGCAGACCAGGTCCTTGTCAAAATCCACGTTGAACTCCTCAAGGGCGCGCTGGTATCCTTTGAGCCTTTCCATCGGGCTTGTGCCCACTTCGTCGCCGTTCAATTCTCCCACGATTATGCCTATTTTTTTTCTTCCTTTTTTTAACAGGTGTTCCGCGGCCAGAAATCCGCCCTTGTAGTTGTCTGTCTTGAGCGTATGCGCGCCTTTCATTTCCTCCTCTATGAGTATGATAGGAAGGCCGTTTTTCCTGAATTCCTCCAGCATATTCTTATCCGGTTTTATGGCAAGCGAGATGAACGCGTCGGCCCTTTTCCCGTACAGGATCTGCTCCATTATCTGTTCTTTTACCCCGGGCTTGTTGCGCGTGGAATACTGGTTTATCTGGTACTCCGATTCCCCGGACTGCTGTTCTATGCCTTTTAAAAAATTCATCTCGAAATTGTTCGAGAAATAAGTAGCCATGATGGCGATCGTATTTGTTTTTCCCTGCACAAGCCCGCGCGCGAGGTAATTGGGGTGGTATTTAAGTTCGGTTATCACGGCCTGGACTTTTTTCTTGGTGTCCGGGGTGATCCTTTTATCGTCGTGGATTACCATGGAAACAGTGGTATGTGAAACACCGGCCTTTTTCGCGACGTCCTTGATCGTTATGCTCATTTAATATCCCCCTTATTAAGTATTGGTTTCACGCAAAACCGCGCAAACGTTTTTTAGTCATACGCACACGTTTCTATGGCTGTGTTTAGCGCTCAACCTGGGGATATTATACATTTTTCTTGTTAAAACGCAAGGGGTTTTTAAAACAAGATGAAAGCAGTTCAAAGTTTTAAGTTTTGAGATAAGACAAAACAGAAAAAATATATGAAGGCATTTATAACTTAAAATTTAAAACTGTCCTCATCTGCATTTAAGCAGACTTCCTTACAATAAACTTAGGGTCAAGTATTATGAGCCTGTTCTCATCCATCTTTACTTCCCTCGTAATGCACTTCACCGCAAGTTCAAAGGCTTCCGAACCAAGTTGTTCAAGCGGTTGTTTTACCGTTGTGAGCGACGGTTTTGTGTACGGCGCCACTATGATGTCATCGTAACCCACCACGGAAATATCATCCGGGATCTTTATGCCGGCATCTTTGAGTTCTTCCATGGCCCCCATGGCCACCAGGTCGCCGCCCGCGCAAAATATCGCGTCAAGCCCGGCTTTCTCCTCAAGGAATTCCTTCATCTTCTGCCTGCCTTCCTCAAAGGTATAATAAGCTACATGTTTGACCAGCTTTTCGTTAAGCTGCATCCCGTAATCCTCTATGGCTTTTCTGTACCCTATAAGCCTCTCTATTACATTCGCGTTCGTCCTCTTATCCAGGAATTCGCCGGCTATGATGCCTATCTTTTTGCGCCCTTTTTTTATCAGGTATTCCACGGCCATATAAGAACCTTTCACGTTGTCGACCTTCACGGTATGCCCGCCTTCGCATGATTCTTCAATGAATACCACAGGGATCCCGGAATTTTTATAAGCCTGCAGGAGTTCCTCGTCCATGGGCGTGCTGATAGAAATAAGCGCGTCCGCGCGCTTTTCGTAAAGGATGGATTTGAGCATGTCTTTTTCTATGTCTATCCTGCCCGTGGTGGGGTAATAATTGACTTCGTACGGCCCCTTGAAAAGATGCGGCTCGATTCCCTGAAGCACTTCATGGACAAAATAATTTGAAAAAAGTTTTGATACAACGGCAATCGTATGTAACGTATCCGGCATATGTTCTCCCTTGGGTTTCTTTTATATCATCAATAGTACAGCAAAATCCTTATAAAATCAATCGGTGTTAAGTTTTTAAGCCAAAAGCCAAAA
>PMTB01000108.1 GCA_003167475.1 candidate division FCPU426 bacterium | reverse complement strand
GACAATACGGTAGCGGCGACGGTAGAGGTAGTGGAGCACCTTGGAAGCGAAAGTTTTGTGTACTTAACGACCGGAAAGACGCCGTTTATCGCAAAGATGGATTCTGACGCCGAAGTCGAGGTAAATCAGGAAGTGGAGCTTGTGTTCGACATGAACAAGGCGCACTTTTTTGATTCCAAGACCGAAGCCGCCATAATCTGAGGTTAAACACAGGACAATCATGGTAAAAAAAAACTTTTAAATAATATATTACCCGTAATTTTCATTGTTTTAACGGGATGGACAGGCGCGTATTCAGCGGGCTTAACCGGGGTATCCCCGACCGCGGACGCCAAGGTCAACACCACCACCCCGCTTTTTATCACCGGCGACGACCTGACCTACTCGAACGACACCTCTGAAATATTCGGCAACGGCAATATCATCGCCAGGAACGACGATATAACCATATTCTCGGATAAGATCTATGTCAACACAAACAGCGGAGACGCCGTGGCCGAGGGGCACGTGCTTGCGATACAGTCCGGCTCTTCGATTTACACGGACAAGCTCACCTATAATTTCAAGCAAATGGACGCTTCCGCCGAGCATGTGGACATAATAAGCCCGCCGTGGATAGTCAGGGGCGAGAAATTGAAAAAAAACGGGGTCAAGACCGAGATCATGAATCCCGTTTTTACCACCTGCGACAAGGAAACGCCGCACTTCAGGATGCAGGCTTCGGCCCTGTATCTTTACGAGAATGACAAATTGGAAAGCTGGAACACCACGCTTTACCTGGGAAGAATACCGGTGTTCTATTTTCCATATTATTCGCAGCCTTTAAAAGGGGATAAAAAACCGTTCGACATCAAGTTCGGGCACAATGACATACAGGGCTGGTACGTAAATACATTCTATAACGTGGCCTTTAACGAATTTAACAATTGGGCCATAGGATACGATTATATGGAAAAGCTCGGCGCGGAATATGACCTGAATATCGCCTACGGTCTCAACAAGGATTCGACCGGGACATTCAGCGGGTCGCTTGTGGACGAGTTTAAACTGACCCCGAGGGACAGGCGCTGGTCGGCGAACTTCAACCATGACCAGGTATTTAACGACCACAGCAGGCTTAACCTGAATGTGACCTCGGCTTCCGACGGCCTTCTTTCGGATAATTTGCTGAACACCCAGGGAGTGGACATGTTTAGGCACAATTACCAGGCTTCATATACCACGACAATCGGGAACAACCAGTCCCTTGGGATATCCGCGGCAGACGCGGAAACACTTGATCCCGTCACCAAACATTATTTTACGGCAGCCAGGACGTTGCCGTCCCTGAATTACAGCCTGACATCGATGCAGATATTGCCCAGGGTTTACTACACGCACAGCCTTACGTATGGAAGGGTATACAACGCGCCGCTGGGCGGGTATTATTCGGATTCCGCGCAATTTCTCCCCGGTGTGTCCATAAGCCTGCCTTCGTTGTATGTAATGAGTTTTTCCGCCAACGCCGGCCTCACGTCAAACTGGCAGAATACCAATGAAAGGGAAAAGAGTTTTTTTAACGGCGACCTGCTGAATTCGCTCAGGACAAGCGAGACAGCCTCCATAGATATCCTGCCTTACGGTTTTTTGAGGGGGAATGTGGTACACTCCTATCAGAAACAGCTGAACAAACTGGAAGGCCTTCCTCATGCCGGGATAACCGCGAACAGCTTAAACCTTTCGCTCAATGGCGGCGCCGGTTTTTTCAGTTTTAGTTCAAACGCCACTTACGACCTGCTCACGGTAACTGCCAAAAATGGCTACGACGTGGAGAAGCTTTCCATGGTGAATATCAACGCNNCGCGAACACGACCGGGAGCGACGTCTATTTTTCAGCCGGCGGGCTGTACAGCCCATACGCGAACATGGTCAAAAGCCTCGCTTTTTCCTTCAGCCTGAAGGATACCGGCGCGGCAAATTTATGGGGACTGTCCATGATGACCAATTACGTGAACAATATACTTGATCCCACCGGGCATGTGGCGCTGACGAGGGTGCCGGACACAATGACCTTAAACAGCNNAATTTCACGCCCGAGTTCGGCTTTTCCATTAACAGGCAGTATGACCTGGCTTTAAAGCAGCTCACGAGCGAATCATATTCGGCGATATGGCACCTGCACTGCTGGGAAGCGAGTATTTCCTACTCGAAACTGCCCAATCAGGTGGCTTCGTATTATTTTACCGTGTTCATAAGCGCCATACCGGCAATGAGGTTCAACAAGCCCTCTACCGCGGCGCCGGATTACAAAATGGACGACATCATGAACCAGCAATGACCCTTGACCAAACGTCCCTTGAAAAGGAAATACAGTATGTAAAAGGCGTGGGACCCGA
Source organism: candidate division FCPU426 bacterium (assembly GCA_003167475.1). Lineage (GTDB taxonomy): Bacteria > Oederibacteriota > PGYV01 > PGYV01 > Palsa-1178 > PALSA-1178. The sequence continues at coordinate 1,427 of PMTB01000108.1, read as the reverse complement.
GAGGGCCAAGCTTTTCGCGAAGCTCGGGATAACGAATGTGGAAAGCCTCCTTTATTATTTTCCCAGGGAATGGGTCGACAGGTCGAACATCAAACCCATCATAAAAGTCAGCCCGGGACAGCTTGAAACGGTCAGCGGAACCGTGATATCATCCGAAACCCGGCAGGTCCGCGGCGCCCTTAAGATCACGTCCGTCACCATCAAGGATAAAAGCGGTTTTATAACGGGCACATGGTTCAACCAGCCTTTCATGGAAAAACTGCTGAAAAAAGGCTCGACGGTTATATTTCACGGCAAGGTTGAGTCGTACAGGGGAATGCTCCAGATAGGCAATCCCGAATATGAACTCTCCGAGGATCCGGAAAACGGCCCCAAGGACGCGGTAAATGTCAACAGGATAGTGCCCATATACCCCCTCACGGAAAAACTTTCCCAGAAACAATTCAGGAACATAATCAAATACAGCGTTGACAATTATCTTGACGGGCTCAAAGAGTATATGCCCTCTGAGATCAGGGAAAGGTACAACCTGATAGAACTGAAAACCGCCGTATATAACGCCCATTATCCCGATGATTTCAAGACCCTTGAGCAGGCCAAGCGCCGCATAATCTTTGACGAGTTTTTCTTCATGCAGCTTGCTTTCGCCATGAAAAGAAAAAAAGTCAAGGATGAGCCCGGGATACTTTTCAAGCCATCGGGCGTCAGGTTTGATTCCTTCATTTCCTCGCTTCCTTTCACTTTGACCGGCGCGCAGAAGAGGGTTTTGGACGAGATAATAATTGATTTCACTTCGGGCAAGCCGATGAACAGGCTGGTCCAGGGCGACGTGGGTTCGGGAAAGACTATCGTTGCCCTTGCCGCCGCTGTTCTTGCGGTGGACAATTCCTGCCAGGCGGCTGTCATGGCGCCGACAGAGATACTTGCCCAGCAGCACATGAAAAACATATCCGCGCTCTTAAGCGGCACGGGTATAAAAGCCGGGCTCCTCCTGGGCGGCATGAAAAAGAAGCAAAGGGAAGAGGTTTTAGGCGGCATTAAAGACGGCACCATAAATATAGTGATAGGGACCCACGCTCTTATACAGGATGACGTTGTTTTTAACAGGCTCGGGCTTGCGATAATAGACGAGCAGCACAGGTTCGGCGTCATGCAGAGGGCACAGCTGATGCGAAAAGGCGCCGGGCAGCCTCATTCACTGATAATGACGGCGACGCCAATACCCAGGACGCTTTCCATGTCTGTTTACGGGGATACGGATATTTCGGTCATTGACGAATTGCCTCCGGGCCGCAAGCCGATAAGGACGATTGTTTACGAATCCTGGCAGACCATCAAACTGTATTCGTTCCTTGAGGACCGCCTTAAGGAAAAATGCCAGATATACATGGTTTACCCGCTTGTGGAGGAGTCGGAAAAACTCGACC
>PMTB01000003.1 GCA_003167475.1 candidate division FCPU426 bacterium | reverse complement strand
CATCCCCACCCCTACATTCACAAACACCGTGTCTTCCACCTCGACCCCTACACGCACGCCCACGCCGACTTATACCGTGACTTTCAGCCCCACGGCCACATTTACATACACTTCGTCGAGGACCGCAACGCCGACCATTACTCCTTCGGCCACATACACATCCACCGTCACATTAACGCCCTCCATAACCGATACGCCGACATTTACCATATTCACAAAGACCGTTACCCAGACTTCAACAAATACATATACATCCACCAGCACTTATACGGCCACGCCCACTTACACGGTGACCAACAGCCCCACGCCGACATTTACGAACTCCGTGTCATCCACCGCGACCCCGACGCGCACCCCGACCCCGACCTTTACTTCGTCTGTTACCGTGACTTCCACGCCGACATTCACAAACACAATCACATTCACGCCGACCTATACGCCTTCCGCTACCAATACCGCCACAAGGACGAATACTCCGTCTATAACCATGACTGAAACATTCACCATATTCACAAAGACAGCGACGCAGACATCCACCGACACTTACACGGCCACGCCGACTTTTACGGTGACCTCCACTTATACATTTACAAACACCTACACGCCGACCTACACGCAGACCTCTTCGCTGACCAACACGCCGTCGCGGACATTCACGCCGACTTATACCCCGAGCATTACCGATACCGAGACGTTTACGCTATTTACCAAGACCGCGACGCCAACAGCCACACCCACATTCACCGCAACCCCGACATACACCGTGACNNCACTTATACCCTGACCCCCACATCCACGGATTCAGCGACGCCCACGGACACAAAAACAATCACGACGACGGTCACGGAAACATCGACCACCACCATATTCACCTTCACTTCCACGCCCACATTCACGGATACATTCACCGATACCGTCACAAAGACAGTGACGTCCACGGTAACGGAAACAAACACTTATACTTACACCCGTACGGCTACCAACACTTATACGCAGACTATGACCATGACATTTACTTCCACTTACACATACACGCCGACTTCCAGCTCCACACCGACTTTCTCGCCATCGACTTCGCCGACCTTTACCGCGACGCCTACATGTACGGTGACAGTGTCGCCGACTGACACAAGAACATTCACTCCGACCGGCACCTGCACCAATACGCCGACATTTACCGCGACGCCCACTGATACCAGGACCGCGTCGCCGACCGACACTTACACGGATTCCCCGACATCCACCAATACATATTCCCCGACTCCGACCCATACGTACAGCTGCACCCCCACTATCACAGTGACGCCGGTGTCTTTCCCTTATATACTCAGTATAGAAGCTTATAATGAAGCCGGTGAAAAGGTCAGGATAATAACCCAGTCGAGCATAGCGGGGGACGTCGGCGATATAGCAATGCTCATGAACGGCGTGACGACCACGGCTTTCAACCCGGATACAGGAAGCCTGGAACTGCGCATTAAGGGCATACAGACGCCCGACCAGTACGGCGGGGGCGCGGACCAGACGTCAAGTTTCATTTGGAACGGCTACTCGGACAGCGGACAGGAAGTAACCCCGGGCCTTTATTACATCAAGATAAGCACCACCGACACATACGGCCATGTGAATACGCACATAGAGACCATACAGGTCCTGAAGCTGGATCAAACCGCGAGGATAAACATTTACAACTCGGCAGGGGAGCTCGTGCGCAGGCTCGAGACGCCGAATGTGTCCGGCACAAGCATCTCCCTTGCGGTGGACGACGTGATACAGGTTGGCAAGAACGCGCCGCCGATAAACCTGCAGTACGCCGCCGGCGCCTCCATACCGTGGGACGGGCTTAACAGCTCCGGCAGGACGGTCGACTCCGGGATATATGAGATACAGGTGGAATTAAATACGGCGCAGGGCTTTAAGATCATGGCCTCGAAGACAGTGACAATACTTAACGCTGGCAGCGGAGGTATAGTACAGGAACAGAAAATATACCCGAACCCCGTGTTCATCACGGACGGCGCCACAACGGGATACGCCACGATCAAGTGGCTCACGGCGGCAACAGGAGAGGCTGACATATCGATATATAATATAGCCGGCGAGCTTATAAAGGGCATCAATACTTCCATCACGGCGGGCATCACGGGAATACAGTGGGACTTAACGACCAACGGAGGCAGCCGGGTGGCAGGCGGGACATATGTGGTTGTCATAAATATCAGGAAAGACACGGGCGAGCACGAGATCAAAAAGCTGAAGATGGCCGTGGTGAAAGTAAACGGGCTCGGGGAATAAGGATATCAAAGGCCCGGGAAAGCCGGGAGCGGAAAGTATACGGACAAATAACAAAGGCGGGAGAAATCCCGCCTTTGTTATTTTATATCGCAAAATTTAGTGTGTTTCTGTATATGGCAATAACCCCCGTTTTTTTACGAATTGGGCGGCATGAAATTGCCGGAATCGGGGCCCAAGTTCTCATGGCCCGCCCACGGAGGGTTGCAGCTCATGGGCCCGCCCGGAGGCCTGCCGCCCATGGGCATTTTGTGGAAAAACTTTTTCATTTTTTCGCGCTGTTCTTTGGTGAGCACAGCCTTGATGGCAAGCATGTCTTCGGTCCTGGCATGCAGCATTGCGGAGTTATTGGCGGACATTTTGTCTATGAGCGCGTTTATCTTAGTTTGGTCCGGCGTTTCCGAGTCCATTTCATCCCTCATCCGGCCCATGAGCTTTTTGAACTCTGTGATGATCTTTTCCATGAGTTTCCTTGAATTTTTTTCAATGGCCATGAGTTTTATGACCTGCGCGGGCGTGAAATCAAGCTCGGCGGCGAGGTTGAGTATGCTCGGCGGGCCCGGCGGCGGCATATTCCCCGGATTTACCGGGCTTTGGGCGGCAGCCGGGCCGGAAAGCGCGGCTGAAAAAAGAACGAAAAGCGTTACGGCCTTAAAAAGTTTCATTTTTTTTGCCTCCTGTGGGTTTCATCTCGGTTTTATCCATATAGTTGGCCTTGTAATAATCAAAATCACAGATAGTGCTGTACGTCTCATAAACAAAAGCCGGGACATCTTTTTCCGCGTCTTTGGCAAGGAATAATTTTTTGACGATAAGGGCGCCCGAACAAAACAGCAGCGCGGCCAATGAAAGCGCGAAAGCCGGTTTGAGGTACACGGCGCGGCCGGCCGCGGGCTTTTTTGCCATGGCGGGGACCGGTTTTAATGGCGGCGCGCCTTCCATGGCCGAACGGAACATGCCCGATATTTTTGCGGCTTGCGCGGCTTTTTTCTTACACTCCGCGCATGAAGTCAGGTGCTGCTTTATCATGGCGTCGTTCCCGCCTTCTTTCAGGTAAAAATAGAGTTCTTCCGTTTTGTAATGCATTTTATCCCTCCTTCTTTATAAGTCCGGACATTTTTGCTATGCTCCTGCTTATCCTTGATTTTACGGTGCCGACGTTCGTTTTGAGCATAATGGCTATTTCCTTCTGCGAAAAACCTCCTACCTCGAATAAAACGACGGCTGCCCTTTGTTCCGGCGGCAATGTGCCAAGCAGGGAATCAAGCATCATGGCGCCGTCGTATTCCGCGTTCACGTGGCCGGTCTTGTTTTCCATGCTTCTCTCGGCCCTCCCGGCGAGCGACTGCCTGCGCCTCATGAGGTCTATGGATGAGTTCACGGTCATCCTGTATATGAATGTTTTCAGCTCCGAATTGCCCTGAAAACCAGCGATCTTTTTCTGCAGTTTTATGAAGACTTCCTGCATGATATCTTCCGCGTCCTGCCTGTCGCATAGCATGCGTAGCGCGATATTGTATACATACCTGGAATTCTGGGCGTAAATAACGCCAATATCATGGGCCATCGGCAACCTCCTTCTCTGTTTATTTAGACGGAACGTGTTGCCGGCAGGTTGCATGGGATATTATAGCACGCCCGGGATTTCCAGGCAACCTGTGGCTGCCGCTTTGCGTCTAAATGGATAATCCAAAAAGGAAGGAGGTGATTTAAATGAGCGTATCAGCAATTTCTTCAACAAACTCAAGCTATGTCACAACGTCGTCCGCCAGCAGCGTCCAGGTCGCCAACCCGGATTCCACGATAAGCAAGACCGATTTCCTGGAGATGTTCATAACAAAGCTTGAGAACCAGGACCCGACCGACCCCATCGACGATTCGACGTTCACGTCCGACATGGCGCAGCTGTCCACCGTGGAACAGCTTCAGAACCTGAACACTTCCATGACCTCGATGAGCACGTCCATGTCAAACCTGGACACGAACGTCACGAGCCAGATCTCCCTGACCAACACCGGGCAGGCAGTCTCCCTGGTCAACAAGACAGTGACGGTCCAGACCACGGACAGCGCGGGAAATGTCTCTACGGCAGAGGGCACGGTCACGTCGGTGAAGTTTGTCAACGGCGTACCGAAGATAGTCATCAACGGCGTGGAGTATGACACGTCCGCGGTAACGGAAGTTGCGGCGTAATCGAGTTTAACGGGGCTATCCGGACCAAACGGGGGATGCCTCCTTCTCTAAAGAGTTTCACCCGTAATGGCGGGCGCCAAAAGCGGCGCCCGCCATTGATAACGACGGATATAAAGATATTTAGAAACTGTCGGGAAAACCTTATATAGCAGGCTGTCATTGCGGGGAGGCGTTATCGTTTTATGCCGACGAAGCAATCTCTGTTCTTAGATAAGCCCTAAAACAAAGGTTTTCTGCAAAAGTACAGAGATTGCTTCGTCGCTGAAAAACTCGCTCCTCGCAATGACTACCTGGTGAATAAGCGTAACAATAGATGGGTTTTCCGACAACATCATTTATAGTTCAATACATTTTTAGGTTGTAAAATCATTGGTTTAATATAATAATCAATGGTCGGCCAATATAAAGCAACCGGAGGATGGATGAAGATAAAAAGGGCGGCAATTTTTGTTTTATTTACTGTGTTGATCCAGGTTTCCTGCCTGCGCGCGCAGAGCATCACGAATTCATATATCGGGCTGAAAACTAACGACACATATTTTAACTTCAATATGGGAACCTGCCCGTCATGTTCCCCGGCAGGCGCGAACCTGCTTTATAATTATGCCGGGGCCTCGGCCACGTCGCACATGGTCGTAAAGGTAAATAACACCCCTTATGACCTTGAGAACCTGACCTATTGCCCGGTGACCGGAACCGTGTACACCGACGGCTCCTCGCTCATCAGGGGAGTAAAAAAGGTTGCGAACCTTGTCAATGTGGCCGTATGGTGGCAGTTTGTGAATAATCCGGCCACGGGTTCCCCTGCAGACACACTGATGATAAAGACGACTATTACAAATATAACCTACGGCCCGGTGAATGTGGCTCTGCGGCTTGAACTTGACACGCAGGTGATAGGCAATGACGGTACGAATATTTCCGTTGATAACGGGTTTACAGTAATCACTAAAAACACTTCGTGGCGCAAGGCGGACGGGGCGATGCCTTCCAATTGGTGGGATTTTGACGTGAATCCTTTGTATGGGACGCCGACTCTTGTGGGCAGGGGTTACAATTACTCCAATGCCTACGGCATAGCGGCTACCCAGCCGGATATTATGGAAATAGCCAATTGGGTCGATGTAAGCGCCACCGCCCAGTGGTCGCTCGCGCCGGCTGACAACGACATGACAGCGCCCGACGACAGCGCTGTCGTCCTGTGGTGGTGCAACGGGGACGAGACATCAAGCGGCTATAACCTGCCGACGAACAACAGCAGCGTGGTATTCATAACTTACTACGGGCTAAACCGCGAGAATATGCTTACGACGCCGACCGTGACATGCACCGGCACCCAGGTATCGACAGCGACTCAAACCGTCACAGCCGCGGATACAGGTACTCCCACACCTGTCCCGACATCCACAGGTGTGTTAACGGCGACGTATACGCCTACCGTTACAATCACTGTTACAACCACAAAAACCCCGTCTGTCACCATTACCGC
>PMTB01000167.1 GCA_003167475.1 candidate division FCPU426 bacterium | reverse complement strand
ACAAAATCCAAAAGCAGAGGTCTCGTATGAAGAAGAGAATAGTCGTCACAGGAATGGGCGCAATAACACCTGTGGGAAATAACGTCAATGATACATGGGCGGCTCTGCTTGAAGGCAAAAACGGCATTGGACCGATCACTTATTTTGACACTTCCAGGTACGAAACGCGCATAGCGGGCGAGATAAAAAATTTCGACCCTACGGAAATAATGGAGAAAAAAGAGATAAGACGCACGCCTCTTTATATCCAGTTTGGTTTAAAGGCGGCCAAGGAGGCTGTTGAGCAGTCGGGTATATTGAAGTTCGACGGGCTCAATAAGGACAGGGTGGCGGTGCTGGTGGGTTCAGGCATCGGAGGCATCTCTGTAACAGAGGAACAGCTCAAGGTCTTAAATGAAAAGGGCCCGGGCAGGATATCTCCTTTCCTTATAGCCATGCTTATACCGAACATGGCTTCTGCGTTTGTCTCCATGAAGTATGGTTTTCGCGGCCCCAACATGTGCATAGTAACCGCCTGCGCGACAGGCACGCACTCCATAGGTGAAGGCGCGAAAATGATACAACGCGGGGATGCTGACGTGGCGGTTTGCGGCGGGACAGAAGGCGCTATTACGCCTTTGGGCCTTGCCGGGTTCCAGGCCGCGAGAAGTTTATCCACCAGGAACGACGATCCTGACCAGGCTTCAAGGCCTTTTGACAAGGACAGGGACGGTTTTGTAATGGCAGACGGAGCGGGAATAATGGTACTGGAATCGCTTGAATACGCCCAGGCAAGAGGCGCGAAGATCATCGCCGAATACGCGGGTTATGGCGCGTCCGACGACGCTTTCCATATGACGGCGCCATCAGAAGACGGCGGCGGAGCGATCCTTTCCATGAAAAACGCGATAGCGGACGCGGACATCACCATAAATGATGTCAGCTACATCAATGCGCATGGCACGTCCACCGTGCTTAACGACAAGACCGAGTCGCTTGCGATAAGGACCCTTTTCGGGAAGCAGGCTTACAAAGTACCGATTTCTTCAACAAAGTCCATGACAGGGCATATGCTCGGCGGCACGGGAGCCGTGGAAGCCATAGTATGCGCCATGTCGTGCATCAATAACGTGATACACAAAACAAAGAACTTTGTCCAGGGCGGCGAAGGCTGTGACCTTGACTATGTTCCCAACACTAAAAGAGCAGTTGAGGTAAACTACGCATTATCAAACTCTTTCGGATTCGGCGGCCACAACGGGTCGATAATAATAAAGAAGTTCAGGTAGTCAAAGAGGGTTTTATACTCTCTTACCTTGGTAAAAAAAGGATACTGAACTCCAAAGAGATAAAGCAGGCGCTCACGCACAAATCGGTCAACCATGACCATTATGAGCGCCTGGAGTTTTTAGGCGACTCCATACTCGGTGCTGTTGTGAGCGAATTCCTTTACCGCGAGGTAAAAGGGACCGATGTGGGGGATATTGCCAAGCTCAAGGGTTACCTTGTATCAAAGGAAGTATTGTTCAAGATAGGGACCTTAAACGGTATAGCTGCGAAAATGCACCTGGGTTCCGCCCTGAAGCTGAAAGACGTGGAGAACAACAAAAAGATAATATCCGATGTTGTCGAATCCATAATAGGCGCGATATACCTGCTTAAAGGTTTTGGCGAAGCCAGGAAATTCGTTCTTGCCATATTTGAGCCGGATTTTGAGGACGTCAAGTCCCGCAAGGACTTTGGCGACTATAAAAGCGAGCTCCAGATAAAGGTGCTCGGCGAGACAGGAGTGCTGCCGGAGTATAGGGTGGTGCGTACCGAAGGCAAGGAACACAGTAAGGTGTTTTACGTGGATGTTATTCTAAAAGCTGACTTAGCCGGGCAGGGAAGCGGAAAAACCATCAAGGAAGCGGAACAGATGGCAGCCCGGCAGGCGATCGAGAAATTACTCAAGGAGGAAAAGAAATGAATTATTTTTTGTCGGATGAAGAACAGATGATAGTGGACACGTGCCGCGAACTGGCGCAGAAGAAGATAAAACCGGTAAGGGAACACTATGACGAAGAGGGGATATTCCCGTGGGATATAGTGAAAGAAATGGCCAGTTTGGGGCTTATGGGATTGTACATACCCGAAGCATACGGCGGAATGGCCACAGGCAGGACCGGCATCATGGGCCTTGTGCTCTCGGTTGAGGAACTTTCGAAAGTCTGCGGCGGCATATCGCTTGCTATGGCGGCCTCCGCGCTCGGTACGTTCCCGATATTGATCGGCGCGACAGAAGAGCAGAAAAAGAAATATTTGCCGGATATAGCGTCCGGAAAAAAACTCGCGGCATTCGGGCTTACCGAAGCTGACGCTGGCTCAGACGCCGGCTCCATGAGGACCACGGCCGTNNAAGCAGTGGATCACCAACGGCGGGGAAGCCGAGACCTATACGGTATTTGCCATGACAAACAAGGCAAAAGGCACCAGGGGCTGCTCCTGCTTCATAGTTGAAAAAGGCACCAAAGGATTCAGCTTCGGCAAGAAAGAGAACAAGATGGGCATCAGGGCATCCTCCACAACCGAACTTATTTTCCAGGACTGCGAAGTCCAGGAAGAGAACCTGCTCGGCGGGCGCGAGGGCATGGGCTTCATCCACGCCGTAGGGACCCTGAACCATTCGCGTCCGGGCGTTGCGGCACAGGCGCTTGGAATAGCGGCAGGCGCGCTTGACGAAGCCCTGGCTTATTCAAGGCAGCGCAAGCAGTTCGGAGTATCAATATCCTCGTTCCAGGCTGTCCAGCACATGCTGGCCAATATGGCGGTTGAAGTCGAAGCCGCAAGATGCCTGATATACGCGGTCGCAAGGAATGTAGACTCAGGCGCGGAAGATTTTGCCAAGGAATCGGCAATGGCAAAGTACTATGCTTCTGAAGTTGCCATGAGGGTCACCACGAACGCGGTCCAGATCTTCGGCGGATACGGCTATATGAAAGAGTACCCGGTCGAGAAGATGATGAGGGACGCGAAGATAACCCAGATATACGAAGGAACAAGCCAGATACAGTTAAATGAGATAGCCGCCAAGATGATCAAGGAAGCGGCTGCTAAGAAAAAATAGATAAAAAACATAGTTCTAAGTTTTAAGTTTAGAGTTTAAAGTTAACTGCTTTAAACTCTAAACCCGTTTTTATACAAAATGTTTTGATTTTTGGTTTTATCTTAAAACTTAAAACTCAAAACTTATTATCCCGACCATAGGAGGCGCAAATGAAATTAGTTGTATTCATCAAGCAGGTACCTGACACGACGAACATCAAAGTCGACCCGGAGACAGGAACGCTCAAAAGGGAAACAGCCGGAACAGTTATGAATCCTTTTGATATGTACGCGATAGAAGAGGCTCTAAGGCTCAAGGAAAAACTCGGCGGAACAGTGACTGTAGTAACCATGGGGCCGCCCATGGCAAAAGACATGCTCAGGATCTCCATCGGCATGGGAGCGGACGAAGCCGTGCTTTTAAGCGACAGGCTCCTCGCGGGATCTGACACATGGGCCACTTCTTACGCGCTCGCGAAAGCGGCCGAGAAGCTCGGTTTCGACATTATGTTGTTCGGTAAGCAGGCGGTTGACGGGGACACGGCGCAGGTCGGGCCTTCGGCAGCGCAGTACCTTAACATTCCTTCACTGACATGGGTAAAAAAGATCAGGGAAGTTTCCGATAAAGAGATCACGGTAGAGCGCATGATGGATGACGGCGTGGATATTGTAAAGTCGTCTTTACCCGTCGCTTTGACCGTCGTAAAAGAGATAAACGAACCCAGGCTTGAGTCCTTAAAGGGCAAGATGAGGGCGAAGAAGTATGAACCCGCTGTTTGGACATTGGCTGACATCAACGGCAATGAGCAGATGGTCGGAGTAAAGAACTCCCCTACAAGAGTGGCCAAAAGCTGGTCAGCGCAGAGGGAAGCGGGCAAGGCCGAGATGATAGACGGCGACGCAGCGGCTATGGCCGAAAAACTATTCACCAGGCTCAAAGAGCTTGGGTTTGCAAAGTAAGGGGGCTAAAAACAATGGCTGATTTTAACAGGGACAATTTCAAAAAGGAAGATTTCAAGGGCGTATGGGTGTTTGCCGAGCAGAGGCGCGGCCACCTTCATAATGTGGGTTTTGAACTTTTGGGAAAAGGCAGGGAACTCGCGGACCAGCTCGGATGCGAGCTTGCGGCGGTTTTGATAGGAAGCGGAATCAAGGCAAAAGCAGCCGACCTTATAGCGGCCGGAGCCGACAAGGTTTATGTGGTGGACACGCCCGAACTGCTGAACTTTAACGACGAGCTTTACGCTAACGTCCTCGCGGACATAGCCGAGCAGTTCAAGCCTGAGATAATACTCACGGGCGCGACAGCCGTAGGACGCGCGTTCTTCCCGAGGGTGTCCATAAAGTTGAATGCCGGCCTCACGGCCGATTGTACGGCTTTTGAACTGGACATGACCACAAGGAACCTTTACCAGATAAGGCCGGCTTTCGGCGGTTCTTTGATGGCGAAGATCATGACCCCGGAAAGGCGCCCGCAGATGTCACCGGCGCGTTATAAAGTATTCAAAAGGCTCGTTGTGGACCCGGCCAAGAAAGGCGAGATCATAGAGCCGAAAATAAAGGAAGATTCATTAAAAGGCCGCCAGGCTTTTGTTGATTTCATAGAGGAAGTCGAGACAACCATCAACATCTCAGAAGCCGACATAGTCGTATCAGGCGGCAGGGGAATGGGAAGCGGCGACAACTTTAAGCTCATAAGGGAGCTCGCGCAGGCATTGAACGGCGCGGTAGGCGCCTCACGCGCGGCGGTTGACTCAGGCTGGATCCCGTACTCGCACCAGGTAGGCCAGACCGGAAAGACCGTATCTCCAAAGTTGTACGTGGCTTGCGGGATTTCAGGTTCGGTACAGCACCTCGCGGGAATGCAGTCCTCGGACATCATCGTGGCCATCAATAAGGATCCGGAAGCGCCGATATTCGGAGTGGCGAAATTCGGGCTGGTAGGGGACCTATTCGAGATACTACCGGCATTGACGGCAAGGCTGAAAAAATAAAGGGAAGTTTTTGATATAAAGGGCCGTCCGAAAGGACGGCCTTTTTGTTTTATATTTGTCAGCGTAGGGGCGGAACTGTGT
>PMTB01000033.1 GCA_003167475.1 candidate division FCPU426 bacterium | reverse complement strand
CCGGGAATTCCGGTTATAGGGGCTGAGATCGGGTGGTCGCAGGTGCCACCATCATCGACAATCGCCGGAGTGCCGGTAACTGCGTACCATATTTTTAGGTCGCTAAGCTCGACCAATGGCGTCGGACCGTACGAATCTGTCGGGATTGTCCCCGCAAATGTCACGCAATATGTCGATACACTCAATTACGGCGGGGCAGTGTCATGCTATAAGGTGCTTACTTGCAACAACGGCCCGACCGCGGATCCTGAAGATGAAAAACTCAATACAATAAACGCGACATACAATGAGCCGCTTTTGAACGATCCGCTTGTCGCTGAACAATGCGGTTACGTCTCGGCAAGGCCGACCCTTACAAACACTCCGACATTAACAAACGGCACGCCCACGCAGACTTGGACGCCGGGTTACATGCTCACAAATACCCCGATAGTGATACCAACGGGCACCATATTGCCGACAAACGCGTATGTTTACCCAAATCCATTTAATCCAAATTCCATATCCGCCGGATACGGCGGCACGGGTAAGTTCCACGTTTCAAATGTGCAGCTTAATACAAAAATAAACATATATGCCATGGACGGTTCGCTTGTAAAGGACGGCGTTTATACCCAGGGGTCCGGATTTACCTGGGACGGAAAGAATAAGAACGGATCCAAGGTGGTTTCTGGCCTTTATTATCTCGTGCTTGAGGATCCGCAGCATAAGACCGCGGTTTTCCGGATCATTGTCTGTTATAAGTGTAATCCTGTTTATTCGGCGCAATGAGGGGTAATTTTGTCCGAAATTATTGCCACTAAAATGTGAGGAGAGCATAATGAAGAAACTTTTTCTGGCCGCGGCAATGTTGTTTATCGTCCCGGCTTTATTTGCGTCGGAATTCGGCGGTGTAACGGCAGCCCCTTACCTTAATATGGGCGTGGGCGCGAGGGCTTCGGGTATGGGAGAGGCTTATACGGCCATAGTTGACAATGTTGACGCCACCTGGTGGAACCCGGGCGCGCTGGTAAAAGTTGAAAATCCCCAGTTCAGCCTCATGCACAACCAGAATTTCGGCGGCACAGCATACGAGTACCTTGGCGTGGGTTTTCCGGCGGAACAGCTGGGCCTTAATATATGGGGAACCATAGGCATTTCGGCCCTGCTTGTCAGGGTTGACGATGTGGCGACAACAAAGGAAAATCCAGACGGTACTTATTCGCAGGATCAGGCGGCCAGGGGCGAGTTTTACGGCGCCGGCGGAACAGTTCTCGGATTATCATACAGCTGGCAGGCGGCAAAGGCTTTTGCCGTCGGCATGACCTTGAAACTTATAAACCAAAAAGTTGCGCTTGAGGAAGGCTGGATACCTGCAATGGACTTGGGCATACTTGTGAACACCAACCTGCCCGGGTTTGATCTTGGCATGGTCTTTCAGAACGTTTCATTTATGCAGATGAACCAGGTAAGCGGAGCTCCTGACGCGCCGCTTCCGCTCAACCTGAAATTCGGGCTGGGATATAAGGCAAAGAGGGTATTTACATCCGAAGACGACCCGCGCGACGCGCTGGCGGTGGATATAGACGGAATACTGCCGCTTCAGCCGGCTAATATGCCTTTCGGGCTTAACTTCGGGCTGGAATATTCCATGAACTTCGGCGATAATATCATCAAGCCCCGTTTCGGCTACAGGTTTGACGGGAATAATTTCATTTCGGACCTTGGATGGTTCTCCGGCTTTACTTTCGGTTTCGGTTACTCGAGGAACTTTGAGGGTACGGATGTGGCCGTGGATTACGCGTATATACCTTTCGGACAGCTTGGAATGTCCAACAGGGTCGGCTTGACCATCAATGTGGGCCAGCCAACGCCGACCCCGACGCCCAAGGCTTTAAACCCGCCGAAGATGATAAAACTGAAACCCGACTCCAAAAAGATATGGGTCATGTGGTCTATTGACAAGGATTCAAAGGTGAAGATAGCCGGTTACAATGTGTATATGAGCTATAAACCCGGAGGCAAGTATTACAAACTTACCAAGGTGCCGGTGGCCTCGCCGAGGTATTACCTGAAAGTCGGACCGTTAAAGAGCGGCTTAAGATCGTACTTTGTCGTAACTTCTGTCGATGAAAAGGGCAGGGAGAGCAAATACTCGAAGGAAATATCAGCCGTCCCGAAATGACCTTTGGGGCGGGCTTTTTAAGATGTGAAAATTTTACGGAGGTTTTATAATGAAGCACGAATTTAAAACATATGAAGAGATAAAGAATTTTTTTATGACATCATGCCATACCCACAACCCGTGCGAGGTCATACTGTTCCATGACCAGCGCCAGACGGTCCACAAGCTGATGGAGGAATTGGCCAGCGAGACAAACAGGGTGCTCATTGACAAGGACCTCTCCACGCTTCAGCAGAATGAACTGGGCGCCATGAAACTGGAAAGCACCGTGCCTGCGTGGCTTGACAGGGCCATGGAAGGAAAGAACGCGAACGGCTGTATAATATACCTGAGGGAATTCCACCTGTCCCCGCAAAAGATACAGGATGACGTGCTTAATATACTGATAAAGAAGGACATCCAGGGTATCTCTTTCCCCAAAAACACGCTTATAGTACTGGGCGTGCGCAAGGAAGACGAAGCCGCCGAAGGACTCACGCATACGCACATAGTGACTTTTTATAAATAATCTGTTTTACAGGAATAAAATAACCCGGTTAAAATGCCGGGTTATTTTTTTGCCATTTTTTCAATTGTCCGCGTGTTAAATTCCCGGCAGCTTGCTGCGGTAGAACAAGATCCGCAACCCTACAGTCCGTAGAATACGGATAAAGGTTGCGGCTACACAGGCAGAACAGCGTTGTTGGGCAGTTAGTATTTGATTATGTAGCCGCAACTTTATCCGTGAGTCACACGGACTATAGGGTTGCGGATCTTGTAAGTAAGGCAGGGTTAAATACCCCGTCGCTCAGCTGCGGGGATGCTTTATTCTGGAAATTTATGGAATTATTTGTCTGTATTTTCTGTCTAGATGCCGGGTTTGTAACCCGGTTTCGTGATGTAAAAAAGGCGGCTACTTAATGCTTTGCAAAGTATTTTAGTAAGATGTTGACTTTAGAAGTCTTTTAGGATATACTAAATAAAATAAGCTTAAGGGGGTTTTATGAAAAAATTACTTATTTCTTTGTTGTTTATCGTTGTTTCCTGGTCTTTATCTTTAGCCACAAACTGCGGAGTAATCGGCGTTGACTGGACCGCAGCCACCCAAAATGCGGCCTTTAGCCCGCGATATCACCATGGAGCCGCGGCTTTTGACGACGGAACAGGCGAAAAAATGTGGGTCATAGCCGGCGCAAACGCCGTTTATCCGCATTTTAACGATGTCTGGTATTCATCCAATGGGGCAGACTGGTCGCTTGCCACCGGAAATGCCGAGTTCGGTCAGCGCGCAAGTTTTGTCACTTTTAATTATAACAATAAAATATGGGTCATTGGCGGGGACAGTAACGGCACAACCAAAAATGATGTATGGAATTCCACTGATATGAGGCACTGGGTCACGGCGACCGCGTCGGCGGCTTTTTCGGCAAGGACCCTGGAAACCGGGATTTTGTATGATGACGGCACGGGCGAAAAAATGTGGATCATCGCCGG
>PMTB01000064.1 GCA_003167475.1 candidate division FCPU426 bacterium | reverse complement strand
CGGCCGCCCTAAAACCCGCGTCATGCCCAAGCGCCTGCGGATCAATATTATCCCATGAAGTACCGCCTTCCATGGCGTCCACGGCCACATCTTCACCCTTATCCGAGGCTATAGCCGTGGTAAAAGCGTATGAAAAAGTCTTGCCGTATATATAGGAAGCGCCCGAGGTATTCAGGTAGTGTATGCTTATTTTCTGGTCAACGCATGTGGTGTCCCTGGAGTATTTCACGCGTTTATCCGCTCCCACGGCCGCAGCCTCAATATCCAGGGCCCGCTGCTTGCGTTTTTCAAGGGTCTTATTGTCAAACCCCGGATCTGATATGCTTAATTTCCCGGTATTGAACCGCGGTTCAAGCGCATATCCCTCAAATCCTTCTATATTTATGGAGTCCTTTACCTTGTCCACGAATTTTTCAACGCCATCCTGGTCTTTAAGCGTGGTGAAACCGAAACCCATTTTTGATCCCTTAAAAAGCCTGATGCCTATGCCGAAAGAATCCGCTTCCACGACCTTGTCTATGGCGCGGTCATTCGCGGAAACTTCTATACGCCGGTTTTCCTCTATATATATGTCCGCTTCTGCGCCTATTTTTACGGCAGCAGAAAGCAGTTTTTCCTTCAGTTTTTCCATGTGCTCCTCCTTAAAGCCTGCACCAGCACCGTGCCTGCCGCGATAGCGGCTGTTTCCGCCCGTAGTATGGTGTCCCCTATGGAAACGCCGGTAAAACCCCTGCTTAATATCACATCAGCCTCGTCCTTATCAAACCCCCCCTCGGGCCCTATGATAAAACAGGCGTCAGAGCCGGGGACAAGCCTGACAGCCTCGTCTATGAGGTATTTTTTATCCTCTTTTTCGTATATGAAAAATTTCTGCGCGCCTTCCTCAACGCTTATATTCTTCACGCCGTCTATAACCGGCAGCAGCTCCGGCGTGGAAAGCCTGCCGCACTGTTTTACCGCGGAGTATATGATGCTTTCCCAGCGCTTTTCCTTTTTTGCCTCGTCTTTTATCTTTATGACCGTCCTTTTTGTTATCAGCGGTATTATCCTGTCTATTCCCAGCTCGGTGAGTTTTTCCAGGGTAAATTCCATCTTGTCTTTTTTTATAAGCGCGATTATGGCCGTGATCTTCGAGGATTTTCTTTCCCTTGCCCTGAGCAGTTCGACGGCAATGACTTCCATGATCCGCCCGGTTTCGTCAATCGGGCCGATCACAGCAGAGTACTCGCCGTGCTCGTAGTTGAATATTACGATATTGTCCCCTTCTTTGAGCCTGAGGACCTTTATGGCGTGCTCAAAATCATCTCCCTGTATCACAGCCTTGTTGTCCGTTATCTTATTTACAAAAAAACGGTGCAAACTCATAAAACTCCTCCGCCGTGTACGGATGTCACGGCCCGAAACATTTGATAGTCGAACCGGTGCCCACAAGCACCTCGTCATTATAAGTGTCGCATGTCCCGGCCGAGATTATTTTACCCGAACCTTCGCCGTAATCGGCGAATTTTTTTATTTCCACGCCTGTATCGTAATAAAGCTGGTGTATGCCTGTGGCTGTAGGCACAAAAATATAGTTTCCTTTTATGCCAAACCCGTAAATATCCTCAATAAAATCGATTTTATTGCCGCCATAAACAAGATTGGCGTCCAGCCTGACAATCCTTTTATTATTTGCGCCATCATCGGCCACCACAACTTCATTTAAGGCGGAGTTATACTTGACATCCGTTATATTCGTGAAAGGATATGTGGAAACCGCCGCGGTCAGGGAGTTCGCTATGCTGTCAAACCTGTACACCGCGGTGGTTGTGGCCGCGAAAACATATGCGGTGGAAGCCGCGCACTTGACAAAAGAATATATGGAAGAGTAGTTTGGCAACTGCGCCTGCGCGGTATTTGACACATATGCCGGGTCGAATCTTTTTAAGTTCCTGAATATGGTATCGCTGTCGGCCGCATAAAAGAAAGTCCCGTCGTTGCCTATGCCCGTTGGCGAAGTCAGTCCGCCGCCGGTAAATGAAAAATCAAGGTCCCCGTTTATCGTGTATTTATATATCCTGTTGTTAACGCTGTCGGCGCACCATATATCCGAGCCCAATACCGTAAAATCCTCCAGCAGTGCAAAATCCCCTATGGAACCCATGTAATGCATCCCGACATAATTGCCTGCCTTCGGGTCGGTTGGGTTGACACTGTCGAGCGGGGTGCAGCCCGAAACCGCGGCCGCAACGGTTATAATCAGCGCGAGATACGCTTTTTTCATCTTCACCACCTGCATGAGGCCGCCAGGTACACGGCGTTATCTTTTATTTCAAGACCGGCTGTCTGGGCCTCGTCGCAGTTGTAGTTTACGCCAGCGTCGGCCACGCTCCCGGCGTAAACCGCGCCCGCGAGGATCCCGAAGACCAGCGCTGTTGTCCACGAATCCTGCGCCTGCTTGTATGCTATATCCTGGTTTTCATTCGTGATCTTATATTTGTCATACTTTACCTTTTCGTCCGAGACGTAATAAACGCATAATCCCGCGCCGGCGATAAAAGCGCTGCCGAAGATTATTCCCTTGGCGGTCTGGTTATTGTAAACCTGCCCGAACCCGGGGAATACGGCGGAACGCCAGATGGAATCAAACGGCTCCCTTTTTGTTTTGCCTTTCGTGTTCTTGTCGATTATTGTTTTGTAATAATCCATGAATTCAAGCGAGTCCTTGTCCGCCGGGTCGTATTTCAACACCATTTTAAAGGCGCTGTAGGCGTAATTGTGTTTTTGAAGTTTATAATAGCAAAATGCGGTTTTTTTCCAGGCTTTGATATTTTTTATATCCATTTTTGTCACTGTATAAAAATATTTGAGGGCGTTTGTGTAGTCCCCGGCGTTGAAAAGTTTTTCCCCATAGTTGTAATACTGTTCCGCTTTCGAAAGGGCCGCGTCCCCCGGCACAGTCTGGCTTTCGGCCAGAGCCTGGACCGTTTGTCCGGTTGTCGTCGGGCTTACACGCGCCGGCGCGTCCTGGGCGCCGACATTTATTACCCGGTGCTGGGCGTTAAAATCAACGGCGACAGAAGCGGAAAAAAATATAAAAAGTGATGAAACGATTAAACTGACCCTGAAAAAAATGTGCCCCATTTTACTCTCCGAACTTTTTTATAGTCAGCCCGTCCTGCACGTACACCCAATTGTTCAGGCTGTCATACGCGACCAGCTTGCCGTTTAATACCCTGCCTGGCCCGACCCCGAAGTTCCCCCATTTTGATATCAAATTCAGTCCCTCTTCCACTTTATAAACAGCCTGTCCGGCAACCATTTGTATCTGCGCTCCGGCCGCGGCGCCGTCTATTATGACGTCCTGAAAATCTAACTCTCCCTCTTTTACCAGCGTGTCTGAAAGCTCAACAATGACTTTTTGATCCAGCGTATTTATCACATAGAGGCTGTTTGGGCCCTTAAAAAGCCTTCCTGGGACAAAACTTCCGTATGTTGTGGAACTTAAAGTCAGCGTATCCGCATAAACCCCTGATAAATCATACTTGGTAATTGTCATATCCGCGTTATTGGAGATAAATATGCTGTTATTTAAACATTCTATTGATAAATTGTCAATCCCGCTTGTATGGACGATCGGCCATGACCCTGTGACGTCGGACACGCTGACCGTCTTGACTGTTGCCGAGCTGTCAACAACGTAAATATTCCCGGAATTGTCCGCGCACAAGTCCTTGATGCCGCTGAATTCACCGGGGTATCCGGCAAGGGTATAGGTTGAGTCTCCCGTCATTTTTATGACACAATCCCCGTCAACCGGATTACTACCGCCAAAAACCAGGCCTCCGGACACCACTATCATGGAGCTGATGAGGGTGTTGTCGGGATACCAGACATCCCCTTTATATGTGACGCCTCCATAGGCGCTGCCCGCAGGGTCGTACGGGTTGTTCCTCTTAAGGTCTTTGCATGAGGCAAAAACCACCAGAAGAACGGCTGTGAGGACTGAGACAACTAATTTTTTCATAGAGCTCCTAAAATGATATTTGCGCGAAATTATACGACGCCACGATCGTCGGGTCCAATTTTATTTCCGCGGCCCTTTGCCGGCGGTCCGGCTTATCATCCTTGCCGCTTAAAAAAGCGTCCAGCACGGACACTCCCCAAACCACACCTGCCGCGACTATCGGTATTATAACCTTTGACTTGGCATCCTGCGCAGCCTTGTACTTGGCGTCAAAATCATAGTTGGTGTTGTTATAGGCGGCCACCGCGTCATTTTGATCTATGACGTACTTTATAATACCGGCTACAGAGGCCACATAGGCGAGTGAATATATATAACCCTTTGCCGTTTCCCCGTTGTAGAACTGGCCAAGGCCCGGCAGCAGCGCCGAGCGCCACATCAGGTCGCCCTTGTTCCTCTTGCCGGCTGGAGCGTAATAATTCCCGGTTTTTTTCGGGGACATTATGTTGTAGTATTTTGCCGCGGTTGGTTCGCCGGGTTTCAGGTTCAGGACATACTGGAATATGAGTTTGGAATTCCTGTATTTGGCCATGGAATAATAGCATATGCCGAGCCCAAGCCAGGCCTGCCAGAATTTCTTGTCTTTTTTAATGGCTGCGTTATAGTACATCATGGCGTTTTTGAAATCTTTTTTCTGATGATAGGACACGGCGGCGCCATAGTATTTCATGGCCGCGGAATTTGAGGAAAGAACCGCAAAACAAATACCCGGCAGTAAAAATGACATAAGCGTCGCCAGGAGTATGGCTTTTTTCAATTTAAGGCTCTCCTTAATTTAAGGATGTACGTCATTTTCCCGTATATATTGAATTTACCAAAAAACCTGCAAAAAAGAAAGTATTTTTTTCTTATTTTAAGGCAATTTTATGGAACGTTGCGGATGGTAAAATTATTGTTCTTATTTCTTTTTCTTTTGAAACAGCAGAAAAATAAGGGTGCCAAAACCCAGCACGATAAAAAACACGGAAAATACATTTGCGCCTTTTCTCATTACCAGCAGGAAATACAGCACGCCGATGAGCAGGAGCACCAGCTGTAAAACCAGCCTGCCTGTAACGCTTCTGAAGGCCTTTTGCAACGCCATAATCCTCCTGGCGGCCGGAGGCAGGTTCCTGTCGGAATCTATTTTTGCCAAACGGTACTTGACCCTGGTCCTGAAATCCCCGTCAAGGTATGAAGCAAGCCTGGAAGTTTCCTTCTGTTTGGCCACAACATCCTGCCATAAAAGCAGTTCGCGCTTGCAGATCTGGCATGTTTCTATATGAAGCTCCGTTTCCCGGCGTGTTTCCACGTCATATATTTCGTCGGCAGCGTACTCTTTGAGTTTTTTTCTGACTTCTTTGCATTCCATGTTCTTAATGGCTCCTTTTGGGTCAATTAAAAATTCAAAATTGCCTTTATTCCAAACCTTCCAGCCTTATTATTAATTTCTTTACTTCCTTTTTATCCGCGTTATACCGCCTTATATAGGACCTGTCTTTTTCCATCAAAGAAACAAATTTTTTTAGCTCTTTCTCGCCGACCTTCAGCCTTTTTATATACGCCAGAAATTCCGGCATGTATTTAAAGACGTACTCGAACGGAAGGGACCTGTTGAAATAACCTTCCCCGCCCTTGAAATTGCACGGGAGGCGGTCATGCACTATCTGGAAATTTTCCGCTGATTTTTTTGGTTTTTCATAATGCCAGCGCACAAGGGCGTCCTGGCTTTTGACCTTAAGATGGCAGAAGGAGCAGTCGAGCGGCTTCATATCATCTTAAGCTTGGCGAGCACCTGTTTGATTTTTGCGGAGTCCTCGGAACGGCCGTGTTTGTCGTATAAAGCCGCTAGTTTCGTGTACTCGTCTATTATTTTGACCTTCATGCCTTTTTTCATGTATATCTCGGCCATGATCTCATGAAGCTCCACGTTCTCCGTTTCGACATTCATAACCTTATTGGCCATGATTATGGCCTCGTCAAAGGAGCCGTTTGCCTTGAGGATCTTCAGGGCCTTGAGGTAATATTCCGCCGCGTGCTTGTATTCCCTCATCTTCAGCATGGAATCCCCTATCACCTCGAGTATCTCTATGTTCTCGTTGACTATGGAAGGGTCAAGGGACATCATTATTGATTTCGCCTTGTCATATTCGCAGCCCTTGAAGTAAATCTTGCCAAGAAGCACTTTTTCCTCCACGGAGAGGCTCTCCACTCCTTCAAGAATTTTTTTTGCCTCATCGGTCTTATTTTCCTTGAACAGGAAATAGGCGTAGAACTGTTTGCCGTATTCCACGTTTAAGTCCATGGCGCGCTTGGCTATATCGCGCCCCTCCGCTATCTTTTCCTTCTCGGCAAGGGTTATAAGCAGGTCCTTGAATATCTCCTCGGCTTTTTCCTTGTTTCCCCTCGATATCAGGTCGTCGGCCACCATGGCCATGGCGTCCGTGTTCTCCTTATCCAGGACGAGAACTTTCTTCGCTATTATTATCGCTTCGTCTTTTTTGCCTTTTTCGACAAGGAGCCTGATGGCTTTTGTATAGGCTTCCGCGGCCTCGCCTATGAGGTCCTTTTTCTCGCACGTCTCCCCGATCCTGATCTGTATGTCGGCGTTATTTTTATCTATCTTCTCGGCGTCGCGCAGGGCCGGCAGGGCATTGTCATGGTCCTGGGCGTCAGAGAGCGTTATGGCGGCCACTATCTTTGTTATTTTTTCATGCAGGGCTTTCCCGTCCAAGTCGAATTTTTTCGGGTCAAGCTTGGATATTTTTTTATACAGGAACATGATCTTTGAGGCGTTCCCTTTGGACTGGTAATCCTCAAGCACTTTTTTGAAATATTCAAATGCCTTCCTGTTCTCGCCGACTTTCGAGTAAGCTTCACCTATGGAATTATATATATTAATGTCATTCGGGTCCATGGCAAGGAGTTTTTCATATTCCTTAATCACCTTGGGCCATTCCCCTGACTGTGCGTACCTTGTGATGGTCTTCAATATGTCTTTTCTGTCTTCCATTTTATCCCCGATTCTTTTAAAATTGATTGTACTGTATTCTGTCCTTTGTTTCAAGATAAGTCGTCTTCCTTGCCATGTCTTAAACGCTCCCCTTGTTCAGTATGCCTATAAAAACCTCGGTGATGGCCGGATCAAATTGTTTTCCTTTGTTGCTGCGCAGCTCATATACGGCTTCGTCCATCCCCACGGCCTTACGGTGCCCGCGCTCGGTGATCATTGCGTCATACGCGTCGGCTATGGCCAATATCTTGGCCTCAACCATTATCTGGTCGGCGCGCAATCCCGCCGGATAGCCCATCCCGTCAAACCTTTCGTGATGCTGCATTACTATGGGCACCACGTCCCTTAAAGCCGGTATATTTTTCAGGATCTTGGCGCCTATCTCAGGGTGTTTTTGTATCTGGATAAAATCTTCGGGCGTGAGTATTTCCGTCTTGTTGAGTACCGAATCCCTCACCCCTATATTGCCTATGTCCATGAGTATTCCGGCCAGCCTGATATTTTCCGTCTGCTGCGCCGAAAGTTTCATGCCTTTTGCGATGGCCATGGCCATCCTGGAAACCTTCAGCGAGTGGCTGGGCGTGTATTTGTTTTTTGAATCCGCGGCTATGGTAAAGGCGTTAAGAATACCCTCATAATAATCGTCGAGCCTCCCTGTCATATCGTTAAATGAGTTCGCCAGCGCCTGAAACTCGTTCTTCACGCTCACTTTTATTTTGTACTTCATATCGCCGGAGGCGATCCTTTGCGTGCCTTCCATGAGCTGGTTCAGCGGTTTTATGATCCTGCCTGTTATGACAAGCGTCAGCATAACCGCTATCAGTATAACCACAAAAGCTATGACGCCGCCTTTGACATAAAAAGAGTTTATCCTTGAGTCTATTATGTTGCGGTCAAAACCGATGTATATCTTCCCCATGTCAAATTTTCTCTCTTTTGCTTTCATGGAAAT
Source organism: candidate division FCPU426 bacterium (assembly GCA_003167475.1). GTDB lineage: Bacteria > Oederibacteriota > PGYV01 > PGYV01 > Palsa-1178 > PALSA-1178. Next base: position 56,032 of record PMTB01000064.1, on the reverse strand, counting down.
ATCCCCGGTAAAATTAATGACCTTGTGCTCCTCGCCGTTATAGGTTATGGGACCTATATCGCCGGAAAGTTTTATCCCGGGGTACATCTGGGCGGTCTCTCCGCCCATGTCGTTTGGGTTGCTGGAACCGACTATGGTGTCGAACCTGTCGGTCACTATGATATAAAGTATCCCCGGGGATGCCGCGGCTTCTTTTATATAGTAGTTGAGGGACAGGATATCCTTTTTTACAAAAGACTCCACCGCCACGCCTTTGATGGAGTTCATCATGATCTGTGCCTTGTCCCTTATTTCCCGCGCAAGGGCGTCCCCGGTGTCGGTGACCATGACATATGACATCAGCGATACGGACAGGATTATGATAAAAACTACGCTCGCCAGGAACTGGGTCTTGATCTTCAAACTTGCCCTCCGGCCGGCATTTCTTTCAAGCCGTATTGTCTTTTTTGTGGATATAAATAATAATATCACAATACAGGTGGCAGGGCAATCATAAATCATTTTCCTAAAATCACTTAAGGGGTCTGGTTTGTGATTTTAGGAAAATGTGGGGGTTAAGAGGCACTCTTAAGTTAGTGCTAACATATTATAGTTAGTATTATCTAACTTACAACCTTTCCGTTTTGTATTTTAAACTCTTTCGCCGCTTCAAATCCGCGGAGGTTCTCTTTATATGTGGTGGTGATCAGTATCTGCTTAAAAAGAGAAAAAGTTTTGCCTATGAAGCCCCTGTTAGGCTCGTCGAGTTCCGAGGAAAAATCATCAAGAAGCACGACAGGATAGCTGCCCCTTTTTCTTTTTATAAGCAGTCCCTCGGCAAGTTTCATAAGTATGGTCGTTATCCTCTGCTGCCCCTCGGAAGCGTAATTTTTAGCCCCCAAATTATTATAGTATATCTCCAGATCGTCCCTATGCGGCCCGATAAGGGTGGCACTCCTTATTATCTCATCTTCTATTTTTGTCCTAAAAAATTCCATATAAGAACTTTTCAGGTCAGAAGGAGAGTAGGAGGCGTAATTTTTTGAAATATATCCGAGCCTTACCTCGAACTTCCCTTCCGTGAGTTCCTTTTTCAGGATCAGGTTAAGTTCTTCAACCGCCGCATGGCGCTGCACGAGCAGTTTTATACCGTTTTCCATTATCTGATTGTTCCAGATATCCAGGTTTTCCCTTTTTATCCGGCCTTCCCTGATTCCTTTCAGGAGATAATTACGGTGTGATACTTCCTTAAGGTACTTGTTCAGGGTTACATAGTATCCATTATCTATCTGGGAGAGCAGATCATCTAGGAAACGCCTCCTTAATGACGGCTCGCCTTTTACTATCATGATATTTTCCGGAGAAAACAGCACAACAGGCACCTGCCCGACTATCAATGACACCCTGGAGAGCCTTGTGCCGTTCACATAGAGGTTCTTTTTCCTGTTTACCGAGTCATAATCCATGAGAAACGTCTTTTCTATTTCATTATCGACAGCGTCTATTGTTATCCTGGCGCTTTCCCTGCCCTGTTTGACCAGTATAGGATCCTCGGCAGTGCGGAATGAGCGCGACATGGCTGTCCAGTATATGCTTTCAAGTATATTGGTCTTGCCTGTGCCGTTCTCCCCGAAGAATACGTTGATGCCGGGTGTAAAAACAAGTTTCTGCGAGTCATAATTCCTGAAGTTATTAAGTTCCAGCCTTCTTATGTACACATTCATCTCCTGTTTTTTATAATTATACTCTAATACAAGTCAGGGGCGCTTTCAACCGTTTTTTCCTCATTAAATCACCTTGCCTGAATGGATTACATTTGTTCCACGTGGAACAAGTTGCCAGGCGTTCCAGTTAACTTCAGCTGCCCTTTCCTTTTTAAACCGGCATTTGTTCCACGTGGAACAAATGCCGGTTTAAAGTAATTAACATAAGCAATCCAAAGACTGAAATTACGGCGGTTGAAGTATATATCTTATAAAGGCTTTATAACGGCTTTTTCTTTATCACGCCGTACGCCCTGGGGTATTTGAAAGGTGTTTTCCACAGTTTATTAACAGAAACTATCGAGTGGGTTCCCATATCTTCAGGCAGTATATACTCCTGCATGCCGTTAAGGACACATCCTAATTCCTTGAGACACTTCATGTCTTTTGTTATTTCAGAAGCCTGTTTGGCGCTGGCATAATATATTATCTGTCCGCCAGGCTTGACAAGTCCGCTGGACAGTTCCAGGGCCACTGGAAAAGCGGCAAGCGCCCTCATAACAGACATATCAAAATTTTCCCGCAGCTTCTTAGAGTGGCTGAGAACCTCGCTCCTGCCGTGAAGTATCGTTATATTCTTTAATCCCAGCGACTCTTGGATCTGCTTTAAAAAAAGTATTTTTTTTCCGTTTGAATCGCTCAAAAACACCTCTTTTTCCGGGAAGATTATTGCCAGTGGAATTCCCGGGAAGCCCGCGCCGGTCCCTATATCGATGATTGTTTGCCAAGACTGACTTTTGTTTGATTTAACTAACATCAGGGAGTCTATAAAGTGTTTTATTACCACCTCAGTGTCTTCTGTTATGGAGGTTAAATTGAACTTTTCGTTCCATTCCTTAAGCAGGTCCAGAAGCGTACCGAATTTTCCGGCAAGTTCGTCTGTGCCCAGCGATATGTCAGACATTGCCAGGTATTTTTTTATCATCGTTGTGTCGGCCATAAGGCAATTATGGCACGGGAGAAGTTTTACTTCAAGTTAAAAAGGCTTGCCCAATTGCAGACGTTGAGATATTATTAAACATACACCGGACAAGTTGCCAAGCCAAAAGCCAAAAGACAAAAGTAAAATTATTAAGTTTTAAAGGGGTGAAGTTTCGGCTTACTTGCCCTCCCCTTTTTGCTGTTTTTCGTCTTCCTTAACTTTTGTCTATTGGCTTTTGGCTTAATAACTTAAACGAAAGGAGAATTATATTGCCCGACGACTTATACAAGCTCTCAAACTACGACTATTCCTTCCCCAAGGAGCTCATAGCACAGCAGCCGCTTCCGGACAGGTCCGCTTCCAGGCTCATGGTTTTGAACAGGGAGAGCGGGGAAATAAAGCATTCCCATTTTTCCTCCGTAACAGGGTATTTCGCTCCGGGCGACTGCCTTGTGATCAATGACACCAAAGTCATCCCCGCAAACCTCGACGGAAAAACGGAAAAAACCGGATCCGCCATAAGCGTGCTCGTTCTTGACAACTTAAAAGGAAATGTGTGGGATGTGCTCATGAAAAATTCACGAAGGGTGGATGAGGGCGACTTCGTTCTCTTTGACGGACAGATCAGGCTCAGGGTCGTGAAAAAAAGGGCAGGCTCGTGGAAGCCGAGTTTAATCTTAAACCCGATGAACTGATAAAAAAATTGTGGGACTTTGGCAGCATGCCCCTTCCTCCGTATATAAAAGACGACGCAAAAAATGCAAAACACCGCGAGAGATACCAGACCGTTTACGCCGAAAATCAGGGCGCAGTGGCCGCCCCCACTGCGGGCCTTCATTTTACCCCGGATATGTTTTCATCCCTCAGGGAAAAAGGAGTGATCATCGCCCCTGTCACCCTTCACGTGGGCCTGGGTACTTTTGAATCAATAAGTGAAGAAGACATACGGACGCACAGAATGCACTCGGAAAATTACGAAGTAAGCGGTAAAACGGCTGCGGCTGTAAATACCGCAAAAACAGCAGGCAAAAAAATATTTACCGTCGGCACCACGTCGATGCGGGTGCTTGAAGCGGCTACTTCACCCGGAGACGGTCTTATCCCCGGCAAAGGCTCAACCTCCATCTACATATATCCGGGATACAAGTTCAAAACCGTTGACCGTCTTATTACCAACTTTCACCTGCCCAAAACCTCCCTTCTGGCCCTCGTGAGCGCTTTCGCCGGGCTTGAAAATATCAGGAGGGCTTATGCCGCAGCCATCGCTGAAAAATACAGGCTCTTTTCATACGGCGACTCCATGTTAATCCTTTGAGTTAATAATTATATACTGTGATTATAGCGGATATTGATTTTCCTGTACTGCCAAAATCACAAAAACAGACCTCAAATTCGATTTTGGCAGTACAGGAAAAACATTGACTTATCAATAAAAAGCGTATAAAATAAATAAAAATCTGAACATTGAGGTAAAAATGGGCGGAAGAAGAATAATTAACTCGTTCCTTATTTTGTCTTCATTATTATTACTGGCGGCTAATTTTATTTTTGCCGATGTCCCGGCGCCTGTTCCTACCGCCCAGAATTCCAATTATACAAAAAATATACTTTATGTTTTTGAGGACAGCCGGAATTTATACCAGGTCGGGCTGATGGGCCTGACCGGAAGCGACAAAAAAATACTCACCCGAGAAGGAAATAACTGGTGCCCCGTTGTTTCCCCTTCCGGGGAAAAAATAGCTTTTCTTTCCGACAGGAGCGGTTTCAATAACCTGTGGATGATGAATTCCGACGGAACAAACCAGGTCCAGCTCACGTTCAACCAGGAGAACATCAACAAGGTCGACCTTAAGTGCAGGGGACAGATAGCCTGGCTAAAGGCCACGGCCGAGCATTTTGAATCCATTTATTTTCTGAAACTCGGCGACATATGGACCATAGACGTGACCGGGGAGGCTCCGTCGGCCCTCACTGATTACCACGACATCACGTCCTTCAAAATAAGCCCCGATATAGCCGCGCCCAGGATACTTTTTGCCAGGGAAAAAACCAGGAACCATAACGGCCTGTGGACCATGAATATCGACAGGACAAACATCCGGCAGATATCGGACAGCCAGCTTGTCATACCGGCTTTTGACTGGGGCGACAATAATACGATTGCATTTTTCAACAACAGGAATATCTCGGTGGTGCAGTTTTCCGGTCTTGATAAAAAAAGCATAAAGGACACCTATTACCTTGACAACGAGATATCCTGGAGCAAATCCAATGTCGATAAATCAAAAAATAAGATAGCCTATATCAGCGACAGGAACAATGGCCCCAATATCTGGGTCATGTACCCCGACGGCAGCTCCGATTTTCAGGTTACATTAAACGGCGGCACTTCCCCCTGCTGGAGCTCGGACGGCAACTCGCTGATATTTGTCGAAGGCAATGACATTTTCAGCACGAACCTGAATACAAAAGAAAAAATAAGGCTTACCTATAATTTCAGCGCTTTCTTTCCGTCAGTCGCGGAGATCAAAACCAATGCGGAACCCGCCGCAACGGCCGGGAGCAAATGATCATGATTGATAAAAAATTCACCGGATTATTGACCGCAGCCGTAATCACAGCTTTTATTTTTTCCGGCGCCATGTGCAACAACAATAAAATAAAGGCCGCCGCCGCCCCGTCTGCGACCGCCACCCCGGTGCCCCACCTCGAAAAAATAGTTTACACAAATAACGGTAATCTGTACTGGATGGACCCGGACGGCGCCTCCATAGAGGAAATATTCCCGGACTCCAACAGCAAATGGTTCCCCGCTGTTTCCCCTGACGGGTTTTACACGGCATACTGGGTCCAGAACAAAAAAACCTACAACCTTTGGGTGGGGGACCTGTTGAAAAAAAGAGCCTACCCCGTGACCTTTGACGAGGACCAAATAGACTCCGAAACGCACAATTTTAATTTTAAGAACTCCGTTTGCTTTACCACGGACTCAAATAACATAGTATTCGCCAGGCGCGGCGAGATATGGATGATGACAAGGGACGGTTTTGACCTGGTCGCGCTGACAGACACCCATAACTGCCTGTCCCCGGCCGTATCAAAAAATAAAAAACTGGTTTACGTTATCAAGGAAAATGAAGACACCTACAACCTTTGCATCAAGGATTTGGACGCGCTTCAGCCGGACAAACTGACCAACCTGATCGGAAAAAAAGCCGGTTCTCCCTCATTCTCTCCGGACGGCCTTAAAGTTGTTTACACGGTCACGGACGGGGAAAGCACGAATATTTTCATGGTCGACATAGTCACTAAAACCGAGTTTGCCCTGACCACGGACGGTAAAAGCAACGCGCCTTCATATTCACCCGACGGGGCCAAAATAATATATTCAAGTTCCCGTAATGATAAATACCTGCCGTCAATATGGATAATGAACAGCAATAAGGACGATATGAAACCCTTAATTACCTCGGGAGGGCAGTCACCGGTCTGGCTTTACCAGGTCTTAAGCGCGCCGCTTCCCACATACACCCCCACGGTCCAGGCCTCAACCGGGACAAAACAAAACGAGGTGTTTGACGTGAAGGAACCGGCCAAAACCCAGCTTACTCCGGCCGCTATCCCCGTATCAGCCTCGGCGCCGGCCCAGAGCGGCATATATGTTCCCCGGGATAATACGCCCCCGGGTGAAATAGCTCCTTTCAATCCCGAAGCCCTTAAGGTAAAAACGGTCCAGCAGGGGGATAAGCTGCTCTTTTATCCTGTCATACATTATGATTCCGCCCTGTCAAATATAAAACCCGAGTTCAGGACGGCCCTGGACGATATGGCAAAGATCCTTCAGTCAAACAAAGCGCCCATTCTAATTGAGGGGCACACCGATTCCGACCCAATTAAGACAAAAAGGTTCAAATCAAATTATGCGCTCTCCGTGGCCAGGGCGGACGCCGTAAAAACTTACCTTGTGCAGATATGTAAAATAGACCCGGCGAGGATAACTATAACGGGGTACGGGGACGCAAAACCCCTCGTAGCCAATGATACAAATGAAAATAAATACCGCAACAGGCGCGCCGAGGTCATGGTAATAAAGGTGACATCCGACGGGGCTTCGGCCGCTGTCAGCGCGGCCCCGGCCGCTGCCGTGCAGGCAAAACCAGCGGTAAAATCCGCCGCACCGGTCACAGTGACGGCGGCTCCCGCAGCCGTTCCGACGGCTGCGCCTGTAAAAGTTGAAACCAAAAAAAATTCACACAGCATTGGCTGGTAATTCCTAAAATCGCAAATAAGAGCAATAAACAATTTTCAGGAATGAAACAAAAGGCTGTATTCTGAAACCGATTTTCTCCGCCATATTGACAACCATATGAATTGAGGGTATCATTATTGTGAATTCAACCGGTCAATAAGCGCTCAAATAAATCTTGATAGTCCAGGGCTTTCCTACCTAAACCCCTTAAGTCCCCTTAAGTGAAGTCCCCTAAGCAGCCCTGGACTTAAAAAAGAGGGAGCAGATGAAACTTGCTCCCTCTTTTTTAATATAAAAAATACAGGAGGCGGCATGAAACAGTTAATTATTGTTTTTTCAGTTTGGAGCGCATTTTTTTGCCTGTTACCGGCTGAAAATATACCTTCCAGGTCCCAGCCCGATATAATGATTAAATTTCAATCTTTTTCCGCAAAAAACCTTAATGATGTTGTTATAACTGTTCCTGACCCAGTTTCACCAAGGGTTGAAGTCGCTGTATTGACGTTTGCCAGGCAGGATTTGGAACAGACCGACAGCTGGATCAACACCTTTACTTCATTATATAAAGGGAACACAAACCCGGTATATTGCGAGGTTGCGGTTACGGGGGATATACCGGTCATCGGAGGGCTTATATTTAACGGAATTAAAAACAGCCTGCCCAAAGACAAATGGGACAGGTTCCTTATTTTTACGGGCGATAAGGAAAAACTATCAAAAAATTTGATGGTTGATAACGCGGCGCTTTTTTATATATATGTAATAGGCAGGGACGGAACAATAAAATGGTCGTTAAAAGCCCCTTTAGCCACGGATGCCCTTATTAAAGAAATGCTGAATGCCGTAAAAAAAGAACTTTCCTATTGATTATTATCATTTTGTATTTTGACTGCTGCAAGATCCCTAAAAAACACAAAAATCGGCTGTTAATAAACTGTTAATACAGCAATGATAACATGTTGATAATAAAAACAGATAAATTACAGTGTGGATAAGCATGGTGTTACCGTTCAAAAATATATTGTTATTAACATTAACTAAACGCTGTTAACTTTTTAATCTATGGGGATTTATAGTTATCAGTGTTATTAACAACACAACAACAACAACAATCTTTATATATAAGATATAAGCTTTTATTGTTGTAAAACCCGGTATTGTGGAAAAGACAAATAATACGTTCAGGAAAAATCCGTTGAACCCGAAATTAAAGTATGAAATATTACTTTATATTGTTTTATAGGCGTTCTTTTGTTAAAATAAGCGTACTTAAAGATTTAACTTTTTATGTTCAGGAGGCGGTTTATGGGATCTGTCAAGGAAGTTGAAATAATTAAAAAAGCTGAAATAAAATCGGAAGGAGAAGGGGAATTCATATTTTCCGACAGATATTCTGTTTTTGACTGGGGGGAAATGCCCGATCATATAGAAAAAAAAGGACCGGCTTTGTGCATGCTATCCTCCTATTTTTTCGCCCTTCTTGAAAAAAACGGGATTAAAACGCACTTTATAGGTCTTAACGAGGGAGGAGTTTTAAAACCATTCTCAAAAACAAAATCACCCTCAAACAGGATGAGAGTGAAGGTAGTACGCGTTTTAAAGCCGGCATATGACAAGGATGGGAACAAATATGATTATTCCGTTTACAAAAAAGGAAAACTCGCTAATTATCTAATACCTCTCGAGGTTATATACCGCAATAAACTTACCGAAAGTTCTTCCGTCTTTAAAAGAATAAAGGACGGCAGCGCCGATTTTAAGTCTTTGGGATTACAACATGAGCCTGTTATAAATGAGGTCCTGAAAAATCCCGTTGTGGACGTATCAACCAAGCTTGAGCACACCGACCGCTACCTTACCTGGGATGAAGCGCAAAAAATATCGGGGCTCGACGACAAAAATATAAAAAAACTTAAGGAACTCGTTCTTAAGATAAACAAAATAATAACAACTGCCTGTAAAAAGGCCAAGATAGAGAATATTGACGGGAAGTTCGAGTTTGGAATGGACGCGCAGGGCGACATCATGGTGGTTGACGTGCTCGGGACGCCGGATGAATGCAGGTTCCTCTTTGACGGTTTCCATATTAGCAAGGAATTCGCGCGCAGGTGGTACAGGAAAACGGAATGGTTCACCGAGATCGAAAAGGCGAAAAAAATGGGAGGCTCGGACTGGAAGTCGCTGGTAAAAGTGCAGCCTCCGCCGCTGCCTGCCGAAATCAAAAAACTTATTTCCCAGATGTACCTGTCTGTGACAAACGAGCTGACCGGCAAAAGGGTGTTTGACTCGCCGCCCCTTAAAAAAGTGATAAAGGAACTTAAAAAATATGATACCTAACGCCCCGGAGAACATCAACCAGTACAGGCTGCGCGTCATAGAAAAAACAAAACCCTATTTTTCAGGCACGACGCTCCTTGACTCGGGCTGCGGCGACGGCTGGGACGCATATCTCCGCAGGGGATATTTCAAAAAAATTACCGCGACGGATATAGAGACCAACCCAAACTGGAAAAACCTGTCGGCCCCGGGGCTTGTCTTTAAAAAAGCCGATTCCGAAAAAATGAAATTCAAAAGCAAAAGTTTTGACACCGTTATTGAAAAGGACATGCTGCACCACGCCTCAAATCCCGAGAACGCCCTGAAAGAGATGGTACGCGTCGCGAAAAAACGCGTGATAGTGATAGAAGCAAACAGGTACAACCCGCTTTTTTACATAAACCTGACGCTCTTAAACAACCACCAGCATTTTACCCAGAAAAGGTTCGCCGAAATCATGGCTTCGGGCGGCAGGCCTTTTGAGATCAAAAGGTTCTCTGCGCGCGTCTGCTGGATAAACAATCCCGCCGTGATCAAAGTCTTTGACAAAGCCGAAGACATGCTTGAGGCCATCCCTTTTTACGCGCCGGTCATAGAGTACAACCTCGGCGTCATCACCATTAAAAAATGAATCTAAGAACATCCAATGTGGCGAAACTTCTGAAAAAAAACCAGGCTTACTATATTTCCGACCCTTCCGATGTTTTTTACCTCTCGGGTTTCAGCGGTACATTCGGGAAAATAATAATCTTTAAAAATTCCGCGGTATTCATGACCGATCCCCGCTATTCGGGAATGATGAAAGGCTCGGCTATCGAGGAGGATTTTGAGATCAGCATTACCCGGAATTTTTTCAATGACCTGTCGCTGCTGATAAAAAAAACCGAGGTCCTGCTTAATAAAAACACCCCCCTCTCCGAATACCTTCATATAAGCGCAAACTGCCCCAAAGCCGCCATTGATCCCACGGTGAGTTTTCTGCGCATGAAAAAGGACCCGGGCGAGATATCCCTCATCAGAAAATCCGTTGCCATAACCGAGAAAGCCATGAAACATATGGCTAAGATACTAAAAACCGGTATCTCGGAAAAGGACCTGAGCCTTGAATTCGACTATTATTCGAGGAAACACGGGGCAGACGGCCTTTCTTTTTCTCCTATTATAGCTTTTAATGAAAACGGGGCTGTTCCGCATCACGCAACATCCTCAAGAAAGCTTAAACCGAATACCCTGGTCCTGGTTGACGCCGGTGTTAAGTACAAAGGCTATGCTTCTGACTTGACAAGGGTTTTTGCTTTCGGTATAATACAGCCTCGTTTAAAACAGATAGAGAAATACTGCGGGTCAGTGCTTAAAGCCAAGCAAACCGCGCTTTTAAGTTATAAACCGGGCATTATCATAAAGGAAGCCGACCTGGCGGCCAGGAATTCACTGGCATTGGACGGCCTGGACAAGTACTTTACGCACTCTTTGGGACACGGCATGGGCCTGGATGTCCATGAAATACCGTCCGTAAACCCGAAAGAAGGGCTTAAGTTTGAAAAAGGCATGGTATTTTCATGCGAGCCCGGGGTGTATTTTGAAGGTAAATATGGAATCAGGATAGAAGATGACTATCTGATCACCGATAAAGGCGCAGAAAAGCTCGGAGAATTCAGCGATTCACTGGTTATTTGCGGCTAATTTTTCAAGGAGGTTTTTGTAATGGCATTAACGGCGGATCTGAGACCAGGCAATGTTTTCAAACACGAGGGAACACTTTGGGAAGTGGTACAATTCCACCATGTACAAAGGCCGCGTCTTGCGCCCCTTGTAAGGCTCAAAATGAGGAACTTCAAACTCGGAACGATAGTGGAAAGGACATTTTCCCCTGACGATAAGATGGAAGACGCGCGCGTGGACGAGCGCAAGCTGCAATTCATGTATAAGCAGGGTGAAGGTTTTCACTTTATGGATACCGATAACTACGAGCAGTATGAGTTCAATGCAAAGCAGGTCGGAGAGCAGGCACAATTTCTCAAAGAAGAGATGATGTGTTCCATGCTCATGTTCGAAGGCGAAGTCCTGGGCATCTCGGTGCCAAATAAGGTTGAACTCAAAGTCACCACGGCGCCGCCAGCTTCAAAAGGCGATACAGTCGGGAACGCCACAAAACTTGTAACGCTTGAAACGGGGGCAGAAGTGCTTGTTCCATTATTCATAAAAGAAGGCGACACTATCAGGATAGACACACGGAACGGGGAGTACGTGGAAAGAGTTTAAAAAAAAGATTAAGGCGGTGTTCCCAATGGCAAAAAAAGAAGACGGAAAAAAACTGAACCTTGAAGTTTTAAACGAAGCTTTGAAGATCATGGACAAGGGAGACCTTGTGGAATTGATATATGAGGAGAAAGACCTGAAAATACAGCTTAAAAAAGCCGGAGCCATCAAAGGCGTCATGCAGGCCATGCCAGCGCAGCAGTATGCTCCGGCTTCGGCCCCCGTGGCCGCGCCGGATGCTTTAGCCGTGTCAGCCCCGGCCGAACCGAAAAAACTTGTGGAGGACGCGAAGACCGGCATAATCAAATCTCCGATGGTCGGTACTTTCTATAAAGCCCCGTCACCGGAGTCCCCGGTATTTGTAAAGATAGGGGATATGGTTGAACCCGGCAAGACGGTATGTATAATAGAAGCCATGAAAATAATGAACGAGATCAAATCGGAGATAAAGGGCAAAGTAAAAGAGATTATGGTGGAAAATGCCCAGGCAGTTGAGTTCGGCCAGCCTCTGATAATAATCGAGAAATCCTAAATAAGCCCGCGAAAGGGGAACTGCCTTGTTTAAAAGAATACTAATAGCGAACAGGGGCGAAATAGCCCTTCGCATCATAAGAGCCTGCAAGGAACTTGGAGTGGAGACGGTCGCGGTATATTCCGAAGCGGATGAAAATTCCCTACATGTCAGGTATGCCGACCACGCGGTCTGCATAGGACCTGCCCAGTCAAAATTAAGCTATTTGAACATTCCCGCCATTATTTCCGCGGCAGAGGTAACCGATTCCGACGCCATACACCCGGGATACGGGTTTTTGGCCGAGAACGCCCACTTCGCCGAACTTTGCGGCAAGTGCCAGATTAAATTCATAGGCCCGTCTCCCGCTTCAATCAGGGCCATGGGGGATAAAGCCCAGGCCATAGCCACGGCTACGGCGAATAAGGTAAGCACTGTCCCGGGTTCGGGAAGGATCCTGAAAGACGAGAATGACGCGGTTGAAATTTCAAAAAAAATAGGCTTCCCTATTATGATAAAAGCTACAGCGGGCGGAGGCGGGCGCGGAATGAGAATAGCTCACACCGAACTGTCGCTGCGCAGCGCCTTTAAGACCGCCAGCGAAGAAGCCAGGACGGCTTTCAACAATCCGGATGTCTACCTTGAAAAATTCGTGGAAGAACCCAGGCACGTCGAAATACAGATTATGTGCGACAACCACGGCAATTACATAGCCCTGGGCGAAAGGGACTGCTCCGTCCAGAGAAGGCACCAGAAACTTATAGAAGAATCGCCTTCCCCGCTGTTAAGCGAAAAAACAAGGCATGAGATGTGCAGCCAGGCGACAAGGCTGGCCAGGGCGGTCAAGTATGAGGGCGCCGGAACAATTGAATTTATCATGGACAGGTGGGGTCATTTTTACTTTATGGAAATGAACACCAGGATACAGGTGGAACATACGGTGACGGAGGAAGTCACGGGATTTGACCTTATCAAGGAACAGATAAGGGTCGCGGCCGGGGAAAAAACCACCATTCCGAACAAGATCATAAGCCTTCGCGGCCATGCCATAGAGTGCAGGATAAACGCCGAGGACCCTGATAATAATTTTTGCCCGTCGCCCGGTACCATAACAGAATACAATGTCCCGGGGGGCCCGGGCATCAGGGTGGATACGCATGTGTATAAAGGATACAAGATACCCCCTTATTATGATTCCATGGTAGCCAAGATCGTCGCAAAAGGAAAAGACAGGGCCGAGGCTATAGCAAGGATGAAAAGGGCGCTTGATGAATTTGTCATAGAGGGTATCAAGACCACAATACCGCTGCACAAAAAGATACTGGACCATAAGGATTTTGTCAGCAGCAATTACTCGACTTCTTTCATAGAAAAAATGGAGAAAGAGAAATAAACCCGGGGTGAAACATGGTTGAACATAAAGGCGAATCAGGCAATATAAAGATATCAGACGAAGCGATAGCTTCCATCGCGTCCATAGCCAGTATGGAAGTAGATGGCGTGGTTGGCCTGGACGGCGGGAGCGCGGCGTCATTTGCGGAAGCCATAGGAATCAAGGATCCCGCAAAAGGCATAAAAGTGGACCTGCTGAATGAAAATGTTTCCGTTGATATAAACATAATAGTGGATTTTGGCAGGGAAGTTTCCGATGTCGCGGCGGAAGTGCAGGACAAAGTCAGGGAATCCATAGAATCCATGACAGGCCTTAATGTGAATAAGGTCAATGTCAATATAAACGGCGTCAGGAAAAACACTGCCGCGAACGGCAACTACAAGATATAAATTTTTTCCGGGAGGTTTTCATGAGGTATTTTAACAGGATCATAATAATTATAAATACGGCGCTTTTTTTATGTGTGGGCGCCATGTTCGTGGCAGTTAGTTCAACCCACGTGGCCAATCAGTGGCTTTTAAGCACAATGCAGAGCGCGATCAATTCACTTGCCGGAAGCGACACCGCGAAGATAATAGCCATCAGGCTCGCGGTGTTTTTCACAGGGTTGTTCTTCATATTTACGGCCCTTTTCACCATCTTCGGAAATATTGAAAAAAGGCGCAGCGAAAGGACGGTTGTTCTCGAATCCCCGCTCGGCGAGATCATGGTTTCCCTGGGAGCCATAGAGGATTTTTCAAGGGTGGTAAAGAACCAGATCAACGGGGTGAAGGACATAAAAGGAAAGGTCATCTCCACCAGAAAAGGGCTTAAAGTCACGGCGCATGTGACACTGTTCTCGGACAGGTCGGTATCCGACGTCACGCAGGAAATCCAGGAAGCCATAATAAAATATATCCAGTTTACCCTCGGCATCTCAAATGAAATAAAGCCCACGGTGATAGTAAGCAAGGTGGTATTCAGGCAGAAGGAAAACGAAAAATGAACGAGCTGCTTAAGTTCATAATACTGAACTTCTGGAAGTTGGCCGGATTCCTTTCATTTTTCCTGTTGGCGCTTTTCCTGGTGATCTTCGGCTTGTTAAAAACGCTTTTTATAGTGGCGCTTGCGGTGCTGGGGTACATTCTTGGCAAGTGGAAGGATGAAGGCGTATCATTCACACAGATGATAAGGAACATCTACGCATCCATGCGCGTAGATAGATAATGAAAAACAAAAAAAATATTTATACCATGATAGACGCCAATGTAAACCGCGCCAAAGAGGGATTACGGGTCATAGAAGACGTATCGCGTTTCATCATATCGGATAAAAAAACCACATCAAAACTTAAAAATATAAGGCACGACATTGACTCGGCGCTTAAAATGATCTCGGCGGACCATCTAGTGCTCTTGAAAAACCGCCATACGGATGACGACGCCGGCCGTCACGGCAAAAACAAGGGTGAATTTACCCGGACAAGCACGCTGGATATAATGGTCTCAAACTTCAAGCGGGTAGAGGAATCTTTCAGGGTGCTGGAAGAAATATCAAAGCTTATAGATCCGTCGGCGGCTTATGTCTTCAAGGAATTAAGGTATAAAACCTACGAACTGGAAAAAGAAACGCTGATATAAGATGAACAACCCTTCATATCTCTCACTTTACGTCATCCTTGACATTGAATACCTTAAGAATTCCGGGAAGGACCCCTGCAAAGCGCTGATAAGCTGCCTGAAAGGGGGCGCAACCTGCATTCAATTACGCTCTAAAATGATGAACGACCGCGATTTTTACGTGGCGGCCGTGAAGATGAAAAAAATATGCTCCGCCTATAAAGTTCCCTTTATAATAAACGACAGGGTCGACATCGCGGCGCTTGTGCGCGCGGACGGCGTGCATATAGGAAAAGAAGACCTCCCGTATGACGCCGTAAAAAAGATTTTCAAGGGCATAATCGGGGTTTCCGCGGACAGCGTCAAGGAGTCCATCAGCATGGACCGTTTGAGATCTTCCTATATAGGCGTCGGTCCGGTATATCCCACTTCCCAAAAGGATAAAAAAGCGATCGGGCCGGTTTTGATAAAAAAAATATCCCGCTCGCTCTCTACTCCCGTTGTTGCAATCGGGGGTATAAACGGGTATAATATCCCGGAACTTAAAGCAAGCGGGATCAGGTATTTTTCTTTCATATCAGGGATTCTCGGTGAAAAAAACATCCTCGCACAGACAAAAAAAATAAGACAATTGATCTTAAACAAGGAGAAATAAATGACACAACTTGAAGCAGCGAAGAAAAAAATAATAACGCCGGAGATGAAAGAAGTGGCGTTAAATGAGTCGATAGATGTGAACGAACTTATGGGTCTTATCGGTTCCGGCGAGGTTGTAATCACAAAAAATATCAACCACAAAAATTGCAGGGCCACGGGTATAGGAAAAAAGATGAAAATAAAGGTGAACGCGAACATAGGCTCGTCACAGGACAAGTGCTCCATAGGAGACGAGATAAACAAATTAAAAACCGCCATTGCGGCCGGGGCTGACGCGGTGATGGACCTTTCCACCGGCGGCGACCTTAAGGCCATCAGGCTCGCCATGATGAAAGAATCGACTGTCCCCATAGGGACGGTGCCCATATACGAGGCTGCCGTTAAAATAACCTCGGGCAAGAGGGATGTAACGCAGCTTACGGCGGACGATCTTTTTGAAGTGATAGAGGACCACGGAAAGCAGGGAGTTGATTTTATCACCGTGCATTGCGGCGTCACAAAAGCATCGGTTGATTCCATGATGAGCCAGGGGCGCATACTTGACACGGTTTCCCGCGGCGGCACATTCCTGGCCGTATGGATCATGAAGAATAAAAAAGAAAATCCTTTGTACGAGCAGTATGACAGGCTGCTGGACATAGCTTATAAATATGACATGACACTCTCATTGGGTGACGCCATGAGGCCGGGCTGTCTGGCGGATGCAACCGACAGGGCCCAGATACACGAACTTATAATACTCGGAGAACTGGCCAAACGCGCGTATGATAAAAACGTGCAGGTGATGATCGAGGGCCCGGGTCATATGCCCATAAACCAGATAGTAACAAATATGCAGCTGCAGAAAAAACTTTGCAATAACGCGCCGTTTTATGTTTTGGGGCCGCTAGTGACCGATGTCGCGCCCGGTTACGACCATATTACAGCGGCAATTGGCGGCGCGCTTGCCGCCGCATCCGGAGCGGATTTCCTTTGCTATGTGACCGCGGCCGAGCACCTAAAACTTCCGGATATAGACGAGGTACGCGAGGGCGTCATAGTTTCCAGGATAGCGGCCCATGCCGCGGATATAGCGCGCGGAATACCAGGGGCAATGGAGTGGGATATAAAGATGGCAAAGGCGCGCAAGAACCTGGATTGGGACGAACAGATAAGGCTTTCCATAGACCCGGTAAAAGCGGCAAAGATGAGGGACATGCTTCCCCTGCAGGATAAAGAAGTATGTTCCATGTGCGGCGAGTTCTGCGCGATCAAAGAGATGAATAAAGCCAAAGAAAAATAGCATTTAAGGTCTGGTTTGCTATTTTTCTTTGTGCCAAAATATTGTATTATCTGCAAAATATCATATTTTTACCTTTAATTTTGGCATTTCACCATAACTAAAATCGCAATACAGACCTATAATGCGATTTTAGTTATTAATTGACAAATTATCTACAACGTGTTATATATAATGAAACTATGTTTCATAATCAACCTATACCAGGAGAACCAATGCAAGTCAAAGGAAAGGCGTTTACATCAGCGCTTGAATACGCTGAAAAGAAATACGGATGTGAAAAAGTAAGGTCGTTCTTCCTGCATGTCCCCGAATATGAACAGATAAAAACTTTCAGCGACCTTAACTGGTATGATATGGGGATGTATATGAAATTTTCCGAGAGCATCGACAAATTTTTCGGTTTTGGCGACGCGTCTTTGCTTTTTGAGATAGGGGAATACTCCGCAAAAAAAGCCTTTGAAAGTTCCCACAGGCTTTTTAAGGACCTGTCAATGCAATGCGCCCTGTCAAACGCGCAGTCGGTATTTTTGTCATATTTTTCAGCAGGAGTGGCCGAGATAAAATATTTAAAGGACAACAAGATAAATTTTTCTGTCAAAAACCTTCCTGTTTCACCGTACCTAGGCAGGACAATACACGGCTGGATGAAACATGCCACCAAATCGATCAAAGCCTCGGACACCAACGTTGTCGAGCTGGAAACAAAGACGTGCCTGTGTTACTCCATAGAGTGGTCGAATCTGGCTGGGTAAAGACAAGCACAAATTTTTTATAATGCATAGGTTTTAACTCCCAGCAGCTTGCTGCGTTAAGACAAAGGCCGCAACCCTATTGTCCATAGAATATGGATAAAGGTAGCGGATCTTGCAAGTAAAGCAGGTTTCAATAACCATCAGCGTTCTGATGCAACAAATTACCCAAAAAAAAATCCCAAATCAAAAAGATCTTTGATTTGGGATTTTTGATTGTTCTATGAGTTTATTCTTTGTATATCAGCGATATGCAAAGCCCCGCAGCCACATAACTGACAAGCCCCTGGGCGAGCCATGATATTATCATGTCTGAAGTGAATTTTCCGACAACCAATGACATGATAAGCGGCTGGGATATCAGTATGAACCATACTATGAATCCCCAGAACATCCCGCGTAGCAGGCTTCCGCCGGGCATGCCCTTGGCCAATAAAGCGTAAAAAATAGCCATGATAAGACCCATGCCTATATTGAGGAACATGAGCTTGTAGAACCAGTTCATTGATATATTTTCCCTGAATAGCGAGCTCAGCGACGGGTCCGAGATCCTGCCCGTGTAGTGATAAGATACGGATGCCACGATAAAAAGTATGAATCCCGCCACAACGCCGGCCAGGACCATTTTAATAAGTCTGTCCATGATAAAACCTCCCTTGAATTGAATTTTTATAATCATAACACAAGTTTTTGTCCAAATCAATACGTTCGTTCCTTCCTAAATCGTAATATAGGTCTGAATATGCGATTTTAGGAAGGTGTAAAAAGACTGTCGGAAAAGTCCTTGGATAGATAGTCATTGCGAGAAGCCGTTCTTGGTTCATGGCGACGAAGCAATCTCAGTTCTACCGATAAGCCTTTAAGTACGCATATCTCTACAAAAGTACAGAGATTGCTTCGTCGCTGAGGAACTCGCTCCTCGCAATGACAACCTAGTGAATAAGACTTGTATTAAAAGAGCATCATTGTTAAAATCTGTTTATATTAAGGAGGTTCAAATGAAAAAAATTATATTTATCTGCCTTTGTGCCATCCTACTTTCGGGTTGTGCTGGGTTAAAAATGCTTAATTCCGCCAATAGCGGGGATATGGACAGTTTAAAAACATCTCTGGAAGCGGAAGGCGCTGATATAAACGTCGACAATGCGAATAATGAGACGGCTTTGATGCTCTGCGCCGGCCGCGGAGATGTGGATATGATGAAATATCTACTTGAAAAAGGCGCGGATATAAATAAAAGAGATAAAAATCAATACACTGCGTTCCTGACCGCTGCCAGGGAGTCGCAGGCCGGCGCGGCGGAATTGCTGCTTAAGCACGGCGCTTTTATAAATGAAACTTTGAAGGACAATACCACCGCGCTCCTTCTGGCGTGTAAAAACAGCGATGACAAAACAGCTCTTATGTTCATAGACAAGGGCGCTAATATAACCATGACCGCGGATAGCGGCATGAGCCCTCTTTTTTTATCGACCGACGCCGACGATCTGACTATAACCGCCAGGTTGATTTCATCGGGCGCCGATGTAAATGTTAAAACGATCAAGGGTTTTACGCCGCTCATGGCCGCGGCAAAAAACGGCAATACAACCGCAGGAAAACTCCTGATAGACAAAGGCGCGGATGTAAATGAAAAATCCAATGAGGATTATACGGCGTTAATGATCGCGTCATGGGAAGGCAAGCCGAAGTTCGTCAAACTGCTGCTTGAAACCGGCGCTGATGTGAATAAAAAATGTTTTTTCGGCAGCGCGCCCGATGTCGCGAGATTGCTTTTTAAGTTCAGCGTCATAAAAGTATTTGAAGAAGCCGAGGAAAATGCCGCAAAAAACGCGACATCAACCGCGGCCTTGAAGCCTTGACATTTTTTGCCGGGTTATTGGTCATAAAATTCTGATGAATTCTTGACAATAATGGGATGGTTTGTTATAATAATTTTACTAAAATATAAGGTTTAATCTATTTGCTAATATTTCAACCCGTAGATTTTGTTATATAAATAACAAGAAGAGGGGGTGGGATTTAAGCATCATCACAAATGGGAACCAATCCCGGTGCGTACTTTTTCTATTTAAAAAAAACTTTGGAGGGTACTACGCATGAAAAAGATTTTAGCAATCGCGGCAATTTTGACTCTTTTGTCCATCCCGGCATTCGCTTCCTACACTGAAATATTGAGCATGGCCGGCATCCCGGTACAGCTCTCGGGAACGGACCAGATAACGCAGATATATCCGCAGTTGATCTCTGATTTCAAGAACACGGCCGTCGTCGAATCCAACGGTCCAAACTCATGGGCATACACATACCTCGGTACAAGCCTGGGAACGATCGGATTGGCAGTGGGCCCCAACCCTGGTATCGCGAATGTAAATGCTCCGGCAACCGGCAGCACACAGACCGGCGTTGGCAACATAACAGGACTTTTTTACGCGACTGACATGGGCGGAATGAATGTCGGCGGCAGTTTACTTTTTGGGCAGTACGGGACGGACACGACCAACAAACTGGTGGCGTCAGTAACGAATAAAAATGATGCGGCAAACGGACAGGGGACATTTAAACTCGAACTCGGTACATCATTAAAGGCAAGCATGCCTATTGACGTGGCATTGTCATTCGCAATGCCGACTTACGCCAACTCCACAAAGACTTATAATGCCGCCGACAACCTGACAAATAACAATTCAGAAAGCATGAGCGCCATGGAAATCGGATTGAACGCCGATACAAAGATGGGCAACTGGATATTCGACCTCGGGCTTAAATATGCTTCGGCATCCGATGAAGTAAAGACATGGACTTCACCGCTCGGTCTCGGAGTTGTCACTGTAAATACGGATAACAAGGCTACTGATATGGAATTTATCGCGCAGTTTCTCGCCGGATACAAACTGCATGCAACAAAAACACTGGCCCTGACATTCGGCTCGGGCCTCCTGTTTAACACTGACTCGGACCCTGTTATCACCAATAACAACGTTCTTACCGCGGTAAAGACGTACGGAACAGGCGCAAACTCGGACGGAGTGCTTGTGCTTCCGCTGTATGTTGCGATTGAGGGCAAACTCAACGACACATGGTCGTTTAATGCCGGTATAAACAAGGCCATACTCAGGTACGCAGCGACCAACACAAAGACCGTCAGCGCGGCTGATGGCAAGACAAAAACCAATGAAAGCAATACTTCAGCTCTGCGCACGGATAACGGCGTGGCAACTGCATTGGGCGCCACAGCAACAATAGGCGACCTGAAAGTACAGTGGGATATCAATCCTGCGATGCTTCTTGTAGGCCCCAATTTCATATCTGGCGCGAACAACAACGTGGCTTTCAACATAGCACTGGTTTACGGCTGGTAATTTAAAGCAGGTAATTGCAGCATAACGGCCCGGAATGCCCTCAAAAGGCATTCCGGGTTTTTTTTATTTTAATTTTATTATTGAATTAATTCTTCATTATGTTATAATTACTTGTTATTTTATCTGTTTTTAACGGCCAAAATAGGATGTTATTAAGTTGTTAACAATTATTAATACAAAATGTGGAAAAGTCTTTAAACGCCTTTAATATATGAAGTTTTTTAATGTTAAAAAGTGTACAAAGGCTTTTGTTCATAATGTGGATATCTTTTTAAAAAATTATGGAAAGGTAATGATTAAATGGCTTTTGATTGGAATGAAATTGTTGACAAAGTTAAAACAGAATCAGTTTCTTTGCATATGTGGCTGGAAAAATCAACAGCGGCATATGATGAAGCAGCAAACAAGCTTGTCATAGAAGTACCCAGCCAGCTGCATAAAAAGAACCTTAATGAAAAATACCTGAGCGATCTGCTTAATCTTGTTAAACCCATTCTCAATGATTCCGTGTCCATAAGCATAGAGATAAAAAAGACCGGCGCCCAAAAAGGCGAGGTATCCCCAAAGATAACCATAAAAGACGTGCAGATACCCCTTCCGCTTGATAATCCGTCGGGGCACATACCTTACCTTAACACCAAGTTCAAGTTCGATAATTTCATAGTTGGCGACTCAAACAGGTTCGCCCACGCGGCCAGCAAAGCGGTTGCGGAGGCCCCGGGGCAGACTTATAACCCGCTCTTCATTTACGGCGGAGTCGGACTCGGCAAGACCCATCTGCTGCACGCCATAGGCAATTATGTTTATGAGAAAAATCCGCAGGCCAAGATACTAATCACCACGGCCGAGAAATTCATCATTGAGGTCGTTTCACACATAGGAAGCAAGAAAATGGACGAGTTCAAGGAAAAGTACAGGAGCGTTGACCTGCTGCTCGTGGATGATATAGAGTTCCTTCAGAAGGGCGAGCAGGCAAGGGAGGAATTTTTCCACACTTTTAACGAGCTGTCTAACTTAAACAAGCAGATAGTCGCCACGTCAGACTCGCCGCCGCAGGAATTAAAGCTCGAGGACAGGCTCAAGTCGCGCTTCGCCGCGGGAATAATCGCGGATATACAGTCGCCGAATTTTGAGACAAGGGTGGCCATACTCAGGCTCAAGGCAAAAGAGATGAATAAGGTTATTCCGGACGTTGTGCTTGCTTTCATTGCCGAAAATGTGGACACCAATATAAGGTCCCTGGGAAGCACGTTCTCAACCATGGTGGCGCTTTCAAACCAGCCCGGTTTCGAGATAAATCTCGACCTCGCAAAGCAGGCCCTAAAGCTTACAAACCCATCCTTTGAATCGAATAAAAAGATAGGTATAGACCTCATACAGCAGGTTGTGGCGGAATATTACGGCATAAAAGTGCAGGACCTTTCATCCAGGAAAAGGCCGGAAAATATCGCCAACGCGAGGCAGATAGCCATGCACATCACCAGGAACCTAACGGATTATTCGCTGGTGCAGATAGGGCAGTATTTCGGCGGCAAGGACCACACCACCGTGATGCACGCGATAAAGAAAGTCGACCAGCTGATAAAATCGGACGACAAGTTCAAGGCAACTCTTGACGAACTTATAGCCAGGATAAAAAAGTAAACGGCCCGGATAAGCGGGTTTAAATTTGTTGTGGATAAATAGGTTGTAATGTATTAAAATAAAGTATTATCAGCATTAATTGATACATTCGGAAAAGCATTTTAATGATAAGTCGCGTCCGATACAGGTCAAATTTTTCTATGGATTGTGCGCTTGTATTATAAGGGTTTTAGTGGCGCACAGGCCATAGAAAAATTTGATCTGTATCGGACGCGATAAAGAATTACTTGGATTTATTTGTAAAACATTTTAAAGGAGGATTTAAATGAAATTAAAGACCAAAAAAGCCGAGATCCTTGATTCTCTGCAGACCGCCCAGTATTTTATCTCCACAGGCTCCACACTTCCGCTTTTATCGAACATACTTTTTGAAGCGGATAATGATTTCCTTTTTCTGTCCGCCACGGACATGGACATCAGCGTCCGCATCAAATGCAAAGTGGATAAGATAGAACAGCCCGGCAAGACGACCATCCCCAAAAAAATAATCGCGCTTATCAAGGAATTCAGCGAGGATGACATAAGGATAGAGACCGACAAGAACGACAACACAAAAGTGCAGTGCAAAAAAGCCTCTTACAAGATAAACGGCCTTCCGGCGGAGGATTTTCCCGTGCTGCAGCTTGACGAGAAAAAACTCGAGACCATCAAAATGCCGCAGAAGCTGCTGAAGGAAATAATATCAAAGATATATTACGCGGCGCTTAAAGACACCACAAAAAGGAACTTAAACGGGGTGTTTTTTAAATTCGAAGGCAACAAGATAGAAGCTGTCGCGACCGACGCGCACAGGCTGGCTTATTACAGGGCGGATATCAAGACGGGCGTGAAATCAAAGTTCGATTACATCATCCCGTTAAAAACAATAAATGAAATAGTCAAGGTGCTTTCCGACGACGAATCAAAGGAAATAACGATAAATTTTTACGACAAGGTCATAGAGTTCCAGCTTGAAAACATGGAAATAGTATCGAGGATCATAGACGAGAATTACCCCAACTACAACCAGGTCATCCCAAAAGAGTTCCACATGGAGGCTTTTGTGAACAAGGAAGAGTTCGCCGCC
Organism: candidate division FCPU426 bacterium; assembly: GCA_003167475.1. GTDB lineage: Bacteria > Oederibacteriota > PGYV01 > PGYV01 > Palsa-1178 > PALSA-1178. The sequence goes on along the minus strand of PMTB01000064.1, from coordinate 32,282 downwards.
GCAATCAGGAGGGCCGCGACCATCACAAGCGACAAATCAAAGATCGTCATTATCAAACTTGAAAAGAACAAGCTTGTGATAGTGGCCCAGGCGCAGGATGAGGGCGAGGCTTTCGAGGAAATAGATATCAAGTATGACGGCGAGCCCATAGAAGTATCCTACAATGCCGCCTACATCATGGACGTTTTAAAAGTGATAGAATCCGATACCATAGAGATAAAGCTGATCAGCACCATGAACCCCGGCATTATAAAGGGAAAGGGCAACGACGATTTCCTTTACATAGTGATGCCGATAAGAAAATAAGAGGAGATAAGAACAAAATATGCAGGAAAAATCAACTTCACAGATCAGGGTAACCACGCTCGAAGACGAGATGCAGACATCCTACCTCGATTATTCAATGAGTGTAATTATAGGAAGGGCCCTTCCCGACGTCAGGGACGGATTAAAGCCGGTACAAAGAAGGATACTATACACCACTTATGATATGGGCCTTTATTATGGAAGGCCGTACAGGAAGTCGGCGAAGATCGTCGGAGAAGTGATGGGTAATTACCATCCCCACGGCGATTCCTCGATATATGACGCCATGGTAAGGATGGCGCAGACTTTCAATTTCAGGATGCCGCTGATCGACGGACAGGGAAACTTCGGGTCCGTTGACGGAGACCCGCCCGCCGCAATGCGTTACACCGAAGCAAGGATGATGAAATTAACGGAAGAGATGATAAAAGACCTTGATAAAGACACCGTTGATTTCGTCCCGACATACGATGAATCAAGCAAAGAGCCTTCCATCTTCCCGGTCGGGTTCCCAAATATACTTGTGAACGGTTCCACAGGAATAGCCGTGGGCATGGCCACAAATATCCCGCCCCATAATCTGAAAGAAGTGATTGACGCGGTTATCTATGTCATCAACAATAAAGGATCGCATATAAAGGTAGACGAACTTTTGAAGATAATACCCGGCCCGGATTTTCCGACGGGGGCTTACATCATCGGCAGGGACGGGATCAAAAAAGCCTATGAGACCGGGCGCGGCTCCGTCACTATGCAGGCAAAAGCGAAGATAGAGGAAACAAAGAAAGGCAAACAGCAGATAGTCATAACGGAACTTCCCTATATGGTCAATAAGGCCCAGCTTATCGAGACCATAGCCGAGCTTGTAAGGGATAAAAAAATAGACGGCATATCGGACCTGCGCGACGAGTCCGACAAGGACGGCGTAAGGGCCGTAATCGAGATTTCCAGGAACGACAATGCCGAGGTTGTATTAAACCAGTTATACAAGCACACTGTGCTTCGCACATCATTCGGCGTCAATATGCTGGCAATAGTCAAGGGAAGGCCGAAGACTTTGACGCTGCTGGAAATACTCGAGAATTTCATAGAATACAGGAAAGAAATAATCATAAGAAGGGCCAAGTTCGAGCTTAAAAAGGCGGAGAAAAGGGCGCATATACTTGAAGGCCTGCTCATAGCCTTAAAATACCTGGACAGGGTCATCAAAATAATCCGTTCCTCAAAAAATGTGGACGCTGCAAGGGAAGCCCTTATCACGGCTTTTAAACTTTCTCCAGTGCAGGCCCAGGCCATACTTGACATGAAGCTACAGCAGCTGACGGCGCTTGAAGTCGAGAAGCTTGAAAAAGAACTTGCGGAACTGAAAAAGCTGATTGAAGAATTAAAGGCGCTCCTTGCCAGCGAAAAGAAAATGTTCGCTCTTATGGTGAAGGAACTCACCGAAATAAGGGACAAGTACTCGGATGAAAGGCGTACCGAGATAATAGCTCGCGAAAAAGAGATAACAGTGGAAGACATGATTCAGGACGAGGATATGATAGTAACAATGACGCACAAAGGTTTCATCAAGCGCACCCCGTCAAGCGCCTATAAGGCGCAGAAACGCGGCGGGCGCGGAATCATGGCTGTCGCCACCCAGGACGAGGATTTCGTTCAGGACGTATTTGTGGCAAATACAAAAGACTACATGATGTTCTTCACCACCAAGGGCCGCTGCCACTGGCTGAAAGTTTACGAGATACCCGAGGCGGCAAGGACCGCCAAAGGCAAGGCCATAGTCAGCATGCTGAAAATTGAGGACGGCGAAAAGATAGCCTCTTACGTGGCTGTCAAAGAGTTCAAGGAGGACCAGTTCCTGCTCATGGTCACCGGCGACGGCACCGTGAAAAGGACCAGCTTGTCGCTGTTTGCAAATCCAAGGGCCGGCGGCATCATCGCGATCGGGCTTGGCGAAAAGGATTCACTTATAGAGACAAAGTTGGCAAAGATTGATGATCAGGTATTCATAGCCACCCGTGAGGGTAAGGCCATACGTTTTGACGCGAAAGACATACGCGAGATCGGCCGCACCGGCATGGGCGTCAGGGGCATCAACCTCGACAAGAAAGACAGGGTTGTTTCCATGACCGTCCTGCACAAAGGCGATGACGTGACGCTGCTTACGGTCACCGAAAAAGGTTTCGGCAAAAGGACAAAAGTGAAGGAATACCGCGAGCAGAGCCGCGGAGGCAAGGGTCTCATCAACGTGAAAGTGACCGAGAAAACAGGCAATGTCGTGGATATAAAGCTGGTCAACGACACCGACGAGCTTATCCTGATCACCACCAAAGGTACCCTTATCAGGACCAAAGTGAAGGACATAAAGACCATAGGCAGGAACACGCAGGGCGTCCGCCTCATAAAAATAAAAGACGGCGAAGCAGTAGGCGCCGTGGCCCGCGTCATGGAAGAAGATGATGAGGCTGAGAAGACGGAAGAAGGCAAGTAAAAGCCGTTCATCTTTCAGGAGGATCAAGTTATATGAATAAAGAAAGTTTATTGACAAAAATCATTCTTATTTGCGTGCTGGTTTTCAGCGTGCCCGCGCTTTTGTTCTATATCTATGACGACAAAAGGGTTACCCAGCTGAATTCAATGCAGTCAAAGATAACCTGGTCGGAAAACCAGAAGGAAGTTGACGTTGTAAAGGCACAACTGACAGGGAAAATAGACGAAGTATATAAAATTATCACGGGTTTCAGCCCTTCATCGATAGAAAAAAAATACGGGAACATAACCGGGAATGTCGTCATCAGGAATTCAAGCTACTCGAATAAGGCTTCCCTCGCAAAAATAGAATCCCAGTTCATCAGATCGGCGAAAGCATATAATACCGACCTGGTTTTGTTAATGACAAACGGGACCGTTGTAGCCGCTTCAAAACCCGGGTTAAAAGGCGGCAACTATAAGGCTAAAAGCGGGTTCCTGCAGGCAGTATCCTCAAAGCAGCCAATGGTTGACGCGAAATTCACCGGCAGCTTTGAATATTTTATACCGGTATCCGATATAAAGGACAGGCTTGTAGCCGTGCTTTATGCGGGTGAACAGTCTGAGGAAGCCGCAGCACTGATAAGGAAGGACAAACAATCCATCCACGGAACGAACTTTGTAATGAACATGTCCGGGGCAATGCTGCTGAATACGGACCCGGCCAAGGAAAATACCGAGAACATACTTTCAAACTCCGATATAAAGGTGATCATAAATGACGCCGGAGGCGAAAGCCAGGTTAAAGAAGCCGAATACAATAATTTAAAAGGGTTGATCGCATATAAAAAGGAAGAGGCGCTTGAGCTTATCGCATGCGTTTTTACACCCTACACGGATTATAAGTTCATGCAGAAAAAGACGGCGAAATTTGAACCCGGTTTTATGGCTAATGATTACGGCGTGCCGACGTATGCCATCCTGCTTCTTGCCCTTATACTCGGCATCGTTGCCGCGGCGGCAATAAGCGGCGAGCCTTTCTCGCCGCTTAAAAGGATAGTCAAGGCCTTAACGCACATAGATGAGGAAAGTTTTACGGAAATGCTGCCGAAGATAAAAAAAGGGGAATACAGGAAGCTGCTGGATTCGCTTGTTATACTCCGAGGCAGGGTCAAAGCTTCAGAGGAAAAAGCGGAAAAACTTTCACAGATGTCAAAGGAGCTTGAGGAAGAACTTTCAAAGGAAGCGTCAAAAGCGGACGCTGAGATATCCGAACTGCGCGACGCCATAAAGATAGCTGAAAACAACAAGGCTTCCGTGGACGAAGAGCTGGCGAAGTCAAAAAATGAGGTTGCAAAAGCAAAGAAAGACGCGGACACAAAGCTCGAGATGGAAAAAACGCTTTTAAACCAGAAAATATCAATACTTGAAAAAGAAGGGGAAAAATTAAAACAGGAAGTCAAAAAAGCCTCCGAGAGCAAAGTGCCGCTTGAAAAAGAGAACATGAGGATGGATTCGGTGCTTATGATGAACACCGAACTCAAAGGGGTCCTGTCCGTCATCAAAACCTACATATCTTCCGTGCTCGGCGGGGAAGGCAAGATCACGGACGCCCAGCAGCAGTTCCTCGGAGTGGTCATAAACAAATCTGCCAGGCTCGAGAGGCTCATCAACGACTTAACCGAACTTGCCAGGCTTGAAAAAGGCGAGATAAAACTCACAAAGGCCCCCATTGAAATAAATACGGTGGTCCAGGACGTAATATTCGCCATACAGCCCCAGGCCGATATTAAGAAAGTGGACCTTAAGGTTAATTTCAGCCCGGCAATAACCAGCGCCGAAGGGGATACGGCGAGGCTTTCATCCGTCACCAGCCAGCTGTTGAACCAGGCGATAAAGGTTTCACCGCGCGGAGGCCAGGTAATAGTCGAGACAAAGGAAAGCGGCGGAAATTTATTGATAAGGATAAGCGATTTCGGAATGAGCATGCCCCAGTCAAAAACCGGGATACTCTTCGTCAATTTCCACGGACCGGAATCCGCGGCAGGCCCGGAATTCATCAACAGCGGCCTGCGTTTCCCCATACTTAAAGCCATGATAAACAATATGGGCGGGGACATATGGATAGAATCCGAAATAGGAAAAGGCAAGACATTTATTATATCCCTGCCAAAGGCGGGCGCTGCGCCGGTAAAGCCTGATATCGGCGCCCAGGCAGTTCCAAAGGGCCCTTCCGGGCTCACTGTGGAGCAGCCTAAGGCGGCGGAAGCGAGGCCCCAGGCTGTTGCGCAGGCTTCTTCAGCGCCTTTAAGCGGCGGAAGTTTTAAAATACAGAGGAATACAGCCCCTGAGACAACATCTGCAAAAAAGGAAGAAAGCCTTCCCACCGTGAACGACCTGCTTTCTTTTGACAATATGTCGATACACGACAAAAAAGCGGATATGCCCGGAAAAAACACCGTGGTGCCGGAGGATCTGCTGAAAAAACCGGACCCATTTAAACCGGCGCCCGCCGTCTATGAAAATAAAAAGCCGGCGGTTTCCGTGCTGCCTGATGAACTTCCTCCTCTTCCCGACCTGGAAGACGATAAAGGAATAATTTAAAAAGGTGATATTTTGAAAAAAAAGTTTCTGCTGTTTTTTATCACAGCCTTCTTTTTTGCGGCGGTGAAGGCGGACACAAACGCGCCCGGAGTGATCAAAACAAACGAGGTTTGGATACCGAAAAATTCCCCGTATATTGTCGACGGCACCGTCATAGTTGAAAAAACAGCCCTGCTCACCATATATCCCGGGACAATCGTTAAATTCAAGGAAAACTCGAAAATATACGTCAAAGGCGCGCTTTATTCAAAGGGCGACCCGAAAAACCCGGTAAGGATGATACCTTATGATAATGTCAGTTTTTACGACGGGCTTGTTTTTGAAAGCAGGTTTAAAAGCACGGTCGAGTTCACCATACTTATAAGGGGCGCCATAACTTCGCGAGGCACGCCGGTGGATATAACCAGTAATTACATACTTAACTCCACGGGTGTGGAGCTTTATCATTTCGCAACGGCGCTAATCAAGGACAATTATTTTTACAACGACACTTACGGGGTTTACCTGGAGGGCAAGGAAATAAAGTATACCATAGCCCAGAACACTTTCAATAACGGAAGGTTCGCCATATATTTCAAGGACACTCCCAAAAACGACGGGACGATACTTAAGAACAATTTTTTCAAGAATGTGGTGAATATCACCAATTATTCCCCGGCGGATATTGATTGCAAAGATAATTACTGGGGTTTTTCTGAGGATCCGGCCATACAGAAATATATATACGACAAGAGGAACAACGAGAAAGCAGGCAAGGCCGTATACGAACCATACGCGAAAGTTCCTTACGCGCTATGGGAGCCCTCCGACGCTTTCATATCGCTGGTAAAAATTTACCTGAACTTGAGAAGGCCGGACGAGGAGCCGACAAGGATATCGCTCGGCGGCGGGGCCGCGGGGCTGATGCCTGTCGCGCCGAATTATCTGAGCAATGAATCAAAATTCGGGCTTGGGTTGAACGCGGAATTCACCTGTAATATCACGGGCGCTTTCCTTTGGGGGCTGCAGTTGGAGAACCTGGGGCTTGAGAACAAACGCGGTGACACTTACCAGTATGATATGACGGTGTCAAATATCCTTGTCAACGCCATAGGATATATAGGATACAAAAAAAACGTATATTTTATACCGTACTTAAAATTAGGGGCCGGATTATCCATAGTATCCGAACAGTATAAATATGACGACGGGACCACAAAAAAATATAACAACACCTGTTTTACCGCCGGCGGCGGGGCGGGCCTGGAACTGTTCCCGGTGAGGTATTTTTCTTTCAAGCTGGAGGCGGCATTTAATTCAACCCTGAACACAAGGGGCGTGATCCTCTACCCTGTTGTGGGATTGACAGGGAACGTTTACTTTGAGACGCCGTTTTACGTCAATGACAAGGGATAAATAGATTGGATTCCATAAAAAACCTCCTCGACAAGTTTATCAGCAGGAACAGGATAGATAAAGTTGACATGGGCGATACCATAAAGGACAACTGGGAAAAAATTGCCGGGGACCTTGCCAAAGGAACAAAGCCTTTCAAGTATGATAAAAAGAAACTATTTATTTACGCTGAAAATAGTGTTATAATGAGTGAAATCACGTACAAAAAACGCGTTTTAAAGGCCCGGATAAACGCATATTTCAAGTCTGACGCGGTAAAAGATATCATCGCGAGGATGAGGCAGTGATACAAAGTCTTCATATTGGCGGCGACCTTGTGCTCAACGGGACCGATATCGTCGGCATTTTCAGCGATTGCCCCGGTAACAGCGCTTTGATAGAGTCGTATAAAGCCAGGTTCAGGCTTAAAAACATATCAGAGGGAAACAGCAGTTTTGTTCTGGTTAAAAAGCGGAGCGATCCGCTTATTTATTATTCAAAGATATCGGCCGGTAAACTGATCAAAAGGCTTATTAAGGCAAATTCAGGAGGAAGCTAAATGGCAAAGAAAGCGAAAAAAGAAGATAAGAAAAAAGATAAGAAAGAACCGGAGCTTTTTGAAACCAACAGGAAATCACCGGTTCCCAGGGAAGAGGACAAGGATGAAAAAGATAATATAGGGTCAAAGGATGATTCCTATACCGCCGACAAGATAACCGTCCTGGAAGGCCTTGAGGCTGTAAGGAAACGGCCTGCCATGTATATAGGAAGCACCTCCACCGCCGGATTGCACCACCTGGTTTATGAGATAGTTGACAATTCCATAGACGAAGCCATGGCGGGGTTCTGTAATGATATAGCCGTGACCATACATACCGATAATTCCATAACAGTGTCCGATAACGGCCGCGGAATGCCGGTCGACATGCACAAGCAGCAGAAGAAATCAGCCCTTGAGGTTATCATGACGGTACTGCACGCCGGCGGAAAGTTTGACCATAATTCATACAAAGTTTCCGGGGGCCTTCACGGAGTCGGAGCTTCGGTCGTCAACGCGCTCTCAGAATGGCTCGAGGTAGAAGTAAGGCGCGGAGGCAAGGTTTATTTCCAGCGCTATGTAAGGGGAGTGCCGGACGAACCCGTAAAGGTTATAGGCGACGCCAAGAAAACCGGAACAAAAACGCGCTTCAAACCCGACCATAAAATATTCGAGGTCCTTGTATACACTTATGAAACTATCGCCAACAGGATGAGGGAACTGGCGTTTTTGAACAAGGGCATCAGGATCAGGATGAAGGACGAACGCTCTGAAAAAGAGGAAATATTCGAGTTTGAGGGCGGTTTGAGCGAATTTGTAAAGCACATGAACAAGAACAGGGAAGTCATAAACAAAAAACCCATATACATAGAAGGCGATAAGGACCTTGTCCATGTCGAGGTCGCCATACAGTATAACGACGGTTTTGCCGATAATATGCTGTCATTCGTAAATAATATACGCACAATAGAAGGCGGCACGCATCTTTCCGGATTTAAGACCGCGCTTACAAAAGCGGCCGCCAGCTTCGCAAAAAAAAATAACCTGATAAAAAACGACAAAATAGCACTGCAGGGCGACGACGTGCGCGAAGGATTGAACGCCATAGTGTCGGTGAAAGTCCCGGACCCGCAGTTTGAGGGCCAGACAAAGGCAAAGTTGGGGAATTCCGAGGTTGAGGGCATCGTCAATTCATTTGTATATGAAAAACTTGCAGCGTATTTTGAAGAGAACCCTTCAGAGGCAAAAAGGATAATAAGCAAGGCTTTGGGCGCCGCGGAGGCGCGCGAAGCCGCGAAAAAGGCAAGGGATTTGGCCCGCAGGAAAAGCTCGCTTGATTCAGGCGGTCTGCCGGGAAAACTGGCGGACTGCCAGGAAAAGGACCCGACTTTGTGCGAACTGTACCTTGTCGAGGGAGATTCGGCCGGAGGCTCGGCCAAACAGGCGCGCGACAGGAAATACCAGGCCATACTTCCTTTAAAGGGAAAAATATTGAACGTGGAAAAGGCCAGGATAGACAAGGTATTAAATAACGACGAAATAAGGACAATGATCACCGCAATAGGCGGAGGCATAGGAAAAGACACTTTTAACCTGGAGAACATCCGTTACAACAGGATAGTTATCATGACCGACGCCGACGTGGACGGAGCGCACATCAGGACATTGCTGCTGACTTTTTTCTTCAGGCAGATGAGGCCGCTGGTGGACGCGGGATATGTTTATATAGCACAGCCGCCGCTTTACAAGGTTAAAAAAGGGAAATTCGAGCAGTACATGCTTGACGACAAGGCCATGAACATATACTTAACCGACGAAGGGACAAAAGACCTAAAGCTCATCCAGCTCTCAAAAAAGGGAAAAGGAAACAAGGAACTGAATGAAAAAACCCTCATTGAGATATTGAACGATATAATCGAGATAGAGCACCTAATTCCGAGAATGAAAAGATCGGGGATGAGCATTGAAGGGTATTTAAAGAACAGGGGAAGCTGGAAAAAACTCCCGATGTTTGAAGTGGTTATCAAGGAAAAATCCGAATACGCAGATACCGACAGGGACCTGGCCGATCTGGTAAAAAAAGTCCTCACTAAGGTGGCAAAAAAATCGACGTTGGAAGAGATCATGGAAGAAGCGGACAAGAAAAAAGACGCGATAAAGATAATAGACCTGCGCGACAGGGCCGAGTTCAGGGTAATAGAGGAAATAATGAGGAAACTCGAGGCAAAGGGGCTTGATGCCGACGAACTTTTTGAGGAAGAAGTGGAGGCTTTGAACGTGGAAGGCAAGGAAGACGATGATGAGAAGGAAGAAAAGAAGAAGAACTTAAGCCCCATGTTCAAAGCGATCGACTCCGAGGGCGAGACGCTTATATTCTCGGCAAAGGAACTCATTGAGTTCATAAAAGCCCGCGGCAAGAGGGGTATAGGAATTCAGCGTTATAAAGGACTTGGAGAAATGAACCCATCCCAGTTGTGGGAGACGACCATGGACCCTGAAAGAAGGACCATGCTGCAGGTGGGTATGGAGGACGCGGCCAAGGCCGACGAGGTTTTTAACGTGCTTATGGGCGACGAGGTCGAACCGAGGCGACAGTTCATAGAAACGCACGCGCTTGAAGTAAAGAACCTGGACATATAGAGACTGCTCAAAAGCCTTTATGTTAAGTCGTGTCCGATGCTGACAAATTTTGCCTCAGAATTTTGCGCTTGTATTATAAAGGGGTATCGCGCAAAGGTCTGAGTCAATATTTGTCAGCACCGAACACGATAAAGAATTGCATAGATTTAAAGGGTTTTTCGGTTGTATCATATAAATGAAAAAAAACAAATGACGGTGGTCAATGGAAAAAAATCATAAGGAAATAGTCGTTTTTTTGAAAAAGACAAAATTATTCGGCGAGATTTCCGTCAAGGGCCTTGCCCTGATCGCGGATGAGTCAAAACAGAATTCGTTCAAGAAAGGCGGCGTGGTTTTTTCCGAGGGCGACTCAGGCGAGACACTCCACATAATCAAGGACGGAAAGGTCAAGATAACCAAGTACACAAAAGAAGGCAAGACAAAAACGCTTGCAATCCTCCGGCAGTACGATTCGTTCGGCGAGATGGCCATACTGACAAAGGATGTGCGGAGCGCCACAGTCGAGGCCATAAGCAATGTAGTGACAATAAGCATTTCAAAGGAAAATTTCGTCCACCTGATACAGAACGAGCCTTCCATACCCATGCAGATAATCAAGACGCTCTCTGAAAGGCTTGCAAAAGCCGACAGGGATATAAAAAATCTGGCCCTTGGCGACGCCAGGGGCAGGGTTGTGTGCGTGCTTATGGACCTGGAGGGCGATCTGGAAACCACCAAATTCACCCATCAGGAGATTGCCGACCTCGCGGGGTTGACCAGGGAGACAACTACAAGGACCCTGACACAGCTTGAAGCCGATGGGCTTATAAGCGTTAAGAACAGGCTGTTCATAATAAAAGACGCGGCAAAGATGAAAGAAATGTGCGTATAACGAATATTGGGAATGGAGACTGACATGGCAGACAAAAAAAAACCGGGTTTTAAAGGGGCTATATTTGATGTTGACGGCGTAATAGTCGACACCGCGCACACCCACCATAAATCGTGGGAAATCGTGCTGAAAAAATACGGGGTTAAATTCACATTCAGGGATTTTAAGTCGAAAGTTGACGGCAAGCCAAGGTCTTTCGGCGCCAGGACAATACTCCCGGAAGCCACTGACGCCCAGATAGCGGACATCTGTGAAAAGAAACAGGAACAATTTGAAAGGATACTTAAAACAGGAAAAATTAAGGTCTTTAAGACCACTATTGATTTTATAAAAACGCTCAAGGCAAAGGGAATCAGGCTCGCAATGGCATCTTCAAGCAGGAATGCCGGGCCCATACTAAAAAAAGTAAAAGTGTATCCCTACTTTGACGCTGAAGTGGAAGGCGCGCTGCTTGAGAAGGGCAAACCGCACCCGGACATATTCCTTATTGCGGCTAAAAAATTAAAACTTAAGCCTTCCGAATGCATCGTTTTCGAGGACGCGCAGATAGGTATAGATGCGGCCGTCAACGCGAAGATAAAATGCGTGGCTATAAACAGGGACAAAAGCCATCTGATCACCGGAGCAGACCTGCGCGTGAATGATTTCAGGCAGTTGAGCCTGAAAAAAATACAGGACCTTTTCTAAACGGCCTTGGATATTTAAGGAGCGTCTTATGGATAAAAATGCAAGGCCGCCAATAAAAAGGACTTTGATCATCAGCATCGGCATAGGGCTTTTGATCGCCTTCGGGTATATCCCCCTCCAGTTCATAACCGAAAAATTTTTGAGGCAGCTCATAAGCATATCCCCGTGGGAGGAAATAACCTCCACGGCCATACTGGGCATAATATATTTCGGGCTTTTGATATATTTATTCGTGATGCTCGTGTTGGGATTTTTCGCAAGAAGAATACTCAATTACCTTGTGGAGGAATTAAGATGCAGGGAGCTGCTGCCTGTAAAGTATAAAATGCACGGAAAAAAGGATTTTGGGAACTCTTATAAGGATATAATAACCCTTTTCAACTCCTTTGTTAACTCGTTCCTTGAGGTAAAAAAAGACAAGGACAAATATTCCAAGACGATCGGCACATTCCTTGACCCGAACGTAAAAAAAGAGATCGATCAGCGCGGCATACACGAGATGTACATCGGCGGCAAAAAAATAATAGCCACGGTCTTCTTTTCCGACCTTCGCGGTTTTACGGCCATGACAGAGTATTACGATCCCGATAAGGTGATCAGGATACTGAACGACTACCTTTCCATGTCCACAAAAATAATAGACAAGAACGGCGGCAGGGTTAATAAATACATAGGGGACGCCGTCATGGCGGTCTTTGAGGCGCCTTCAAAGTACAGGGATTTCATGGACTCAGACAAGGCGATACTTGCGGCTCTTGATATACAGTCGCAGTTCCAGATACTTATGAGGAAGTGGAAGGAAGAAATAGACCCAAACCTTGCTTTGGGCCTGGGAATAGGACTGGCGCGCGGTGAAATAGTCGCCGGCAATATAGGCTCACAAGAGCGCATGGAACATACGGTCATCGGAGATACGGTTAACTTTGCGAGCAGGCTGTGCGGCAAAGCGGCCGACGGGCAGGTGTTGATATCCGAGGACATATACAAAATTGTGCAGAATTTTGTTGAGGTTGACAACCTGGCGCCGGTCGAGGTCAAGGGAAAGACAGGCTCATACAACGTATACTCGGTTACAAACAGAAAAATGATCATAGGATAATGAAGTGGAGCAAAAAAACGCAGGCTACATAAAATTCATCACAGGCGCGGTCGCCATTTTATGGGCAATATCCGCGGTTTTCGCGTTTGGCGCATCGTCAGCGTACTCAACCGGCCGTGAAAAAATACAGTACAGGATAGTAACGAGGAAAAATCCCTATGTCCAGAAAGGCTGGAAGATCTGGCTTAAGGAGGGAAAATACGGTTATAAAAACGCGGTTATGGAAAATATTTCAGTTTTCGGCCGTAGTGCCTTAAGCAGGCCCTATTATGAGACCGAACTTATAAAAAAACCCGAAAGCGCCTTCTTGGTCGTTGGAGCGTCGCGCGGAGCCAATCCGATAATAGTGCCGAAGGAATGTTTCGCCCATTATGCCTACGATATGGAAGCCACAGCCTACGATCCGTCACCGGAATCCAACAGTCTGGAATGGGCCGGGGAAACCGCGCTTGGCTGGCGCACGAGGTACGGTATTGCGGCTGTGGACCCCAGGGTCATAGCCCTGCGGTCGCTGATTTTTGTGGAAGGTTACGGTTTTGCCTGGGCCGGGGATACCGGAGGGGACATAAAGGGCAAAAGGATAGACCTTTGCTATAATACCACCAAAGAAGCACTGAGGTGGGGAAGAAGAAAGGCAAGGGTTTATGTTTTAAGCGGAAAGTCCTGGCAGTTTTTCAGGGATAAAAAAATTATGGCTTCCGCCAATGAAAAAAAATAATATTCTCCTCGGGATATTTCCGGCGCTTTCAGGCGGACTCACGGGAATAATCATGGCTTTCGCCGGGCAGCAGCTCAACGACACGCCTTTAAGCCTGTTATCCATAAAATTCCTGCCAATGCTTTTGTGCTCTGTTTTAACCTCCGTGGTCTTTACTATCGCGTGGTTTTATATTTCATTGATTTTTTCCGAAACATTCAAAGCGGAACCGGGAAAAGAGTTTAAAATTAACGCCATTATATTTTCCGCCGGAATTCCGGCTTCATTAATAATGCCCGTCATAATAAGGTATTATAATTCCCTGGCAAATTATTCCCTGAAAGTGGTGGGGAGCATATATATTCCGTTTAAACATTATATGCACGTAAATTTCGCGGGGTATTGTTTTTTCATACTGTTCGGCGCGGTCATAGTTTTCATTGCTTTCGTGACGGCCTTGAGGTTCTGTTATAAGATGTACTTAACCGGACTGCCTTCCAATGAAAACGCCAGGATCATGTCAATTTTCATGGTTTTTTTTATTTTTTTCGGGGTCGCGACATCATATGTGACGCTGGTTTACCCGCCTACGGGGGATGAGCCGCATTACCTTCTGATAGCCAAAAGCATATCCCAGGATTTTGACCTGGACCTTACGAACAACTACGCGGACACAAAATCCATAAGCGAATATTATCCCACGGTCCTGGACTGGCAGAACATGCATAACACCGCCGGCAAAGGCGGGAAAGGAATATATTCCATACATTCCCCGGGGCTGCCCGCCCTTATCAGCCTTATTTTCAGGTTCACCGGGAGGTATGGCGTGCAGCTGTTCATGGATGCCCTCACCGCGCTTTTTATCGCGCTTCTCTACCTGCTGCTTATGGAGTACGGTTTCGCTGAAAAAATTTCAATTTCCTGCGCCTGTATTATCGGTTTTACCATCCCGGTGGCTGCGGACTCGTCGCTTGTGCTGACCGAAATACCGGCGGTGCTCCTGATAACGGGGGCCATGCTTTTACTGGCGCGGAGAAGGTCAATTAAGCATATGTGGGTGTTTTTTGTCATGATAGGGATACTCCCTTTTTTCCATACCAAACTGTCCCTCGTGTCCGTAACTTTATATATTTATTACTACTGGCTTGCTTACAAGGAAAAAACTTTCAGGTTAAAAAAGGAGGCGGTCAATAATATACCGGTTATTTTTTTTGGTTCCCTCATGCTTTATTACTATTACGGCATATACGGAAAATTCGCCTTCACCGCGGTCACAAGCACATATCTCAGCAGCACTGTCTATTTTATTTTCACACTGCCATACGCGATAACGTCATTTTTCGGCATTCTTTTCGACAGGGATTTCGGGCTGATAAGTTATAATTGGTTCATGGTCGTGCCGTTATACGGGCTTGCGGCCGCGGCAATAAAAAGGGAAACAAAGGTGCTTATCCCTGCCGCGCTTTTCATGCCTTACGTGCTCATGTTCTTTTTCATGAATAATTGGGGCGGTTCGATGACCCCGGCCAGGCAGCTTATCCCGTCAATACCGGCCCTTGCCGTGGCCGCGGCTTATTTCATGCAGAATACGGCCATCATGAAGGACAGGTTTTTCAAAGCCGCGGTCTTTGTGTCGGTCCTCATATCGTTTATCCTTATGGTGATGCCATTTTTCAGGTACGCCAGCGGAAAAGAAAAGATATACTCGGTCATATCGGCCAAAATTCCGGCTTTAATGTGGATTTTTCCAACCTTTAGTGCTATAATTACGCCGTTCTATTTTGTTCTTGCGGCGTATTCACTGATAATAATCGCGCTGTTTTTCAGGTACAAAAGCGTCAAAAACCCCTGAAAAGCGGGTAATTGACATAAATATTATGTTTGCCATACCTCAGGCGGGGAGCTAGCGGTGCCCTGTACCGGCAATCCGCTTTAGCCGGGCCGAGTGGCTCTTCCGAGGGCATTTTCCCGGTACGAAAAGACTGGTTTTTGGCGTTGAAAGCCGGGTCTTGTGCACTCTTAATTCTTGAACCCCGTCAGATCCGGAAGGAAGCAGCGGTAAGAGGCTTTTAAGAGGTGTTACAGGTCAGCCTGGCCGGAGCTTTAAACCTTACCTTTAAGCCCGGGAGATTTGTTCGAAGAGGGGTCCGGTATGGCAGACAAAAAATACCAATGGAGACAATGAAACCATAATGGAAAATAATTACCTTGTATTCGCGAGAAAGTGGAGGCCCCAGTCTTTTGACGAGATAATAGGGCAGTCACAGGTGACAGAACCTTTAAAAAGGGCCATAGAGCTTAAACGGATAATGCACGCATACGTATTTTCCGGGCCCAGGGGAGTCGGGAAAACCACTACAGCCAGGGTTTTTGCCAAGGCCCTGAACTGCGTGAACGGCCCCACTACCACCCCGTGCAACGTGTGCCCGGCCTGCGTTGAGATAACCAACGGTACCGCGCTTGATGTTACCGAAATAGACGGAGCTTCGAACACCGGAGTGGATAACATAAGGGACTTAAGGGAGCGCGTGGGATTGTCCGCGGCAAGCTCCAAATATAAGGTCTACATCATAGACGAAGTGCACATGCTTTCCACTTCGGCGTTCAACGCGCTTTTAAAAACCCTTGAAGAGCCGCCCAGCCATGTCATATTCATATTTGCCACGACAGAGCCGGAGGAAATACCGCAGACAATACTTTCCCGCTGCCAGCATTTCAGGTTCAAAAGGATGCCCATAGACCTGATAGTGCACAACCTGAAGGATATCGCCGTCAAGGAAAAGATCGAGTGCGAGGAAAAAGCGTACTACACCGTCGCTAAGGCCGCCGACGGCGCTCTGCGCGACGCACAGAGGATATTTGACCAGCTTGTGACATATGCCATGGGGGAAAAAATAACAGACGCGCTATCAAGCGAGATGCTCGGGGAAATAGACGCGGATATACTCAACGGTTTTATAGCGGGCGTTGTAAGAAAGGACGTCAAAGCCGTAATGAACGTTCTTGAGGCCGTATTTGACAGGGGTTACAACCTGCAGCACCTCATGGCGAACGTCATAGAGGCTTTCCGCAATATTCTGTTTATAAAGACAGTTGATGACAAATCCATGGTTGAAGCCAGCGAAGACCAGTATGAATTTTTAAAAAAAGCCGGGGCTTCCCTTGGAAGGAAAGAAATTCTTTACATGCTGCAAAAATCCCTTGATACCGAATACAACGTCACCAAGTCAAGCCTGCCGGGGATAGTTCTTGAATCTTTTGCCGCGGACCTTATATTTTATCTCGGCGATACGCCGGCCGGAGAAAGCCTTATCGAGCAGCCAACGATAAAGAAACAGGAAAAGCCCGCCATGCCGGTTAAAAATGCGGAACAGACAAAACCGGCGGTTAAAGCCCCGGTTGATCCGGAACCCATGGAGTTGATGGGAGATGAAAATGAAGCGGCGGGAGCGCCCGGAATGATGATAATTGACGAGATCCAGGAGGAAGAAGAGATAAAAACAATAACAAAGGATATCATTGAAAAACACTGGCCCACCATAACAGAAAGGATCAGGACAAAAAAAGAGGATGACCTGGCTACAGCCATGGAAACCGCGGGTGTCGTATCATATGAAGAGCCTGTTTTGCTCATTACGGGCGAGAACAAATTTTTCACCGATAAGATAAAAAAACAATCCGAGGTCATCAGGGAAGCGCTGAAGGAGGAATTCAAAAAGGATTTCAGCATAAATATATTTGAAAAGAACGAGTATAACTCGAAGAACAGGGCAAACAGGGATGTCGACGCAGAAGAGGCGAAAAACAACCCCACTGTAAGGGAACTTTCCAAGATATTCAAATTTTCAAGCGTTGAAGTAAAGAAAACCGGAAAATAAATGCGGTCATCCAGGGAGGGTTTATGAGAGGCATGGGCAATATGGGAAATATCAATGAAATGCTGAAAAAGGCGCAAAAGATGCAGCAGGAATTCGCCGTTATGCAGGAAGAACTCAAGAAAAAGGAAGTGGAAGCTTCATCGGGCGGCGGCGCTGTTTCAGTAAGGGCCAACGGCGCAAAACAGGTGCTGTCCATCAAAATAGACAAGGAACTCGTGGGTTCGGGAGACGTGGACATGCTGCAGGACCTGGTAACGGCGGCTGTGAACGAGGCTTTGAACAAGGCTCAGGAAACAGTCGACGCTGAATCAAAAAAAATAGCCGGCGGAATGGGTCTTAATATGCCCGGGTTATTTTAGGAAAAAAATTGTATAATTATCCGCACAAACTTTTAAAACTTATCAACGAAGTATCCAAGCTCCCCGGCGTGGGGCCCAAGATGGCCGAGCGAATAGGGCTGCATATAATAAAAAAAGATAAAAATGAGAACGAGTATATAGATAACTTCGCGTCCGTACTCCAGGAATCCAAAGAACTCACCTTCTGCAGGGAATGTTTCAATGTGAGCGATTTTGAAATATGCCCCATATGCGCGGATAAGGAGCGCGACGGGCAGATAATGTGCGTGGTCGAATCCGCGGAAGAAGTGATCACCGTGGAGAGGACGGGAAAATTTAAGGGTTATTACCACGTGCTTCAGGGCCTGATCAACCCGCTCAACAACATGCTTCCGGACAATTTAAGGATAAAAGAAATGCTTGAAAGGATCAAAAGCAGGGGCGGTGCCATAAAGGAAATAATACTCGCCATAAATCATTCGGTCGAAGGCGACGCAACGTCACTGTATATTTCCGCCATGGCAAAGGACCTGGGGTATGAAATGAAAATATCAAGGCTTGCGAAGGGGCTTCCCACAGGTTCCGACATAAGGTATGCCGACGAGATAACGCTCGGGCAGGCCATAGTCGAAAGAAAAGAAATATAGATGAAAATACCGGAAATCCTCTCCCCTGCCGGGAATATGGAAAAACTCCTCTTCGCCTACTCATACGGGGCTGACGCAGTTTACGCCGCGGGCAGGAACTTTGGCTTAAGGGAATCAGCCGGCAACTTCTCCGACGGGGAACTTATTAAAGCCGTATCCATAGCCCACAATATTGGAAAAAAAATATACATCACTGCAAACATTTTTCCATATAACAGCGATATAGCGCCCATGGAAGAATATTTTTCATTCTTAAACTCCATAAAACCCGACGGTATAATAATATCCGACCTTGGGGCCATGTCTTTAGCCGTTGAAAAAGCGCCTGATGTCCCTGTGCATATTTCCGTCCAGGCGAACAACCTTAATTACGCGGCCGTAAGGCAATGGCAGAAAATGGGGGCCTCCAGGATAATACTCGCCAGGGAACTGCCTTTTGAGGACATAAGAACAATAAGGGAAAAGTGCCCGGACATGGAACTGGAGATATTTGTGCACGGGGCCATCTGTGTGTCCTACTCGGGAAGATGCCTTATCAGCCAATATATGACGGGCAGGGACGCGAATCACGGCGAATGTTCACAGGGTTGCAGGTGGAAATACAGGCTTGAGGAAGAAAAAAGGCCCGGGGAATTCTTTACGGTCGAAGAGGATAAAAGAGGCGCTTATTTTTTCAATTCCAAGGACCTTTGCGCGTTTTTTGACCTGCATAAGTTCATTGAGATAGGGATCGACAGCTTTAAGATCGAAGGCAGGATGAAGAGCCCGCATTACGCTGCCGTCACCGCCGGGGTGTATAAAAAAGCCGTAACGCAGTACATGGCAAACCCTTCCGATTATAAACCGGATAATTCGCTTTATGAAGAACTGCTGAAAGTATCCCACAGGGAATTTACGGATTCCTTTTATTTTCCCGATAAGGGCATAACCCAGAATTTTGTATCCTCCGGCAATACCGCCCGGAGCAAATACGCCGGATATTTAAAAACGCCCGGAAAGCAGCTCCGCGAAGACCGCTACAGCGCTGTTGTAGATGTAAAGAATACCATGAGGATCGGGGATGTGCTGCGGGTCCTCACGCCTTCATGGAAAAAATTCAGCGTTCAGGTAACGGGAATAAAAAGCCTTGATAATGTGGAGCATGTTTATACAAAACAATACGGCGAATTCATACTGGAAATAAGTTCAAAGGAAAAGCTTGAGGAGTTAACCATACTCAGGGTTGACGCATAGTATTTATCCAATAAAATATGGTAATTTCTGTAATTCCTATAGTTATCCACATTTTATCAACAGTTATTAACATTATGTTAACACTATAAACTGCCTTATTTTGTTGCGTTATTATAGGATGAAATATATATAAAATACAATAATGCACAATAAAATACTAGAGTTAGATAACTATAACATGTGTTTTTAATTCATTGCCGTAAATATTTATCATGCCCACGGAAAAATATTCGGCACGCGAACACGGGCTCCCGGGATTAAAAAACCTTATCCCGTTATACCCGCATTCGCCTGCTATGTGGGTGTGGCCGTATAAAATAATTGACGGTTTGTACCGGATAAATTCCTTATAAAGTTTTTGTTTTATCCCGAAAGGCGAACCGTTCCCGTGGGAAACGCAGATGACATGCGTTTTATTTACGAGTATCATTTCGGAAAGCGGTAAGGAAAGCCCCGGGGGGTCCATATTACCCTTCACCGCGATCACGGGCGCAAGCGTCCCAAGTGACGTTAATACATCCTGCGAAACAATATCGCCGCAATGGATGATTAGGCCGGTATTCTTAAAGTGTTCCATGACAGCGGGCGGCAGCGGGCCGGAAAATTCATTCAAATGTGTGTCGGAAATCACCCCTATCTTTGATATGTTACTTATTTCCCGCATCTTTTTTTCCCAGGTCCGAGAGTATTTTAGCGAGGTCGGAACTGGAAAGTTTGTCGAGGGCCGCGTCAAGCTTGTCTTTTCTGGGGTTTGAGGATTTGACCTCGCCCGGCTTGTCGAGGCCGGCGGCTTTTACGTACTTGGCCTGAAGGTCGCCAAGGATCCTGAATAAAAGTTTTGTTTCGCCCGGGGTAAGGTTATTTTTGGTTCTTTCCTGAACGGCTTTTATCATATTTACGGTCTGCCTGGCATGCGGAAGGTTCTCGGATTTTTTTCCGCCGGCAAAACGCGAAGCTTCGCCAAGGGAAATAAGGGCATTCTGATTGAGCATAAGTATAAGGTTTATAAGGTCTATGTTGTCTTCCTGTTTGTCAGCCATAAAGCCACCCCGTTTCAATGTTTTGGTGAGTGTATTATAAGAAATAAAGGGAGAAAATGCAAGGGGGTTTAAGAACGTTGAGGAGTTTAAGAGACAAGAGACTGGAGCCTAAAGTAATACGCCTTAAAAAGCAGCGTTTTAATTCCAGGCTCCAGTCTCTTGTCTCTTAAACTCTTCAGTATATACTCAACCGTAACAAAAACCTTGACCTTCAAACGGCAAAAGGCGTATAATTAAACCCTGAAGCAAAGTCATAACTCCACCAGATGTTCTGACTTAAAACCATAATGTAAAGGATGGCATATGTTACAGATAAATAATTTATCAATTTCATTTTCAGGGCAGGAAGTTTTAAATGACATCAGCTTCAATATACACGCGGGAGAGCGTATAGGGCTTGTCGGCCGCAATGGGTCGGGAAAGACCACACTTTTCAAGATCCTGACCGGGGAACTTCATCCGGACGAGGGGCGCATACTTATACCCAACAATTACACAATAGGCTATTTAAAGCAGCACCTGAAATTCACCCAGCCTACGCTCCTGGAAGAGGCCTGCCTCGGCCTGCAGGAGGAAGAAAAAGACCAGGTATGGAAAGCTGAGAAAATACTCGCCGGCCTCGGGTTCACGGAAGAGGAACTAAATAAATCCCCGATTGAATTCTCCGGCGGATTTCAGGTGAGGTTGAACCTGGCAAAAGTGCTGCTCGGGGAGCCGCACCTGCTGCTCCTGGACGAACCGACAAACTATATGGACATTGTTTCGCTCAAATGGCTCACCAGGTTCCTGCAGCGCAGGGAAAACGAGCTTATGATAATAACCCATGACCGTGATTTTATGAACGCCATCACCACCCATACCATGGCGATACACCGAAAAAAAATAAAAAAAATTGAGGGCGACACCATAAAACTTTTCGAGCAGATAGCAGTGGAAGAGGAAGTATATGAGAAGACAAGGCTGAAGGACGAAAAGATCCGAAAAGAGACAGAGGAATTCATAAACCGTTTCCGAGCTTTGGCCGCGCGGGCAACGCTTGTCCAGTCCAGGGTCAAAGCGCTGGCTAAAATGGGAAAAAGGGAAGAACTTGCGAAAGAAGCCGAACTGGGGTTTAAATTCAACGCGGCCCCATTTGAGGCGCATTATCCCATGAAACTTGAAAATGTTTCTTTTGGTTATACGCCGGACAGGATACTTTTTGAAAATCTTTCGATAGACATAGGCAAGGACGACAGGATCTGCGTGATAGGAAAGAACGGCAAAGGAAAATCAACATTGCTTAAGCTCATGGCGGGCGAGATTGAAACAAAAACAGGAAGGGTATATAAACACCCCCAGTGTTCAATGGGATATTTCGGGCAGACAAACATAGAGCGTTTGAACCCGAACCTTACGGTTGATAAGGAACTGCAGCAGGTGCGCCCCGAGATGGCTTATACCGACATACGCAGGGTATGCGGCGCTATGATGTTTTCCGGAGATAACGCCCTGAAACTTGTATCGGTATTATCCGGCGGGGAAAAAAGCCGCGTATCGCTCGGCAAAATACTTCTAAATCCGGCAAACCTCCTGCTTCTGGACGAGCCTACAAACCATCTGGACATGGAATCATGCGATTCCATGATCGTGGCGCTTGATAATTTTCCCGGCGCGGTTGTAATAGTTACCCACTCGGAAATGTTTCTGCACCATCTGGCCAACAGGCTCATAGTGTTCAACGAGGACAAGGCATTTGTATTTGAGGGCTCATATCAGGACTTCCTTGACAGGGTAGGCTGGGAACCGGAAGCTAAAAAACCCAGGAAAGACAAGGATGCCGTGCTGGTCAAAAGGGTAAACCCCCAGGCGGCGGCGGCGAACTATAAAAAGCAGAGAAAGAAAACAGAGGATAAGATAGCAGAAACGGAAAACCTGATTGACGAAGCGGAAGCATTGCTTGAAAAACTGAATTTAAAAATAGCCGAGGATGCCGGCAAATCAAGCGGGCCGGATATCCAGGCCATGCAAATAGAGATACATAAACACCAGCAGGAGCTTGATAAGGGGTACAAAGACCTGGAAAAACTTGTGGCGGAACTTGACGTGCTGGAGAAGAACAAGCCGGCAAACGCTTAAAAATTAGCGTTTGTCCAGGGGCCAAACCAAAAACCGTTGCTTTGCATGAAATCCAAGCGGAAAGGAAAATGTGCCTTGAAGCTCAAATGGCCCGATGCAGTATTAATGGCCGTCCTCATATGCGCCGGACTGGCACTTACCCTGCCGCGGATAGGCAAATCCATTTGTTACGACGAAGCCTGCACCGTTGATTTTGTTAAATTGGTGCCGGGAAATATCACGGACATGCTCGCCGGCGGAAACAACCTTCCCGCTTATTATTTTTTCATGAAAGCCTGGACAACTTTTTCCGGTTTTGGTGAAACAGCCCTGAGATTGCCGGGGATAATCATATACCTGCTGGCGGTCGTCCTTGTTTACCTTTTCGGAAAGCGTATCTTTTCAGGGTATGGGCCGGCTTTTGTATCCGCTGTTTTTTACCTGCTTATGTGGATCAATACGTTCGAGGCCGGCCTTGCCAGGCCTTACAGCATGCTGGCTTTCTTATGCGTGGCTTCCCTTTGGCTGTTTTATGAGATATTTATCATGGAAAATAAGAGCCGGTTCCTTGCCGCGCTTTTTATAATTGTGAATGTAACGGGAACCCTGACCCATATCTGGTTTTTTTTCGCCGGGTTCGCGCAGGTTATTTACCATTTAAAAAGGAAAAAAGGCATGGGTCTGCGGGACCTGACTGTTTTTGCAGCTTCCTACCTGCCGTTTTTTGCCGTTTGGGGCGGAGCCCTGTATTCGCAATTACAGAATCATGCCAGTGATTTTATGGTATATAACGGAAACGTTTTGGTAAGGACACTGCAGGTATATACCTTCACAAAATTTCACGTCATACTGTTTTTCTTCAGCCTGCCGGTTATTGCGGGTGTTTTAATGGGAAAATACCTGCAACGCAGGCAGAATATAAACGGCAATCTGCTCGAATTCCTCATGATCATATTGTTTGCGTCCCTGGTGGTTCCATACCTGATATCATTTATCAAGCCCATTTACATGCCGGATAGGGGGCCCATAATCGCAGCCGCGCCGTTCGCACTGCTCATGGCAGGTTACCTGTGTTCAATATCCTACAGGCCGTTTTTTTACGCGGTCTTCGCGTTCTTCACGGTTTACAATTATATAATGGTCTATCCGTTCGTGCAGGTTGATTTTTATAATGAGAGGAACATGGCAAAACTTGTCATGTATGACGCGCCCCAGGCGGATACGGTGGCAATATACGGCGAGATGAAGAGGCCCATACACTACTATCTGGACCTTTATAAATATAAAAGCCGCGCGGTGTTTGTGTATTACCCTAATATCATGGAATCAATCAATTCCCGGCAATGGGAAAAGTTCGGTGAAAAGAAGACGGCTGAAATTGAAAAAAAATACTATGACCTGATAACCGGGAACGGAAAAAGGGTCCTGCTGGTTTTTACGGCCCGGGAAGCTTTTTATGCCCCGCTCAAGAGGATAATTGAAAAATTAAACGCCGCCAAGACTATGGTTAAAAGCCAGACATTTTTTGGCGAAACGCTTGTTTTGTATGAATAAGATTTGATGATATAATTGGATTCAGGAATGAAATAATTTACAGGGGGGTACTTTATGTCGCTGCTCGCAAGGCTTAAAACAATGTCCGATGAAGAGATCCAGGGATGGCTCAGGAAGGTAAATGAAAAGGTCGACCCCAAAGGGCTGGCTGTGGCGCTTTTGGGCGTGGATGACGAGATCAAGAACTGCGTGTTCAGGAACATGAGCGAAAAGGCAGTGGAAGCCTTAAAGGTTGAGATGGAGCGCTTCAGGAAGATGGACGCGAAGGAGATAGTGATACATATGCACGGGAATATTTTGGATAAAATGATATAAGTAGTGCAAAATGTCGACCTCCGCATGGGGAATGTAGAGCGGCTGCTTGCCGCCGCTCACCGTTGGATTGGATTTTTTTCAAGGAATTTGTAGTCGCAGGCCTACGGTTCACCGGCCTGCGCCTGGATATGGAAAATGGACACGCAAACCTTTAGAATGTCCGCACAAGCAAAAAAATCAGTGTAAATAGTAAGATGCAATTCATAGGTGGAGAAGTTATTATCCGTATCTAGGCGCACCCCGGTGAGACGAAGGGGTGCGACTACAAGACCATACGCTAGAACACCTTCATCATTTTGAATTTTTTCACAAACAAATCCCAGTGTTCCTTAAAGTTCCAGTACCTTCCAGCGTATGATGTCTTTCCGGTAAGTATCGCTTTTCTGAAATCTTCCTCTGTTTTCCCCTTAAATATCGTATACGCGTCGCCTATGTTGTCCAATGAGTGCGAATCTGAGCCGCCTGTGGCCGGGAGTTTCCAGTAGCTGTTGTTCAGTTTTATCGCTTTAGGGTCTGTTACGCGGCCTGCTATCGCCGGGTTTATCAGTTCCACGGCGTCGAAATACACGTCGTCGTCCTTGTGCTCCATTACTTTCCTAAAGGCCATTTCTCCTACGCTGGTTGTCAGGTAAGAGAGCGGGTGAGGGACTATTACTACGGCGCCCTGGGCGTGCATTTCCTTTATGGTGTCTATCAATCCCGTGTAACGGCGGATGCGTTTTTTTATGAACAAGCCTATAAGATGGCCCTTTAAAGTGCTTACTTCCTCTCCGACAATGACGTTAATTTTATATTTTTTCTTTTTCGCGTACTCCCTCGCGGCTATTGCGCCCTTTATCTGGTCGTGGTCCGTGATGGCTATTACTCTTAAGTCGGTATTTTTTTCCACATGGTCAACTATTTCCTCGGGCGTGCACACAGCGTCCCCTATGGA
Organism: candidate division FCPU426 bacterium; assembly: GCA_003167475.1. GTDB lineage: Bacteria > Oederibacteriota > PGYV01 > PGYV01 > Palsa-1178 > PALSA-1178. Next base: position 6,964 of record PMTB01000064.1, on the reverse strand, counting down.
TGTGTGCAGGTGGTAGTCTGCTTTGCTGAAACCTTTCGGGAGTTTGTCTGTTTTTACCGCTGTTTTTTCAGCCATTGGTTTAATCCTTTTTATTCCAGAAATCCCTGAACATATACCACTGTTCGGGGTGGGCCATAATCAGTTTTTCAGCTTCCGTTATCAATGCCTGGGTCACCATCTGAATATCCTTATCCTTGTCGCCTGTGGGTGTGTATTTGATAAGTTCCCCGGGCTGGCCGTAGAAACTGTCGCCGTCCCTTACCGCATAGCCCACAAGCATGGCGGCCCCTGTTTTAAGGGCTATCCTGGCCGCTGCGGTGGCCACATAGGCCTTTTTTCCGAAGAAATCGACCTCTACCCCGCTTTTATCCGAGCGCGGCAAGGGGCGGTCCACAAGCACGTTTAAAATGCCGCCGTTCTGCAGGCAGGTGTAGGCGTCCTTAAGGTTCTTGTTCGGCAGGACGACATGTATGCCGTATTGGGCGCGGGATTCCTGTATGAACCTTGAGTAGCCCCCTCCAAGGTCGTCTGCTATTGCCCAAACTTCACGTTTGCCTTTGTAATGGCCGGAAACGATGGTGCCGGCCGCGTCCCAGTTTGAAAAATGCAGGGTGCATATAATCAGGCCCTTGCCCGATTTTAAGCCCTCCTCGGCCCTTTCCAGGTTCCTTATAGGGGGAAGATTCGACATTTTTATAAGTTTATGCATGTACAAAAATTCCACGTTGAACATGCCATAGTTGTAAAAATTATCGTTCATTACTTTTTTTATCTCGGCGTCGGTCGCGGGGCGGCCGTATTTTTTTGCCAGTATAAGCGAGTAATTCCTGTAAACGTTGTCCCTTTTTTCCTTCCAGAAAGTGAAGACAAGCTTGGTCATGAACCCCGCGAATGCGTAGAGCGCCTTGATGGGGATTAAAGAAACAATAAACTGGACAACGCGAAGTATATAATACATTTTAAACCTTCTTTCTTTCGCCGAGTATTTTTTTGTAGAATTTTATGTTTTTTACGGCGATCTTTTTCCAGGTGAAATCCTTCGTTTTATTTATTCCGTTCTTCCCGAGCCTTTTACGAAGCTTCAAATTAACGACGAGTTTTTCGAGTTTTGAAGCGAGGTCGTGAATGTCCTTTGGTTTTGCCAGTAGGCCGTTGACGTTATTGTCAACCACGTCCCTGTAACCGCTGATATCAAACGCCACAACGGGTTTCCCGGCTGCCATGGCTTCCAGGAGCACTATCCCGAACGATTCGCCGAAAAGCGCGGGCGAGCAGAATATGTCGGCCGTGGCAAAATAACGGGGCAGTATTTCCGCCGGAACAAACCCCTCAAAATGAATGCCATGTATCCTGTGTTTGATTATGTACTTCCTGTGATGCTTCAAAAGCGGACCGCGGCCGACGACTATGAGCCGTATGCGGGGGTGTTTTTTCTTGAGCAGCTTGTATGCCTGTATAAGGTATATCAGGCCCTTGCGTTTTTCTATCCTTCCGGTGAAAAGAATATTGAGTTTTCCGTCGGAATATTTTTCCAGCGGCTTGTTTGAGGGCTTAAAGCGTTTTATGTCGACGCCGTTTGGTATGATCTCCACGTGGCGGTCGGAGAAATACTTCGTAATGCTCGACTTGGCAGAGGGTGACACCGCTATCCTGCCGTGTATTTTTTTCCACAGGGGTTTGAGTATGCCGACGCCGTACCGGTAAAAGCCGTTTTTGTCGAAATTGGCGTGGAAGGTGGCGATATTGAGGGCTGAAGAGTTATTAATGACCGAGTGGGAAAGGAAAGGCACAAACGGTTCCTGGTAGTGTATGACGTCGAATTTGTGTTTTGCCAGGATTTCTTTTACATGCTCGGCTTTCTTTATTATTATTATACGGCCCACAGAACCGTTTATCCTGAAGGGTATGCCGCGGCCTATCCTGATGACGTCCTTTTCATCATGGCTTTTTTCCTTTTTAAAACCGCCGGTTATGACGCGCACCCTGTAACCGAGTTTTTTATACTCTTCCTTGAGGTGATAGACATACTCCTGGACCCCGCCGTATAAGGGGTAGTAGTAGGGGGTGACGATGGCTATGCTTTTAAAAGCAAGATGTTTTTTCAAAAAGTCTCCTGTAGAGCGGCTGCTTGCTGCCGCTCATCGTTGGTTAATAAGGGTATTTAAAGCCGGCGACAGAGAGGCAGCAAGCAGCCGCTCTACGCATTTCTATTCCACAAAAAACCGCTGCAACATGCACCACTGCAGCGGGTCCTGCTTTATCAGTTCTTCCATCTGTATTATAATGTCTTTTGTGAGTTGTTCAATGTTTTCTTTTGTGCGTTCCATGCATGGTGTGTTCAATATAGCCGGATTGGCTTTTGTGACGAATTTGGTGGAATCCTTTTCAGAGCGCGGGAAGCTGCCTACGAGCACGGGGGAACCGGTCATGAGGGCAAGTTTGGCCGGGCCGCTTGGTACATAGGCTTTTTTGCCGAAGACTTCCATCTGAAAACCTGTTTTTTCTATGTCCCTGTCTGAGGCCAGGACAAGTAATTCCCCGTTATTGAGTATTTTTATCATCTGTTTTATATCCGTATGGCTGATTATCTTCATGCCGAGTTTCTCGCGCGCCTGGGTAAACCATTTGAGCATTGCAGGGGATAGTTTCTCCACGACTATGTTGACCTTGCCGGGAAAATTGCCGGCGGCATACGAGCCGGCGGCGTCCCAGTTGCCAATGTGCATGGACACTATGATAAAACCCTTTTTTTGCTCCAAAAATCCGCGGATCTTGGGGACAAACTCCGTTTTGAATAAATTATCGGACACGGGGTCCGAGTTTTCCGGGAACTTTATGCTTCCGCTGAAAATATCAAAATAGTAGCGCCCGTAAATTTTATACGTGGACAAAAGCATGGCTTCCGTTACTTTGCCGGCGCCAAGCACGGCCTCAAGGTTTGCCTTTAAGTTGATCCTCCTCCGGCCGCCGAACACAAATGCAAAAAATGAAAAAATATCGGAAAAAAAATATCCCGCTTTCCGCGGGATATTTTTCAATATCATTTCTGTTATTTTAAGCAGATAAAACACATTATCATCCTTTGATGAAGTCTTCGACCATTTTCTTTGCTGTGGAATCGCTGTACTGTTTCGGAGGTGTTTTCATGAAGTAAGCCGAAGGGCCTTCAAGCATGCCGCCTATTTTCCTGTCGAGCGCTATCTTCGCGCACCTTACGGCGTCGATTATGACGCCTGCCGAGTTGGGCGAGTCCCACACCTCAAGTTTGAGTTCCAGGTTCAAAGGCACTTCGCCGAAGTTTGAGCCTTCCATGCGTATGTAGCACCACTTGCGGTCCTTAAGCCATGGTATATAGTCGCTTGGGCCTACATGGACATCCTCGGCTGCGTTTATCTTGTTCTGCATCTGGCTCAAAACCGCGTTGGTTTTGGATATTTTCTTGGAATAAAGCCTTTCGCGCTCCAGCATGTTCATGAAGTCCATGTTGCCGCCGAAATTGATCTGGTACATCCTGTCTATTTTGCATCCCCTGTCGCCGAATAATTTCGTCAGCACCCTGTGTATTATGGTTGCGCCGACCTGGGATTTGATATCGTCCCCTATTATAGGCACACCGGCTTTCCTGAATTTCTCTGCCCACTCCGGGGTGGAAGCGATAAATACAGGGATGGCATTGATAAAGGCTGTTTTGGCTTTAAGGGCTTCCATGGCATAGAACTTTACGGCATTTTCAGAACCCACGGGAAGGTATGATACCAAAACGTCGGCTTTTGTCCTTTTAAGCACCGCAGCCACATCAACAGATTTTAATTTTGACTCTTTGACCACGGTTTGGTAGTACTTGCCGAGGCCGTCAAGGGTTTTGCCCTTCATTACTTTTATGCCCGTCTTTTTTAGTTTGGCAAATTCAATAGTGTTGTTAGGGAAGCTTTCCAGGGCGTCTTTGGCGTCTTTGCCGACTTTATTGGCGTCCACGTCAAATGCGGCAACGAGTTCGATGTCTTTTATCCTGTATCCGCCCAGGTTTGCGTGCATCAAACCCTGTATCTGCGCGTCATCGGCCACGTTTTTGTAATACTCCAGTCCCTGCATAAGCGACCAGGCGCAGTTCCCAAGCCCGGCAATTGCCAATCTGATTTTCTTTTCCATTTTCTGTGTTTCCTCCTTGATAATTAATTCATTTTTTGATTTTGTCCAACTTTTGGCCCTCAATAAAAACGAGCCACATACGCTGAATGACAGTGACAAAAGAAACAACTGAAATCACTATCATTATCACAAAGACCCAATTGGTCAGCAGTCCAATAATCAGCGCAATAAGCCTTTCAGGTCTTGTAAAAAGCCCTATCTCACAGTCGATTTTCAAGCCGCCCGCCCTTGCCCTGATGTAACTGACCAGGAATGAAACAAATAAAGTGACGTAGCAGAGTAAAATACCGTTAAAATTGCCGATTCCACCATAGTGTATTAAAAGACCGAGGTATAAAACACCTTCAGAAAATCTGTCCACGGTGGAGTCTAAAAAACCGCCAAATTTAGTTTTTTGGTCATATTTCCTGGCCAGGGCGCCGTCTAACATGTCAAAAATGGAGGCAAATATGATTATGAGGGCAGCGGGTAAAAAACGGCCGATTGCCAGTAAATAAACAGCAGGCAAAAGAAGCAAAAAACCTATCCAAGTTATCGCATTTGGTGTTATGCCTGTTTTATGTAAAAGATCGAGTAATGGGGCCAAAATCCTCTGCCCCAGGTTTTTTAGCGAATCCCGGACCTCTTTATATCCCATTTTGGCAAAAAAACTCCTCAAGCAAAAGTTAATTTGCTGGATTTTTTTATGACGTGTATTTATACCACCATTGAAGCAATATGTCAAATCAAAAATTAGGGTTCTTCATGCTTTTACAGGCATTTATTGGAATATCCGGATTGAAAATCTCTTGCTTTTTGCGTGTATTAAACATATATTAATACTATGCTGAAAATGGAGATGAAGGACAGTGGGGATGATTGACATAATATTTTGCGGCCTTGTCATGGTTTTGGCAGGCGTATTGGCGGTAATTATGCTGTTTTTCAGGCTTCCAAAGGACAATATTGTCAGATACTGGGTGGAAACATCATTAGTGGCTATGATTATAGCGGTATTTCTAAAGTTTTTTGTAATACAATCATTTATGATACCCACTTCATCAATGGAAGACACGCTGCTTATAGGGGACCGGATAATGGCGGCAAGGTTCACTTACGGAATATCCCTGCCCGGCAAAAACACTAAAATACTTAAATTTCAATCGCCAAAAAGGGGTGAAGTCGTTCTTTTTAAATATCCGGAAGACCCAAAACTTACTTTTGTAAAGCGGTGTATGGGATTACCCGGGGATGTAATCATGGTCAGGGACAAGGCATTGTATATAAACGGTAATAAAGTAACGGAACCGTATGTTTTCCATAAGGATAAAAGACTTTTGGAGGGCAAACAGTCAATGCGTGATTTTTACGGGCCTGTCACTATACCCCAGGGGAACTATTTCATGATGGGGGATAACAGGGATTCCTCCGATGATTCGCGTTTTTGGGGTTTTGTGCCGGAAAAGTACCTTCAGGGAAAAGCCTGGCTGGTATATTGGCCTCCAAAAAGGTGGAGGGTGGTACGGCACTACGAAATAAGGCCCAACAAGAGATAATAAACTAAGGAGTTTTTATGCCCGGCCTCTACGTCCACATACCTTTTTGTATCAAGAAATGCCCATACTGCGATTTTTCGTCGTTTGACGATATCCTTTACCTTGCGGACGATTATATAGAATGCGTCCTAAGGGAATTAAGGCATTATAAGAATAACTTCGGAATTGAATTTGATACGCTTTTCATCGGCGGGGGAACCCCTACAGTACTGACCGAAAAGCAGATGGACAGCCTTTTTACCGGCATATATTCCATAATTGACAGGAAAAAGCTCAGGGAAATAACAATGGAAGTGAACCCGGAAACTGTTACGGAAAAAAAAGCACGGATCCTGGAGGCGAACGCCGGCAGGGTCAGCATGGGATGCCAGAGCTTCCATGACAAGTTCCTGGAAAAGCTGTGCAGGATACACAGTGCCGAGTCCATATACAAAGCTTATGACATCCTCAGGAAGCACAATATCAAAAACATCAATTTTGACCTGATGTACGGAATAGAGGGGCAGTCAACCGCTGATGTCCTTCATAATATAGGGGAAATTGTGAAGCTTAAGCCCGAACATGTTTCTTTTTATATGCTTACGGTATATTCGCACACTGAATTCGGGCGCCTTTCGGAAAGGGGCGAGATGGAACTTCCCCATGACGAGGTCATAGGCCACATGTATGAGCGCGGGGCCCAGGCGCTCGAGGCGGCGGGCTATGCCCAGTATGAAATATCGAACTTTGCCCTGCCCGGAAAGCAGTGCAAACATAACCTGAATTACTGGAAACCGGGGGAATATATCGGGATAGGTTCGTCCGCGGCGTCGTATTTTAAGCAGTCGCGGTTTTCCAACGTGGAATCGCCGGCGGATTACATCAAAAAAATAAAGGCCGGAGAGGACCCTGCCGGTTTTACGGAAAAAATAGACGATGAAAAAAAGAAGAAGGATTATATAATGATGAGGCTGCGGACAAAGGACGGGCTTGACTACGCCGGGTTTAAGTCCATATTTGAATTTGATTTTCCGGCTAAATATAGTAATATGATAGGCAAATTGAAGGCGGAAGGGCTTGCGGAGAACATTGACACGGCCTTATCACTTACGCGAAAAGGGTTTTTGCTTTCAAATGAGATAATAAAGCAGTTTTTTTAGGATAGACCAGTTTGCCCGTCATTGCGAGGAGCACGATCCTCAGCGACGAAGCAATCTCTGAACTTTTGTGGACTGCAGGTTTGTAAATGCTTATCGAGGAACAGAGATTGTGGTTCGGCAAGCTCACCATCCTGAGCCTGT
>PMTB01000126.1:3748-6188 GCA_003167475.1 candidate division FCPU426 bacterium | reverse complement strand
GAAATAACAGAGACGGTGCAGAAAGAAAGAATAAGCAGGCTGTCCCCGGGCACGTACTATGTGGTGGTCGCGGGAAAATCAGCCAACGGCGAAAGCGCAATATCAAAACCCGCGGATTTGATAATACTGGAATAAAAGGATTTATTTTTAAACCCGCTCCAATTACAAAAATCAAGCTGATTTTTTATTTCATTCTTTAAAATACAAAATACCGCCATGGCATTTTTTACCGGATGTAGTATAATACGGGTACGAAAAAAATCAACGGAGGCCCGGCATGAACAGGATATTTTTTTCGGTGTTTTTTTTATTGTGCGCGGGGGTGTGCTTTGCCGCCGGCCCTGCTGATAAAGCGGCAAGTGCTTTTGACGAAGGCAAGTACTCGGAGGCGCTTGGGTACTATCAGACAGCGGCGGACCTGGGTGACACGGAAGCGGCGGTGTCCGCGGGGAACATGTACTTATACGGGCAGGGCGGCAAACCCGATTATAAAAAAGCCATTGGCATATTGCAGAAAGCCGCGGATAAAGGGAGCGCCAGGGCGCAGTGTTCGCTCGGATATATTTATTTCAGCGGGTTCCTCGGGAAACCTGATTACGCGAAAGCGCGGAAGTGGTACAAAAAATCCGCGGATTTAAAGTACGAAGGCGGCTATAATGGGCTTGGCAGCCTTTATGAGGAAGGCAAAGGCGTCGGGCAGGATTATAATGAAGCGTTCAAATGGTATCAAAAGGCTGCTGAGAGCGGCGACACAATGGGGATGAATAACCTCGGCGCCCTTTACTTAAATGGAAAAGGAGCCCCAAAGGACCCGGATAAAGCCCTGGAGTGGATGGAAAATGCCGGGCACAAGGGCAATTTGCTGGCCATGAACAACCTTGCATACCTTTATATGGGCAACTTCGGGGTAAATTCCAACATGAAAAAATCCCTTAGCTGGCTTGAGGAAGCCTCGGGCAAAAACGACCCGGAGGCGCGCCGCAAGCTCGGCGAATTATATATGAACGGCACAGGCGTGCAGCAGGATTATAAAAAGGCGAGGAAATATTTCAGCCTCGCGGCTGAGCAGGGCAACCAGGCCGCGCAGATGAGCCTTGGGTTCCTGCTTGAAAAAGGCAAAGGCGGCCCCGTGGACATGGTTGAGGCGTGCAAGTGGTATTGGCTCGTCTTCGAAGCGTTCCCGGAGGGCGATGATAAGGAGTATTTCAGCAAGCAGCTTGACGCCACGGTCAAAGGCATGACAAAGCAACAGATAGATGAATCAAAAAAAAGGGCGCAGGTTTGGGGAGAGAATTTCGCCAAAAGACCGCAATAGCAAAAAAAGCCCGTGATCTGCCGCAGGAATATCCCCGCAAATTATCAAAGTGGATGGAACTATTGACAAAAAGTTGTATAATATGGCAATAACATATCCAGCCATACGGGAGTCATAATGAAATTATTCAGGTCCCAAAAAGGTCAGTTGTTCATATATTTTCTGGTGATCGTCGCGGCGGCCGCCCTGATGGGCGCGGTTTACTTCAAGTCCCGGTTGGGCCAGATAAAGAGCCAGCAGAGGGGAAGTTATGTTGACGAACTTTATCTGGAGTGCAGGGCGGATATGGCGGTGATAGATAACGGGCAATATGTGGAATATAACGGGGCAATATCCCTGCGAAACAGGGCGCTGCTGAACTTCATGAAGGTGAAAAACAAGGAGTTCATGTTCTCGGGGACAAATATAAAAAAATGGGTTGAATACCGGAAGGTCCTGCAGAACGCCGGCATGCTCGCGGACACCCCGGCCCCGTCCAGGATAGAGTTCGCTGATATCCAGGATGTCCGTGAAACGCTGAAAAACATGGCGCTTTTAATGAACCAGGCAAGGGTGCATGATAATAATTTTATGTATTAAAATGTGATGATGTAAATTTACGGCCCGATAGTTGTGTTATCAAGGCCCTGTATAATTCCGCTAAAAAAAACATACAAAATGTATGTTTTTTACTTGACAAAAAGTATACAGGGTGTATAATAACATCAAGATAAAGCATACACAACTTGAGGAGGAAGAGAACATGGAAAAGCCGGGACTGGAACACGCAGTGATGATATTGGGAGCAGGGGCGGCAATGCTGCAGGTAATGAGGAATATGGGGTTCACTTTTGTGGTGAACCGTAAAGAAAGGGAAAAATCTACTCAAAACAGGGATTTCTCAAATTTACTTCAGGGCATATCAGGCTGGACCGCAAAAGCAATCATGGCCCTCATATTTATTAGCAATGTTTATCAACTGTTTTTTTCAGGGGTGGAAAACGGGCGTATGGTGTACTTCGCAGGCATCTGCGTTTCCGTTATATATTTCATGTTTTTTGCTGGATTTAAGGTGAAGGTGAATACGGTTATGATGAAGCAGGAAGTGCTTTAAACATGATTTCGTAGAGAGGGGGCTTGCTCCCT
>PMTB01000126.1:0-3739 GCA_003167475.1 candidate division FCPU426 bacterium | reverse complement strand
ACCCCCCTCTCTACAAATGCCGATTAAATCAAAAGCCTTTGATAAACCGCCTTATTATTGGTATAATGGCATTATGATAAAATTCAATCCTAAAATATCAAACATCTTCCTTATGATGATATTTTTCCTCATCCCCTTTTCCTGTTTTTCCGTCTGGCTTCCCGTCGGCATCGGCGGGGGCGGGGCTCAATACGCTCCTTCCATATCGCCTTTGAACCCCAACCTGCGTTTTGTCGGGTCTGATATGTCCGGGTGGTACCGTTCCGCTGACGGCGGAAATAACTGGTGCATGCTCGATTTTTACCAGATATCCGCGAATGTCGACTACGGTTTTAACCAGGGGTTCATGTGCGCGATGGCTTATAATCCCTCTGATCCGAATATTATCTACGGGTATGGCGCGCAGCAGGACAGTCAGAACAATCCCCCGCAGCTGCTGGTCAGCAATGACGCCGGTGTCACATGGTCCGTGCTTAACGCGGCGCCTGCCTGGGGCGCGTCACGGGTCACAGTCATTTACCTCGACCGCGCCAACGCGAACCTCATGCTCGTGGGTACCGAGGCAGGGGTTTATACCAGCACTGACGCAGGCGCTTCATTTTCTGGGCCGGGTGGAAGCGGCGGATATATTCACGGGCTCATGATAGACCAGTCGAGCCCTGCAGGGAACCGGGTATGTTACGCCGGGTCATGGGATAACGGGATATACAGGTCTGCAGACAACGGCGCTACGTGGGCGGTTTTTAATACAGGGCTTCCTTCTACAAACTCATTAAGTTTTTGCGGGGCAAGCACCGCGGCCGGGTCGCGGCTTTTTGACATTGACGGGAACAACTATTATATTTATACTTCGACAAACGGCGGGGCCTGGACGCTTTCTTCCAACGCGGATTCTTTTTCCATGCTTGCCTGCGCGGACAGCGATACTTCATCCGCTTATTCCACCATCGGTTCCGACCGCTCCATCTGGAAAACCGCAAACGGGGGGACGTCCTGGAACCGGGTTTTTACGGATTCCTCGCCGGCGCCGAACGCCTCGCTTGGCTGGATAAGTTATGATTTAAGTTTTTCATGGGGCGCGCCCAATACCATGATAGGGGCCTGCGGGTCGGACTCGAGCAAAGTCATGTTCACGAATCTCGGCGAGACCATACTAAGCAATGACGGAGGCGCCACATGGCAGGAGGCTTATTCCACATATTCTGATACGGCGCCAAGGGCGGCGGCGCAAAAGTGGGCCTCACGCGGGCTTGAGATGACAAACGCCTGGCATTATGAAATAGACCCTAACAACCAAAACTATCATTATATTTGTTATACGGATATTGGTTTTGCGCGCAGCACTGACGCGGGGCTGACATGGTATGACACGGCGCGCAAAGGAACGGCTTCACAGAACTGGACAAACACATTTTATCAGATAGCTTTTAACCCGACTGCGGGCACCATACTGGCGGCTGTGGGAGGGCTGCACGACATAGACCACAGCTGGCCGCTGGGAAGGGCGGGAAGCGGCGGGGTGGTAAAGTCAATTAATTACGGTACCACATGGGCGCCGAGTTCCACGGGTCTGCCTGTGTCGCCCACGACGTCAATTGTTTTTGATCCCGTGAATAATATCTATTTCGCGGCCTCATGGGGTAATGGCGTGTATAAATCCACGGACGCCACAGGCTCAAGCTGGGCCGCGTGCGCTCCGGTCGCGATAGGGACAAACCACGATGTATATTCGCTGAAAATATCCGGAGGAAAACTTTACTGCCTGTTAAGCGCGCAAAAATCTTATACGAACGCCGGAGGGCTTTTTGTTTCCGCAAATCAGGGCGCGACATGGACGAACATAGCCCTGAACTTCGGCGGCCACGCCCTGAAATACCCGACGGATTTTGACGTCAACCCGCTTGACCCGAATATAATATTCATAGCTTCGCAGGATGGCGGCGGCTATGCCGACGGCGGGTTGTGGAAGACGATTAACGGCGGCACGAGCTGGGCCGCGATGGCAATGCCCGTTGGTCACACCCCTTACGGTTTCGCGCCGTCAATAGACCCCGGTAATACAAATAATGTATATTTCAGCACGGAGAACCAGGGCCTGTTCAAAAGCCCGGACTCCGGATTAACCTGGGCGCGCGTGACCGGGATACCGTTCGCCTCGATTCAGCGCATGAAATTCGACACTAATTTTACATATGTCACAACATTCGGCGGCGGGGTCTGGAAGGAAGCGGTGGGTACGCCGGCGGCAACCCCGGTCCAGACGCAGACAAACACATCCACTTTTACAGCCACGCGTACCCCTGTAAATACGCCGACATTTACCCAAACCAAAACCATAACCGCCACAACAACTCCGGCAATCACGCAGACTTTTACATGCACGTTGACCATAACTGAAACCGCTTCCGTCACCGGGACTCCCACTGTGACAGACACGGTCAATCCGGCGTGGACAGTTACGGACACGCCCACGCAGTCGCCGACATTTACAATATCAGATACATTTACGCAGACAAGTACTGTAGTTTTAACTTTGACATTTACCGCGTCGGAGACGGCCGTACCCACGCAGGCATTAACAGCACTTCCTACGGCCACAATAACGCAGACTATCATACCCATGCCCACGCCGGTTTGGGATGAAAAACTTAAAATAGAGGACACCGTCATATACCCGAACCCCTGCAACCCGTTAACTTCCGGACTGAATATAAAAATGACCATAACGCGGCCGGCCAATGACATGAAGGTCAGGATATATACGGTGTCATTCCGCCTTATCCTGGAAGAGTATATAGGCGCGGTGAATACGCAGGGTTACACTGCGGCAATAGCGAAAGACAGGATAAGTCGCTTGTCGCCCGGCATATATTACATGGTTGTGACGGCAAGGGCGGATAACAACGACATTGCGGTTTCAAAGGCCGGGGTGCTTGTTATATTGAAGTAGGCAGGATAAATTAAACGGCCAGGACGGTGCTGGTAACAATCTACTCATAAAATATTTTGGATTTTAGTGTTATCAAATATAAGGGTATGTGTACCAGACCTCGAGTTAATAGTTGAAAGTTACTTACCCGCCGCACTAATCGGGTTGATTACCGCCTGAAACCGCTGTATAATAATGGCGTCATCTTAAATAATTTTTCATCAGGTGTGGTGAATGAAAAAGGTTATTTGCGCCGTGTTTTTTTTTGTGATTTTTTCATGCTCGTACGCCTTAGTCATAGCCCCGGGCAGCGCCCTTCCTGTCCCTGACAACTCAAATTTGAGCCTTGAAACATGTTCATGGTATTCGGTCACATACGCCCTGCGCAGCGGTCCCACAGGGTCAATGCCTTTTGGTTGGTCAGGTATCAACGAGGATTTCACCGGTTTAAGCTGCGGGCCTGACGGCGTTCAGGCGGGCAGGAACAGGTGGATGCTTCAACCCGCATGGATGACGGGGGTAGGGAACACGGACCAGAATTTTATATTGGATCTTCCGTCTTCGTCAAACATACAGCTTGCGTTTTCATATGCCATGCGCGATACGGGCGCGGCAGGTTCGGACGGCATAACTTTCAGGGTAAAAGTGAACGGGATCGCGTTGTATTCAAATAACACCGCTTCAACCGTGTGGAACGACCAGAGCTTAAACCTCACAACCTACGCGGGACAGGCAATAACTCTTACCTTTGAGTCTGATCCGGGGCCATCTGACAACTCCAACTTTGATTACGGCGAGTGGTCAAACCGG